>NYTF01000072.1 GCA_002683355.1 Paracoccaceae bacterium | reverse complement strand
AATATTTTTATAAATTGTATTTTAGCACGCCCGGGGGTTCCAATATTTGTGCCAAGCTCTGCGATTAATTCATCTAGAGAGTTGAGTGTAATATCTGACGTCTCATGTGATCCAGATAGTCCTTATAATCCCATACCTATTTACAACACGGCTACTAGTTTTGCTAACCCAGTTATTCGTGTAACAGATAAAAAAACACCACTCGACGTTACTGCAATTGACAATCTTCCATCAATGTTGCCCGTTGAAAGTAGCAAGGACTTTGCCGCTCAGCTTTTACCTACCTTGTTTGAATTAAAGAATATCAATCAAGGTGTCTGGGCGAACGCGCATGAAATATATTTAAAACACCTTTAGGAGACTTAAAATGCAAACTATCCACTGGGTTGGAACTGGACTATCTGCAATACCTGGAATTAAAAAACTAATTCAAGATGGGCATCAAATTATTGTATGGAACCGAACTGTGCAAACAGCAAAGGTTGCTCTGCAGAACTTCAATGTGGAAATTCAAGAATTCTCCATGGATAAATTAAAAACTCAATTAAATAGTAATGATATTTTAGTTTCCATGCTTCCCGGTGAATGGCATGTACCCCTAGCAAATTTATGTTTGGAGAAAAAATCCCACTTTGTTTCTTCATCCTACATATCTCCAGAAATGCTAGACTTAAATCAAAAATTTATCGAATCAAACTTGAGTTGTGTAAATGAAGTTGGCCTTGATCCCGGAATTGACCACGCAATGGCACATTACTTAGTTGAAGATCTTAAAAGTCATGATTTAGATTCAGACATTTCTATTGATTTTATAAGTTACTGCGGTGGTGTGCCTAAAACTCCAAATCCATTTAGATATAAATTTAGTTGGTCACCCGCAGGTGTGCTTAAGGCTCTTAAATCCCCCTCAAAATCAATTAAAAACGGAATTGAATGGAACGTAGAGCGCCCATGGGACGCAATCACAAGTTATGTTGCTCCACTACCACAACCTGAAAAATTTGAGGTTTATCCAAATCGTGATAGTCTCCCATTTGTATCACAATATAATTTTAATCAGGAATGGAACATCCACCAATTTGTACGGGGTACACTTAGATTACAAGGTTGGGCAGATGCCTGGTCGGATGTGTTTGAAGAAATTGAAAATCTTTCCTTTCCTGAAGGAGACGCAAGACTTCAGGANATGTCAAATAANTTTTGGAAGGAAAATGCATATGATGAAGGGGAACCAGATAGGGTTATCCTGTGCGTCTCATTGAAGGCAAACAAAAATAATAGCCCGTTATATCATAAAACTTATGTTTTAGATGCTTGGGGAACTAACGAGAGCACCGCTATGGCCAGATTGGTCTCAATACCTGTNGCCAAGGCTGTTGNGTTGATAAAATCTGGTGAAATAATGACAGGGGTNTCATCNACGCCCGACTCGCCAATTATAGTNAGAAAATGGATGGATATGGTANGTTCATTATNTCAGCATTTGGAAATAATTGANCATTTGAAAAAATAAAATAATCTCATATTTTTTCACTTTTTGGCAAATGCACAATAGTTGGATCAACTGAAATCTCTTCAAAATCAAAATTGTCNAGCTTTCGTGCTCTATTTCCAGATCTTTTGGCTGAGATTTTAATCTCTTCGATATCTTTTGATGCCATTANAAAATGTCGATCTAAATTTGTAACTCGGTCACTCAAACGCTCTACATCCTTAAAAAGCAANCCTAATTCTGTTCTTATAGCGCCAGCTTGCTCTCTCATTCGCGCATCTTTCAAAATAGCCCGCATGGTATTTAAAGTAGCCATACAAGTTGTAGGTGACACTATCCAGACTTTAGCCTCAAAACCTTCTCTGACGATTTCAGAAAAATTTGCATGTAATTCTGCATAAACTGCCTCTGATGGTAAAAACATCATTGCTGACTCTGCGGTTTCACCTTCAATAATATACTTTTCAGAAATTGATTTTATATGAGCTCTCACAGAGGTTTTCATCATACGCTTCGCCTCTACTAATTGATTATCATTTTCGGCATTCCTCAAGTTCTCATAAGCCTCAAGGGGAAATTTAGAGTCNATAACAATTGAACCTGGTGGATTTGGTAATTTCAGTAAGCAATCGGCCCTTTTACCATTAGACAGTGTTGCTTGAAAAGAGTAAGAATCTGACGGAAGGGCTTTAGAAACAATGTCATTTAATTGAATTTCCCCAAAAGCACCTCGTGTTTGTTTATTTGATAAAATATCCTGTAAAGATAAAACATTNCCAGATAACTTTTCTATATTTTCTTGAGCTTTATCTATTGTCTCTAGTCTTTGCTGTAATTCACCTAAAGATCTTGCGGTTTTAGTCGCACTTCCTTGTAAACTTTCACCCATTTTATTTTGAACCTCTGCCAGACGTTCATTTATTACAGAGACTAATTTTGTTTGGCTTGTTGCTTGAGCTTCGGTTATCGTTCTAAGCGATCCAGTTAATTGTTGTTGCCCCTCTCCAAGTATTCTAACCTGCTCACTCAAACCNATAATTGTATCTTGTAAAGGTTCTATCTTCGCTGGTTTANAAAAAGTCTTNATNACTTTTAGCATAATNATAATAATAGCTAGCAAAACCATTAATATTNCTAAAAATATNAAATTATCATNAAATAAATCTTGCATCATTTTCGCCCAAATAATTTTTCAATATCANATAACTTTANNTCAACAAAGGTAGGNCTACCGTGGTTACACTGGCCAGAATGTGGTGTCNCCTCCATTTCNCTCAACAAAGCGTTCATCTCATCTATCTTNAATCTTCGACCCGAACGAACCGAACCATGACAGGAAACTCTACTTAAGACAGAGTCAATGTTNGNCNTNAANATTTNACTGCNCTTNTTATCATTTAATTCATCTACGATATCTTTTATTAANTCTTCAACATTAACTTGACCCAGNANTGCTGGCGTCTCTCGCACTGCAANAGCACCACCNCCAAANGGTTCAATCAAAAGTCCTAAACATTTGAGNTCTTCTGAAATTTCTAATAATCTTGATGCATCATCTTCGGACAGATTTATTATCTCTGGCANTAATAAAGCCTGGGAATTAATTNCCTTATNTTCAAGCTGGCNNTTAAGTTTTTCATAAATAATNCGTTCATGAGCTGCGTGAGAGTCAACCAAAACCAAACTATCATTTGTTTGAGCCAAAATATAATTTTCATGCAAATGTGCTCTCGCTATGCCTAGTGGCAATTCTTCAAAATGTTCCCTCTCTTCAATATCCAATATGTTATCAGTTTCATTGTTAAAACTATCCTCAAAGGAAGCATTATTTTCCAAATTTTTAAAATTCACTTGTCTATCAGTAATGGTAACTGACTGATAATTTCTTTCCCTTGTATTGGTGTAAAACTCATCCTTTCGAAAGGCACCGAGTGTCTCCATCCCAATAGTTGATGAAGTGCGATGCCCCACCTCTGCCAAAGCGTGTTTTAAACCTGAAATAATTAAGCCGCGAACAATTCCTGGCTCTCTAAAACGAACTTCCGCTTTTGTTGGATGAACATTCATATCAACTCTTTGGGGCTCACATTCAATAAAAAGAGCGGCAGCTGGATAGCGATCTCGAGCTAATAGATCTGAGTATGCTCCACGAAGAGCTCCAATTAAAAGCTTATCTTTGATAGGTCGGCCATTTACAAAAAAGAATTGCTGAACCGCCGCTCCGCGTGAATAAGTGGGCAAAGCAGCATAACCTAATAATCTGATACCATCACGTTCAGTATTAATAAAAATACTGTTTTCTGTAAAGTTTGGACCCAAAACCTGAGCTAGACGACCCTGTATACTTTTTTCTCTATCACCCTCTTGCTGTCTAAAATTAAAAATAGTCCGGCCATCACCGCCCTTAGACATGTCTCTAAGTATGAAATTTACTGAAGGCTCGGCTATTGCTAAACGCTTAATTATATCTTGAATTGCTTTACTTTCTGCCTTCTCACTTCTTAAAAATTTTAACCTTGCGGGCGTAGCATAAAACAAATCATGTAGCTCAACTGCAGTTCCAATCTCAAGCGCCGCTGGCTTAATCTCACCAATAAGCCCACCCCGCACATGAATCTCCGAGGCATAGGCAGATCCAACCTCTCGAGACGTAATTTTAAGATAACCTACAGCTCCAAGGGAAGGAAGTGCCTCTCCTCTAAATCCAAAAGTATTAATATTCAGTAAGTCTGATCCATCAATTTTTGATGTAGCATGCCTTGATACTGCCAATTCCAGAGACTCAGAAGGAATTCCCATACCGTCATCTACAACTTTCAGTAATTTCTTACCGCCATCTGAATAGGTAATATCTATTGTGGTTGCGCCGGCGTCCAATGAGTTCTCAACAAGCTCTTTAATCGCTGAAGCTGGCCTTTCAACAACCTCACCCGCTGCTATTCTATTAATAGCAACTTCACNAAGCTGCAAAATTTTTCGATTAACTATATTTTTATGGCCATCCAATTTTTTCATAANTATAACTTAAATGATTTTTAAAAATTATTCTATTAGATTAGTTGGATAGTTTTAATTCGTCAGGCCTACCCACAACCACAAGAGTAAATCCTTTTTCTGAAAGTAAGCGTTTTGCAACTCTCGTTATATCCGCCGGCTTCACTGCGTTAACCATCTCATTTCTNTACACCATGTAATCTTTGTTTAAGCCAATAAATTGCATACCAGCAAGAATTTTAGCAATCCTTTCATTTCCATCAAACCTTAATGGATATGCCCCAATTAAGAATTTCTTAGCTGCCTCTAATTCTTCTATCGTAACTCCTTTACTTGCCATAAGTGATAACTCTTTTTTCAGGATTTCNATCGCCTTAGAAATTTTTCCATTCGAAGATTGAAACATTCCTAAAAATAGCTCAGCATGATCATATTGAGCTAGAGAAGTATTAATNGAATAGGTCAAACCTCGTTTTTCCCTAATTTCTCTCATCAAACGAGAATTGAAACCACCTCCACCCAAGATGTGGTTCATAATAAAAGCTGCAAAAAAATCTTTATCATTTCGCTTGATACCCTTAAGTGCAAAAAATGCNACAGATTGAGGGCTTGGATAATCCACCAACACCGTTCCTAAATCTAAGTTAATGTTCGCACTTTGTGGAAGGGGTTTTGAAGCTAGCGGCAAGTCTTCAAATAATGTATCTAACATTATTGACGCTTGATCCTCACTGATATCNCCCACAATCGAAACCGACATTCTGTCTTTATTAATTGCGACGTGATGAGCCTCAATTAAATCCATTCTACTGATAGACTTTATATTTTTGAGAGTGCCAATATCGCTCGATGAATAAATATGATTACCAAAAGTTAATTCAAAAAGCTTAGATTGAGCCAATTTCTTTTGATTTTTTTGATTTGACTCAATTAACGAAATAATTTGTCTTCGCACCCTCTCTATTGCTTCTTGGTCAAAACGTGGCCGTGTTAAAGCCCCCTTAAGCAATTCAACAGCTTCACTCTTGTTATTACTCAAAAATCTTGCAGAAACAGACAAACTATCGCGCGAGGCATCAAAATTAAAAGATGCTGCTATGCTATCACGGGCCTTCAAAAATTCTTGGTCATTTAATTCTCCAGAGCCCTCTTCTAACATTGCTGTCATAAAACTAACCGCTCCACGGGTTGTATGCTCGTCCATCGAGGTTCCTCCTCGAAATCTAATCTCCAGTGCAATGAAAGGGATGCTTTTTTCTTGAACTAACCAAAACTCTATTCCGTCATGTGATTTAAGCTCACGAACCTTTAAATCAGCATAGAGTGGTTTTAGCAGCAAAATGAATAATGAAAATACAGTTATAAAAAATAGCTTCATTAACGCTCCTCAGCTGGTTTTCTAATCCAGCCTGTAACTGATTTTTCTTTTTTAAATAATGAAATAGCAGCGTTTAAAATTTCAGAAGGTTTTATATCCTGGATTAAATCTGGCCAAGACAAAACATCATCAACAGTCAGGCCAGAGGTTAAAGCCACGCCAAAACGTCTAGCCTGCGAATAGGCACTATCTAAAGAATATATTTGCTGAGCTTTATACTGGAATTTAATTCGTTCCAAATGGCTTTCATCAATGCCATCCAAAATAAATTTATCAATTATNTTATCTAATTCTAATTCGATTTCAGAAAGAGACACTTCACTATTTGGTGCTAGAATAAAGCTGAAATGTGTTTCATCATAAGATAGCCCACCGTAATAAGCACTGGTATAAATTGCGACCTTTTTGTCTAATTGTAAGCTTTTCCCCAAGAGCGATTGTATTCCATCAGAACCAATTAAATCTGCAAGAAGTGTTAGTGCGGCTGCTTCTCTTTGCTGACCAGCATTTCGTTCTTTTGCTAAATAGGTTCGAGTAATATAAGGCTGAGAAACCCTCTCATCTTCAAATATTATTCGTCGTTGAGCTATTTGGGGAGGTTCTGTGGGTCTTTTTCTTGCGCCAAGATTAGANGTATTTTTTAAAGAACCGTAGTAATTGTTTGCTAATAACTCAACATTCCTTGGATCTACGTCACCAGAAACAATTAAAATTGCATTATTTGGTGAATAGTATGTGCGATAAAACTCTAGCACATCTTCACGTTTAAGCTCATCTAACTCATGGCGCCATCCAACTATTGGAATACCGTATGGATGATTCAGATACAATGCTGCCATATTTTGCTCATTAAAGAGTGCTCCTGGATTGGTATCAGTTCTCTGGCTTCTCTCCTCTATTACAACCTGTAATTCAGTGGCAAAATCCAATTCTGATACTTTTAGGTTTTGCATTCGATCTGACTCATAGAACATCATTAATTCCAGATACTCTTTAGATACTCTTTGGAAATAACCCGTATAATCTTGTGAGGTAAAAGCATTATCAGAGCCCCCAATTGCCTCAACTGTTTTACTAAATTCACCATTTTTTACATTTTCTGTTTCTTTAAAAAGTAAATGCTCAAGTAAATGAGCTACACCAGATTTACCAAGCTTTTCATCAGAAGCTCCAGCTCTATACCAAACCATGTGTGTAATAACGGGCGCCCGGTGATCCTCAATGACGACAACTTTCATGCCATTATCTAAAGAAAAGGACGACACTCTCCCTAAAGCTTCTAAAGGAAGGCTTAAAAGCACCACCATGGTCAAACAAAAATTACGCATTGTAATCATTAATTATTTTGCTTTCACGGGCGGGTTGGCTAGAATTTTAACTCCTAATTTATTTAAACGAGCTAATTCCTCCTCACTATCAAGTGTCATAGAAGAATATGCTTTAAAATAAACATTCATGCTTGCAAGTCTTTCAAACAGTAAGCCCCTATTTTTTAACCGGAATTCTCTATCCTCTGATAGTAACTCTTCTCGGATATTTTCATTTAATCCAAATCGAGAAGCTGTGTCTTCAAATAGCTTATCATCTTTATGTTTATTTCCGTTTTTGGCGGACAAAGAGCCTCCAAGAGCCAATATTACATCCTCTTGCGGATTCACATCTGTGAGATTGGAACCCCCTAACGTGGGTACAGGTAATGTTGAGAAGCTTTCTGGCATTTGAATTTCTCGTAAAGTAACCAGTGCAAACTCATCAGGTCCTTCACCATAGTTCTTTAAGCTAAAAAGATTAGGATCACTTGGACCACATGACGTAATAACGCCAAAAACTAAAAAAATTTTAAAAAATAATTTTGCCAAGCCCATTATTTAACCTTTAATCATCTCGCAACCTATCAATTATATCAAAAATCAACCAAAGTCACGAACTCTCATCTCTTTTCCAAGAAAAGACTATTAATCCAAAAACACCAACAAATATGCCAATATCTGCAAAATTAAAACTATATTTATTAACAATGCCACAACAAGACATATTTAAGAAATCCACAACAGCTCCATGAACTATTCTATCCAAAACGTTCCCAATAGCCCCACCAAAAATGCATCCAGCCAAAACCCTTTCCCTCGTTTTTGATAGGCTTTTAAATGTATAAATTGCAAGAAACAGGCAGATAGCTCCTGAAAAAATAATTAAGGCCCACCTTGCCAATTCATAATTCGTCGAAAATAAACCAAAATTAATTCCTTTATTCCAGGCGAACTCAAAAGATAAATAAGGTGGAAAGACCTCTAAACTTCTAACATTCGCCAAATCAAAAACATAAAGCATGCTAAGTTTACTGGCTTGATCGATAATCAACACAAGAGCAGATATTAAGAAAAATAGATGCAAATTAAGATCCTAATGTTTAAAATGCCGCATATTAGTAAAAACCATAGATATTCCAGCTTTATCAGCTGCTGCAATTACTTCAGAATCCCTTATTGATCCACCAGGTTGAATTATGGCTGTGGCGCCAGAATTAACAGCCTCAATAATACCATCAGCGAAAGGGAAAAAAGCATCAGATGCCACAACAAATGTGTTATCATTATGTGACATTTTTTTTTCTGTTTTGGCTCTGTCGAGTGATTTTTGACCAGCGATATGCGCACTATCTACCCTACTCATCTGACCAGCACCAATACCAATTGTGGAACAATCTTTTGCATAGACAATAGCATTAGATTTTACATGTTTTGCTACTTTCCAAGCAAACATAAGATCTTTAAGTTCTGTATTATCTGGCTTTTTCTTAGTCATTATATTTATGTCATATTTAGTTATCAAGCCAACGTCAGTCTCTTGAACCAAGATCCCCCCAACGACTTTTTTCCATGTGAGTTCATCAAAGTTTTTTTCTGGTAATTTACCTGTCAGTATAACTCTAAGGTTTTTGTTACTGTTTAAAATCTTTACAGCAGCTTTTGTTGCATCTGGAGCGATTAAAACTTCTGTAAAAGTTTGAATTATTA
Organism: Paracoccaceae bacterium; assembly: GCA_002683355.1. Lineage (GTDB taxonomy): Bacteria > Pseudomonadota > Alphaproteobacteria > Rhodobacterales > Rhodobacteraceae. The sequence goes on along the minus strand of NYTF01000072.1, from coordinate 30,108 downwards.
CCTCTGCTGTTTCGGGCTCAATTTTTTGGTTAAGAGCAACAATGCCACCAAAAGCAGATGTCTTGTCACAATTTAATGCAGCTCCATAAGCTTCAAGTTGAATTTTTGATAGAGCCACACCACAAGGATTTGCATGCTTAATAATAGCGCAGGCATGAGATGTGTCCTCAAACTCAGAAATCAACTCAACAGCCGCGCTCAAATCATTAATATTATTATAGCTAAGCTCCTTTCCCTGTATTTGACATAAGGGACTCAAACGATCTTTTGAGTTTACTTGCGTATAAAACCCTGCTTTTTGGTGCGGGTTCTCTCCATACCGCAAAGAATTATCTATCGTTCCAATAAAACCAAAAGATAAAGGCATTTCTGAGCTTTCAAGTCCACTCATCCAATTTGAAATTTCAATATCATAGGCGGCAGTACCAATAAAAGCCCTACGAGCTAAAAACTTACGCAGTTCTAAGCTTGTGGTATATTCGTGCTTCTCTAATTCTGTCGAGACCACATTATAGTCTTTTGGATCCACAACTACTGCTACATATTCATGGTTTTTTGCGGCTGCTCTTATCATCGCAGGCCCACCAATATCAATATTCTCAACGCAGGTCGAATATCCTTCTCCGTTTTCTACCGTTTCTCTAAATGGGTATAGATTTACTACTAATAGATCTATCTCAGGGATATTATTGGCAATCATTGATTCAATGTGATTTTTATTATCTCTCAGAGCCAGTAATCCCCCATGAATACTTGGGTGTAAGGTTTTAACCCTTCCATCCATCATTTCTTCAATACCAGTAATTTCTGAAACTTGTGTTACAGCATAACCAGCTTGGGAAATTATTTGAGCTGTTCCACCAGTAGAAATCAATTCAATGCCAAAAGAATGCAATTTAGCTACAAACTCCAGCAATCCTGTTTTATCAGAAACAGATATTAAAGCGCGAGCTACTTTGCGTGGTTTTGATCTCATTTTTCAATCTCGGACAATTTCAAACACTCTTCAAACGACATATTAAGTCAAATAAAATAATTAAACTTTAACAATTCTCCAGTTTATATAGTTATCATAGTTCACGACTTGCGAAGATAAAACAATCTGTTTGGTCGCACGTGACTTTTCAGTGGAGCCTTCATAAAAAACGCCTTCTTCAATTCTTAAATCACATTTCCCAGAAAATTTTAACGAATAGCTTTCTTTATTTTCTAGCAAAAAGTTTACTGAAGCCTGTGCTTGCTCAATCACGACCTCCGGGTGTAATAAAAAATGAACAGACATAAACATCGTTTGTTTTCTTTTCGTTAAAATATTTTCAAATCTGAATTTTGCCTCGTCTGAATTTGCATTAAAGCTATCTTCCCCATGAATCTCAGTTTCATCATTATCTAGCTTAATAGTTCTGGTATGTGTCAAACCCGTTTCATTCAGGTAACCATTGTGAGAAGCTTTTAATGTAGTGGCACCTTTACTATCATAAAATTCTAAACTGGAAGATTGTAAACTTACATTATTTTCAAAGCCCTTTTCTAGCTTCGAGATTGATGCATAATCGACCTGCATATTATCTGATCTATCAAGTTCTCTAAAATTGCTAATTTTTATTCCAGACACCACAAAAGGGCTTTTATTGATTGTAATTTCAATTGCAGATTTCGTATGTAAGAAATTTCCATTTGTGATGGAATCAAATTTCCCACCAGTATCGATAAAAATAGACATCTTATGATTTCCAAGACGCGAATAGCCCATCACAGTTCTATCTAGCAATCGATGCTTCACTCCCGATTGCACAAGTGCTCTATCCAAATATTTATCTCGAATTTTAATTTCTCCTCTAAATCCAATTAAGGCACCGTCAAGATGTCTCAAAGATCGTAAAGTAGGAGCTATTTTCTTTATCGCAGAAACCTGTATTTCCGATAAATTTAAGTTTATTTTTTCTAGCAAAACCTCGAGCCAATTTAGCAACGAAAATATCTCTGCTAATGCATTTGGATCACGGGAAGATATTCCACCTTTGGCGTCAATTGTATTAATTATTTCTTTATCTAAAGCTTTAATAAAACTTTGAACCAAATAATTCTTATTTGTTACATATATTCCTACACTTATCAGCAATACTATCGCTTTAATTCTATCAACATCTTTTTGTAAAGATTGCCATCTTTTTTCCAAGAAAAACGATTGTTGATCGATACTTTTCATATAAGAGTCTGACAACGCTAAATTAGATGTTTTTAACAAAAAACCTGAATGGTTTATCCAATTAAACAATCTTTGCGTTAATAGATCTAAACACAAATTTTTATTCCCAAGTTCGTTTAACGTCCAATGAAAAACCCACTCTTGTGCTAATTTTAGGGCCTCATACGAACCTACAGCAGCAAGATCATTCAACCAAGAAAACCCATGTAAATAATAATCTAAAACTACATCTGTTCCTTGTATTTCCCATAAGGAGTGATTGGAGATTTTTATAAGCTCATTATGAAATTTCAAATTACCAGACGTTAAAAGCTTACCCTTTTCAACACTTCCAATTTCGTATGGCTCTGGGTACAACAAAAACTTTTTTGCTGTTTTTAGTCTCAGAGACTTTTTCCTCCAGTAGTAATCCAAAAATTGGCTGGATATTCTTGTCAAATCATATATCGCGATAACCTATATCCAATTTATTAATTATTAATTTTATATCTTTACCGAATTATTCTTAATTAATTTAGATACGAAAAATCCGTCAATAGCCCCAAATTCCTTCCAATAATCTGGTCTAATTCTAAGACTAGAATGCAAGCTTTCCCATTCCTTTGGTAATCCAAAGCTTTCAAGATTAATTTTAGAAGCAAACATATTAGGGTTATTTAATAAAAATTCTTCTATTTGGTCTTCTCCTTCACTAAAAAGTAACGAACAAGTGCAGTAAATAAGCTCTCCACCGGGCTTCAAATGATTAACAGCACAATCTAAAAGTCGTTTTTGTATATTGATCAAATCAGCTAAGTTTTTTTCAGTTTTAACAAATGGTAGATCTGGATGTCTCCTTATGGTACCCGTAGCGCTACATGGTGCATCCAATAAAACCACGTCAAATTTTTTCTTACTATGCCATTTAAGTGCATCTGAAACTATCAAATCAGCTTTTAATCCAACTCTTTTTAAATTTTGGCGTACACGGTTCATTTTGCTTTCAGACACATCAAGAGCTGTTACACAAGCCCCACCATCTGCTAATTGCATAGTCTTACCACCTGGTGCCGCACAAATATCTAAAATCTTTTTATTGCTGATATCACCAAGTAATTGAACTGGCATAGAAGCAGCCGCATCTTGAACCCACCAATTACCCTCATTGTAACCTGTATAACTTGAAACTGCTCCACCTCTTACTCTCAAGGATCCATTTGGCATTAACTTTCCTTCAGGCAGAAGGGAGGGCCCACTTTTCTTTAAAGTCAAATCTATCGGTGGGATCACTGAATGCGCTTTCTCAATCGCCTTCTGGATAGTTTTACCATGTTGCTTTTTTATTGGTCTGGCAATCCAAGCAGGTAAGCTTGATGGTCTTAATTTTGACCATCTCTCAGAGCCATCTTTAGCCACCTTTCTCAATACCGCATTTACTAAGCCTGAAAAAGCTGACCCACCATTTAGTTCATGCGTTAGATTTACAGCATCATTAACAACACCATATGCTGCACGCTTATTAACGCATAATTCTACAACTCCTAGTTGCAAGATATTTAAGACACCTTTTGGCGGCGTCTTTTTCACATATAATTTAATTAGAGTGCTGGAAGGGCCAAAATTCCGCAGATAATCTAAAGTTAACCTCATCGCAGCTCGTTTTTCCAATTCATCACAATTTAATAATTCGCTAGAGCTATCTGCATTAATTGAATTGATCATAATTTTTTGGTCAGTTACCTTACAAATTAAGTTTAATGCTGCGCGTCTAGAATTTAGAGAGTCCATTTACAATCTTTGCAATTATTACATTTAGAATTACATCATCACTATATATTACGGAAATAAAAAAATGTTACATGAAAAAAATAAAAAAAACCTGTCTGCAGCGGCAAAACGCTCACTATTAGAAGCTGAAGAACGCCGAAAGATAGCAAAAAAGAAAATACTACCAAAGGAACTTGGAGGACGAAATGGACTAGAACCCACACGCTATGGAGATTGGGAAAAAAAAGGAATTGTTTCAGATTTTTAATATTTAAATTGTTTATAGAGGATCAAATAATTAACTTAAGTCTAACACATCCATCATGTCATATTCTCCAGGTTTTTGGGCCTGACCCCAAACAGCAGCTGCAAATGCTCCTCGAACAAATATATTCCTATCAGTTGCAACATGACGAAGTGTGATCCTTTCACCAGCAGCTGCAAAAATAACATCATGTTCGCCTACCACATCACCACCACGGATCGCTGTAAATCCTATATCACCCTCTTTTCTTGGTCCTGTGATACCATCGCGTCCCCGATCTGAAATTTGATTCAAATCTTTGCCTCTTCCTGCAGCTGCAGCCTCACCTAACATCAATGCAGTGCCAGATGGAGCATCAACTTTCATCTTGTGATGAGACTCCACAATTTCGATATCAAAATCTTCACTTAAAGCATGAGAAATTCTCTTAGTCATTTGCACTAATAAATTTACACCTAAGCTCATATTACCGGCTCTAACGATAACAGCATGCCTACCAGCTGCATTTAATTTTTTCAGTTGCGCGCTTGAAAAGCCAGTTGTACCAATTACATGCACACACCTAGCTTGAGCCGCTAAGTTAGCATGAGTGATACTTGCTATTGGGCTAGTAAAATCAATAACCGCATCGGCTTTTGCAAAAACTTCAAGTGGATCAGCTAAAACAGGTAAATTTAGATGCTTTCCAATCATTACTTCCCCTAAATCCAACCCAATCCAATCATGTTCAGGGTGCTCAGTAACACCACAAAGTTCAAATCTTTGATCAATTTGTATATTCTCGATCAACATTCTTCCCATCCGGCCAGAAGCTCCAGTAACAGCAATCCTTAACTTTTCCGACATGATAATCTCCTTGCGCATTTTTTACTTGATAGACAATCTCATCACTTAAAGCAAAGGGTCTGTTGCGCTAATACAAGATCTGCAATAATGACAACATCTTTAAGGGAGATTTCGATGGCAAATCAATTTGGACAATCTATAGGCCCAAGCCAGCGTCAACTTCGGGTTGGAGAGTTGATCCGAAGGACACTTGGTGAAATATTTTCACGAGATCAAATATATGATGAGGCACTATCAGGCATTTCAATAACTGTTGGAGAGGTTAGTATGTCTGCTGATTTAAAAATTGCTAATGTTTTTGTTTCTGCGTTAGGAAAAAAAAATTCAGAAAAAGTAGTTGACGCTCTAAATGTTAACAAAGTTGATATAAGAAAAATTGTAACTAGAAATGTAAAATTGAAATTTTCTCCTGAGTTAAAATTTTTTTCTGATACTACTTTTGATAATATGGACTCCATAAGATCCCTGTTTGATCGAGACGAAATCAAACGCGATATTCAAAATGAGTGAACGAAAGAAAAAAGGTAGGTCAATACATGGTTGGTTGTTAGTAGATAAGCCAGCAGGCATTTCTTCAGCTGCTGTGGTCAATAAAATAAAATGGTGTTTTAATGCGCAAAAAGCTGGCCATGCTGGTACTTTAGATCCCGCCGCGACAGGCTTATTAGTAGTGGCCTTGGGAGACGCAACCAAAACCATTCCAATCATCACGGAATCTTTAAAAGCTTACAATTTTAATATTATTTGGGGCAGTCAAACAAACACAGATGACCAAGAAGGTGATGTTATTGAGACATCTTCTTATAGACCTGGTAAAGAAAATATTGAGGCTGCTCTTCAAAAGTTTCGTGGCCAAATAATGCAAATTCCTCCACAATTCTCAGCAGTAAAAGTCAATGGAGAAAGAGCTTACATAAAAGCTCGAAAAGGCGAGAAAATCGAATTAAAATCACGCCCTCTTTGGGTCAACTCCCTGAGTATAATTGAGATCCTAAACAAAAATTCGGTTTCGTTAAGAATGGAGTGTGGAAAAGGAGGCTACGTGCGCGCTATCGCAAGAGATCTAGGGAAAGAGCTTGGGTGCTTCGCTCACATTAAATCTTTGAGAAGAACAGATTCTGGACCATTTAATGTCAAAAATACTATTCAATACGATCTATTTGCAGCAAATGGTAGAAATTCAAACCTAGACCATCTTATACTACCATTAGAAATTGGGCTAAAAGGAGTGACAGAAATAGAAATCGATATCGAGGGTGCAGTAAAATTACGACAAGGCCAGTCGATAAGTATATCCAATTGTAAATTAATGGAGAATTCAAAAGCCTGGGTTTCACTAAATAAAAAAGCCGTTGCAATGGTAAACTTGAAATCCAATAGACTTTACCCTTCAAAAGTGTTTTCACAAAATGATTCATAAATATTTCAATCAGAGTTCAGTTAAAAGTGAAGCCATTTATTCAAATTGTGAAAATTATAGGTATACATTGACCAGAGAATGGGATGCAGAAAAACAAAAAGTATTGTTCATCATGTTAAACCCTTCAACAGCAGATGAGACAAAAAATGATGCAACCGTTGAAAGATGTGAAAGGCGCGCCAGAAACTTAAATTTTGGTAGTGTGCGTATTTGTAATATTTTCGCTTGGCGAGAAACAAATCCATTTAAATTGAAACAGAAAACAAAACCAATTGGGAAAGATAATAATAAGATAATACAAGATTCTACTATATGGGCTAATGATATTATTTGCGCTTGGGGAACACATGGTTCACACCTTGAAAGAGACGAAGAAATAAAAAAACTACTATCAAGTAATGGCTGTAAATTATACCATCTTGGTTTGACAAAAAATGGCCATCCTAAACATCCATTATATGTACCCTATAGCCAAGATATTATTCGTTGGCGATTAAAAGAGAAACCAGTCTGAAAAAATGAATAATCAAGCAAAAGGTATCTTAATAACCGGAATAGGTGTTTTAGCCTTAATTCCAGATAGTTTAATTATTAGGTTAGTGGATGAGGCTACGATGACAGTTGCGTTTTGGCGAGCAGGTTTATCTGGCTTAGCTATAACTATATTTTTATTGCTGACACGAGGTCCAAAATCTATGTTGAGCTTTTCTTTACCAGCGCTACTGTTCGCTGGCTGTTACGCAATAAACACTATTTTATACGTTGTCGCATTAAGCCTAACTTCTGTTGCAGCAACTGTTTTTTTGCTTGCTACAGCTCCTGTATGGGCTCTTATAATAAGCCGATTGTTCTTAAAAGAGGCCCTTAACATAAGAATGATATTAACGGTAATATTTACCTTAATTGGTATAGGCATTATTGCTATGGGTTCTAGTATGAACTTCGGAGCGATCTTAGGAAATTTAGCTGCTTTAGGTGTGGCAATCTCATTAGCTACGGCGTTTACGATTGCAAGAGCTTCACCAAATATATCAATGATTCCAGCAACGGCACTTTCTTATTTAGTGGCAGCAATTGCCGTCACACCTTTTGTTGCATCCTACACATTAGAACCAACTGATTGGCCTAAAATGTTAATTTTAGGTGGGGCCTTATTACCTCTAGCCACATGCCTAATGGCAATTGGACCTCAGTATATCACCTCAGCAGAAGTTGGCTTATTTCTTGTTTTGGAGAGTATTTTTGCGCCAATATTGGTGTGGTACGTATTGGGAGAAAACCCGGGATCAACTGCAATTATCGGAGGTGTAATAGTGCTTTTAGTTCTTTCCATTTCAAATATTGTTGGTTTGCGAAGTAAAATTTCATAAACTCAAAAGAACCCTTTAGGTATAACTTTTTTGACGTTTAAGTGTAAAAATACCAGCACATATTACAATAATGGATCCTAGAATAATGTTTAAAGTTAACGGTTCACCAAACATTAAAAACCCTATGAAAGAAATAAAAATAAGATGAAAATAAGAAAAAGGTTGTACTATTGACACAGCAGCAAGGTCATATGACTTAATTAACAAAAAGTGCCCCAGGGTAGAGAAAATGCAGAGCAGTAGAATCCATAGCCAATCAATCGCGTTTGGCTGCTCCCAAAACCAAACTCCCACACCAGTCATAGCTATAATGCCCACAAGCCCTGTCCAAAAGAAACTTGTCTCAGGACTGTCCATTTTTGACACATACCTCGTAAGAATGGCATAAATAGCAAACGCAAATGCGGAACAAACTGGCAAGAACATATAAAGAGAAAATATACCGCTACCGGGTCTCAATATCAATAAAACCCCTAAGAAACCAAATAAAATCGCCGTAAACCTTTTCCAACCAATTACTTCCTTTAAAATTGGAATAGACAATAATGTTGCAATCAATGGATAGCTAGAAAAAATAGCAGACGTATTTATCAAGCCTATATAAACAAATGCGTGAACTGACACGATGATCTCAAAAGCTAACAAAATTCCTCTTAATATTTGAAGCAATAAAAAGTTTGTACTAGCTGTTTTTAACAACCCTTTTTGGGACCTAGACGCTACGAAAACTACTAATATAAATAAAAACCAATATCGTATCATCACTATCATATATACATTATAATTGCCGGCTAAAAATCTTGACAGACCGTCCTGAAGAGCAAAGGAAAGTGTAGCAAGAATCATAAGAATTATTCCAAATCTTACTTGATTTCCCTCAATCAATTTTTTTCCCCAAAAGCATATGTCTTTTCTTCCCAAAACCATTTACTTTAGCCACATTAAAGCCCAATTGACTAAGATTCCTTCTTACCGATCCTGAGGCAGTGTAAGTTGCAAAAGTCCCACCTTTTACCGTTTTGTCTGCAACTATAGATAACAGATCATATTCCCACAATTGTGGGTTTTTAATAGGTGCAAATCCATCTAAAAACCATGCATTAGCCTTATCATTCCATGTCTTTATTTTGTCTCTTGCATCCCCATAGATTAATTTCACTTCAACATTTTCGATTTCAAAATTAGTAACGCCACCTTCAACAATCGAGCACAGATTTTCAGATAAACCTATCAATTCTGGAAAACTACTCAAAGCGCGTTTCATATCATCTATTTTAATTGGGAAAGCTTCGAAACTGGTAAAATGTATTTTCCCCAGATGTCCTAACGTACTCCAAAGTCTTATTAAAGCCAGTAAATTTAATCCAGTTCCAAAACCCAACTCTGCTATTTTAAAACCAGGAACTAAACGTCGATTTAGTTCATTACCTCTGATAAAAACAAAATTACTCTCCTCTAAACCTCCGTCAGTAGAAAAATATGAATCTTGAAATTCTTCTGAAAACGGAATCACTCCCTCTTTCCAAACGACTGAAGCTGATTTACACTGGATATTTTTCATTAGAATGCCTAAAATAATCCTGTTATTAATGAAAGACCTAAACAAAAATGGCAACGCCTGAAATCACTATATATGGAGCTGGAATTTTTGGTCTTTCTATCGCCTTCGAGATTTTAAAGCGCGGTCAAACAGTCGAAATTATTGAAATTAACAAACCGGGGTTTGGTAGTAGTGGTGGGGTTTTAGGGGCATTGGCTCCACATACGCCCGATAATTGGAACGAAAAAAAACAATTCCAATTTGAATCATTAATAAAACAAGATAATTTTTGGAATGAGGTAAAATCTATTGGTGGAAAGGATGCTCAATATTGTAGATTTGGGCGAATCTCTCCTTTGCTAGACGAGCGTGCTATACAATTGTCAGCCGAACGTACTGCAAATGCAAAATCACTTTGGAAAGGGCTTGCTAGTTGGGAAACCTTGGACAAGTTAGATAAAAACTGGGAAATCCCAAGTCCAACTGGTCTGTATTCCTTTGATACATTATCTGCTCAGTTAAACCCCAAAAAGGCATGTGATGCTTTGTTAAGTGCTGTAAAAGCGATGGGTGCCAAAATAACAATTGATCCAAAATATGAGAGTAAAAACGATAACTTAGAAGTTTGGGCGACAGGATATTATGGCCTTCAAAAATTATCAGGTGATTTAGAAAAATCTATTGGTGACGGTGTAAAAGGGCAAGCAGCCTTGTTAGCATTAGATCGAAAAAATTACCCACAGTTATTTGTAGATGGAATCCACATCATTCCTCAGGAAAATAATAGTGTTGCGATTGGCTCCACGTCTGAAATAACTTGGCAGCATGAAAACACTGATGAAAAATTAGATAGGATGATAGAAAAGATTAAAAAGATTTGCCCAGCTCTTTCAAACTCCAATGTTATTAATGTTTGGTCAGGAATAAGACCAAGAGCTAAAGGTAGATCTCCACTAATAGGGCCGCATCCTAACAAGAAAAATGTCTTTATAGCAAATGGCGGCTTCAAAATCGGAATAGGTCTTGCCCCAAAGATAGCAGAAATTACGGCAGACTTTTTACTTGAGAATATAAATCATATTCCAAAAAAGTTTACTCCAAACTATCTTCTTTCAATCAAATAGCTAATGCTGACATGCACAATTTATTATTTGAGTTTTTTACCCAAAGCTCAACACCATCTTTTGTCAATTTTCGACATAAAATCGCATCCTCAAAGTCAAATAATGGGCTTTCCCCTCTAAATTCAAACTTTTTTATGGATCCTAAAATTTCTTTTGCAAAATTAATTAAGCATTGTGCCAATAATGGCCCATGCACAACTAATCCTGGATAACCTTCAATATCTTGACTGTATTTTCTATCATAATGAATTCGATGGCCATTGAATGTTAAGCCAGAGTACCGATACAAATCGGTTGATGTAAATGAAAGCTGTTTTTCATCGTCAGCTACTTCATGCGTTATTGGATATTCAAGACTCTGAGTATCTTTCTGAAATTCCTGTCGATACACCAACTTTTTGTATTCTTGGATACAAAGTTTCTCGTTTTGTATAATATCAATTTGTTCTGTTACAAATGCAAGGGGTCCAGTTTTACCAATCTTTTTTTCGACATTTTTTATTGTAGAAATCTTTTTCGCTTCTATACCTAAAACTATTTCATGCATAAAATGTACCTTACCCCCTGCCCACATTCTTCGGGGTAGTCCTAGGTCTGGTATAAAATTTCCAAGTTTTGGGTGTCCGTCTCTACCTAAATTTTTTGGTGGTTGATAGTCCCAAAAGTATATTTGATGCCAAAAAGGTTCCAATGAGCTACCTTTCATCGGCGGTGGGCCAGATAAGGAAAGTGTGGCATGTAAAGCTGCTGCCCGATTGGGATCCATCATATCATGGAAAGTAATCAATTTATCAATTTTATTATTCATAATTTCAGAGAAGCAAACCTTTTTATTAGTTGCAATACCTAAACTAAATGAAAATTACGATATGAGTCGCTTACGATTTAACTTGGCCATTAAATTGGGCCTCACTTCTGGTCTTGAGAATGGACAAACAGTTACGCAAATGCCGCATCCTGCTGTTTCATTAAAAAAGGGCAAACATTTATCAAAATCTACATACCATTTTTTTTCACCTCTAACGTTCTTTTTCTCATGTAAAATCGCATCAGGAGGACAAAATTTTGAACAAATCTGACAATTCGTACAAAAATCATCTGCACCAAATATATCTGGTTTATCATGTTTTAATCTCATATTTGTCAATACGGCAGCAAGACGGAAACAAGAGCCCATTTTTTTGTTTATTACTGATCCATGCTTACCTAGCTCACCCAATCCAGCTGCAATAGCCGAGGGGATAAGAGGTAGTTTACCCGCAAATGGTCCGTGTTCAGGCTCTGCATCATGGCCATGAAATCTTAACCAGCTAGCTAATCTTTTTGAAGCTTTCATACCCCTGGTATATTCTTTAACCACGTGTGCTCCCGCTGAAACTTCTGGTGCTGCCGACATTTCATTATAGTCCATAGCCAAACCTAGAACTATTATTGTATTATACGGCACAGATACACCTTCATAGGTTCTATTCATTTCCAAGCTTGTAATTCCAACAGCATCAACACCCAATTCTGCCGATTTTAATTTTATTGCTTCAGACCATTCATTCTCAGTTTTAATAGTTAAGGTATCAGAAATTTCAGCTATCGACACTGCTTCTTCGATAATTCGGTCATTTCGACCATCCTGTAATTTTGGATCTATATTTTGTTTGTAAAACCATTTTTGCAACTCTCCAAATGTTATCTCTTTTGGATCACGCCAATAAACATATTCTGGTCTTCTAAATTTAAGCTCATTAAGACCATTTATTTTGTTTCCAGATATCTCAGGCCATAACTTCATTTGTTCAGGATTTGGAGTATAATTAATTTTTCTAGGCATAAGTAACCTCTTAAAGGATAATCTAATGTTAACCTAAAAGAATATTAAAAAAATGATAGAACTATTAATCGGTTAATTCCTATTTTTTCTTGATCTCATAGCCAAAAGACGCAGCCGAAGAGCATTTATTTTTATAAAACCCCCTGCATCTTTTTGGTCATAAGCCCCCTCATCATCTTCAAATGTAACATGTTGCTCTGAATATAAGCTATCTTTAGACCAGCGTCCAACCGTGGATACAGAACCTTTATAGAGCTTCAATCTAACAAAACCATTTACATGTTCCTGACTTTTATCGATTAATGACTGAAGCATCTCTCTTTCAGGACTGTACCAAAACCCATTATAAATAAGTTCCGCGTATTTTGGCATCAATTCGTCTTTTAAATGTGCCGCACCACGATCAAGAGTTATACTCTCAATACCTTTGTGGGCTTCAAGCAAAATTGTTCCACCAGGAGTTTCATAAATGCCGCGTGATTTCATGCCAACAAATCTACCTTCAACTAAATCCAAACGACCAACACCGTGCTTACAGCCAACGGCATTTAGTTTTTCAAGAATATTGGCAGGAGAATATATTTTTGAATTGAAAGAAATTGCATCACCTTTTTCAAATCCAATTTCAATATATTCAGGCTTATCTGGAGCATTTATCGGATCAATAGTACGTTGATAAACATAATCAGGTGCCTCTTCAGCTGGATCTTCAAGAACCTTACCTTCTGAAGATGTATGCAATAAATTTGCATCTACGCTGAATGGTGCTTCCCCACGTTTATCCTTTGAAATTGGTATCTGATGTTTTTCAGCAAACGCAATTAGTTTTGTTCTACTTGATAAATCCCATTCCCTCCACGGTGCAACGACTTTTATGTCTGGGTTCAGAGAATAAGCGCTCAATTCAAATCTTACTTGATCATTACCCTTACCAGTTGCGCCATGACTAATTGCATCAGCCCCTTTTTCTTGAGCTATTTCAACTAGACGCTTGGAAATCAATGGCCTGGCTATCGAAGTTCCTAATAAATACAAACCCTCATAGACAGTGTTTGCCCGAAACATTGGAAATACAAAATCTCGTACAAATTCTTCACGCAAATCTTCTACAAAAATATTTTCTGGTTTTACACCAAGAAGAATAGCTTTTTCCCTTGCAGGCTCCAACTCTTCTCCTTGGCCAAGATCTGCCGTAAATGTTATCACTTCACATCCGTATTCTATTTCCAACCATTTAAGAATGATTGAAGTATCAAGACCTCCTGAATAAGCTAAAACCACTTTTTTAGGTGATAACATTTTATTTACCCTTATTGATTTCTATAGATGATCCATTATCCAAAAAAAAAACCAAGAACAAGGGTTTGAGGGTAACACACTTTTTTTGAATTATTTAATATCTTTAAAATATCCCAAATTGATGGCTAAAGCTACAAAATGCTTATCGCCCGAATTATAAAGCATGTTTAAGGCAGATTGTGGGTTAATCCACAAAGGAGAATGATCATCATGTAATGGTTTTGTTTTGCTCATAACCGCCTTACAAAAATAAATATGACATACTTTTCTAGCCCATAAATTATACTCTGGCATATATGTAAAACGTTGAAAGGCTCCTAAACGCCGCTTAGGCGAAATAATCCAACCTGTTTCTTCAAGAGCCTCACGATGCAAAGTCTGTAAATGGCTCTCACCAACATCAACACCCCCTCCAGGTAATTGGTGCTCATTATGAGGGTCACCCTGAAAAGTAATAAGCAATTTTCTTTCTTTTTTAATTATTGCATAAACACCATGTCGCGTCACATAACGCTTGTCCTTACAGGGAAACTCGTCAAATCGTCTTATCATAAAAACCTTTTGTACATATCATTGCGACTAAGTATTAACTACTTTATGCCGAATTAAAACTATTTAGGAAAATTAAATGAGCGAAGCAGTAAAACCTACTTCTGAAGATAAAATCTTACCCTTCCAGCTAGATCTATCTGATATTCGTGGTCGGTTAACAAGACTAGACAAGACATTGAATGACATTTTATCACAACACTCATATCCACCATTAGTAGAAGCCCTAGTGGCTGAAGCAACAGTAATAACTGCACTTATTGGTCAGACTATTAATTTAAAATGGAAACTATCATTACAAATAAGAGGTAATGGGCCTATCAAACTAATTGCTACTGATTATTTTGCTCCGAGCAAAAATGGTGAGCTAGGGACGATTAGAGCCTTTGCTAGTTTTAATGAGCCCAACCTAAATATTGGAGAAAAAAATCCTTTTGAACAACTTGGTAAGGGGTATTTTGCTGTTTTAATCGACCAAGGCCCAAACACAGAACCATACCAAGGGATCACGCCCCTAACTGGTGGATCATTGCACAAGTGTGCAGAAACCTATTTTGCTCAATCCGAACAGCTAGCGACCCGATTTGCATTAACAATAGGAAAATCGCAAACTAAAAACAAAAAAATCTCATGGCAGGCTGCCGGACTGATAATCCAAAAAATGCCAAAAAAAACAGAGCGTGGGGTCGTAAAAAAGGAAGGGTCTACAAATCAATTACTGGCATCTGCTGATCTTTTACAAGGGCAAGAGAGTGAAAACTGGAATCGAGTAAATTTTCACATAGATACAGTTGAAGAGCTTGAGCTTATGGGCCCACATATAAGTAAAATCCAATTATTAAATAGATTATTTCATGAAGAAAATCCAAGGGTTTTTGAAGCTCAATCAATTAAATTTGGATGTACCTGTAGCGCAGATAAAGTTCGAAATACAATGTCAATGTACTCATCAAAAGATATCGAAACAATGACTACAGCCGATGGAGATGTTACAGCAGATTGTCAGTTTTGTGGCGCACACTATATAATGGATCCAACCAAGTTGGGATTTGAAGCAGAGAAAAATGTCTGAGCTCCAGAATTTAATGAACTTACTTGAAACACAAAATTTCAACGCGACATCAGACAATGATCTGATGCCTTTCAAAAGCAAATCCAAAAATGATCTTATCAAAGCTGCTGTATTAATTCCAATTATAAAAAGAAAAAATTGCTTCAAAGTTATTTTAACCAAAAGGTCGGATAATCTGAAACAACATCCTGGCCAAATTGCATTTCCCGGGGGCAAGTTAGAAAAAACCGATTCATCTGCAGAAGCAGCAGCGCTGCGCGAGGCATATGAAGAAATAGGAGTGTGTTCGTCAGACATCAAAATATTAGCCCAAATAGCGACACACAACACAATAACTGGATTTCAAATATCACCCTTCGTGGCCAGAGTTAAAGACACCATCTCTATGAAGATACAAATTGCAGAAGTTGCTGAAATATTTGAAGTGCCATTATCCTACTTAATGGATAAAAGTAATTACAGAATTGAAACAGTGACTTGGAACAACAATAAAAGATATTTTTATAATATCCCTTATGGCCCATATTATATTTGGGGCGCGACAGCGCGGATTTTGAAGGGTTTAGCTGATTTAAGATGAAATTAAATTTTAAAGAAACTAAATGGTTAAGAAACCCATCGGCACAAAAGCTATCCAAGTTATATAAAAGTTTCGGTTACCAAGTTTTATTCGTAGGAGGGTGTGTAAGGAATACAATTCTAAAAATGCCCGTGACAGATATAGATTTAGCCACTGATGCACAGCCAGAAGAAATAATAAAAATTGCGAAAGAAAACAATATTAGATTTGTTCCCACTGGCTTAGCCCATGGAACCATTACCCTTATTATTGATAATAAAAACTATCAAATTACGACTTTTCGAACAGACTTTGATCATGACGGGCGGTACGCAAAAGTTGAATTCACAGAATCGTTATTACTAGATGCATCACGACGGGATTTAACAATCAATGCGCTATATTGTAACCATGTTGGAGAAGTAATTGACCCATTAAATGGATTAGATGATATAAAAAAACAAAAAATTAAATTCATAGGTAATCCAAATGAACGGATCAAAGAGGATAACCTCAGAATTTTAAGATTCTTCAGATTCCAAGCAATCTACGGAAATAAAAATTTAGAAATTGATTCTATCGCTCTCGAAGCTTGTCACAATCATAAAAGTAAATTGGCGGCCCTATCAAAAGAACGTATTACAAGCGAACTACGTAAAATACTTTCAGCACCCAATCCGTTGGAAGTAATAATTAAGATGAATGAAACTGGCGTTTTAAATGAGCTGTTTCAAAACGTTTCTATCGATAGTTTAGAAGCCTATCTCAAAACTGAGGAAAAATTCAAAATCAATATAAATTGGTTAGGGCGGCTCTTAAGCCTTCAGGTAACTCAAGAGGAAGAAAGCTTAAAATTAACCAGGTGCGAATTTAAATTTTTGAAACAAACTAAAAGTGCTATTGAAAATCAGATACATGTACTTGAATTTTCATATTATAATGGTGTCGAGAATGGTAAAATTTACTCAATTCTGCAAAACTTTAAACACAATATTATTTTAAGCAAAAATCTATTAAACCAAATCAACTCTCTCGCAACAAAAAAGTTTCCAATAACAGCAAAAGATCTCATGCCAGAAATTCGTGGTAAAAAACTTGGTGAAGCATTACGCTCTCTCGAAGATCGATGGATAAAATCAAATTTCACACTAAGTAAGAAAGATCTCCTCGCAGAAGCGTAATACAAAATATACAGTTCCATTGATCACATTTTTAAAAAAATATAGGCTTTAAGTTGATCATTTAATTGATACCGAAAACATTAATAGCAAAGTTTGAGAAGAAAATAACTCATGTTCCAATGGTTTGAAAAACTTATTAATCCCTATGAATCTTATAATGAGAAAGACGTACCTCCAGACCGCCTGATTCCCTTNATCTGGAATTATTTAAAAAATTTTAAAAAAATACTATTAATCGCCCTGTTCTTTTCAGCACTTGTTTCTTCAATAGAAATATTTTTGATATTTTACTCAGGCTATTTAATTGACTTAATGGTTAATACTGAACCAGCAGTATTTTTTCGAACACATGCTTTTGAACTTTTAATTATGACAGCATTCATAATCATCATAAATCCATTTCTAAGCATGGTTGATCGAATATTAATGAACCAAACAATAATTCCAAACATTGGCTCAATGGTTCGCTGGCGAGCTCATCGCCACGTACTTAGGCAATCAGTTGGCTGGTTTCAAAATGATTTCGCAGGACGCATTGCTAATAGATTGATGCAAACTCCACCAGCTATTGGAGCAGTCATATATCAATTTTTTGATGCACTAACCTATTCAATTGTGTATATTATCGCAGCAATGGTTCTTCTATCTGATGTAGATTTCAGATTGACAATTCCCNTGTTAATATGGCTCATTGCTTACTTAACTCTATCGTATATTTTTATACCCAAGGTAGGAAAAGCATCTCAAATATCTTCAGATGCTAGAAGCTCTATTACAGGTCGAGTTGTAGACAGCTATACCAATATACAATCAGTAAAGTTGTTTGCACATCANGATAAAGAAGAGAATTATGCTAAAGAAGCAATTGAGCACACGAGGCAGAAATTTTTTATAGAGATGCGCCTTTATAGCTGGATGGCACTTGGTATTAATTTTATAAACGGCGCTTTATTATTTAGTGTGATTGGTTGGTCTATCTATCTTTGGTCAGCTGGCTCAGCAACAATNGGAGTTGTTGCAGCAACTACTGCTCTCGCTTTGAGACTTGCGGGTATGAGTGATTGGTTGATGTGGGCTTTTACCACNCTTTTCCAAGAACTTGGTGTGGTTTCTGAAGGCATGAAAACAATTGCTCAAGAAATTGATCTGCAAGATGAAAAACATGCATCTAAATTAGTTATAAAAAATGGATCGATAGATATCAATAACATCTGGCATCACTATGGAAAAAGCACAGGTGGTCTAAATGGCATATCACTAAAGATAAATGGTGGAGAAAAAGTTGGCATTGTAGGGCGCTCAGGTGCTGGAAAATCAAGCTTAGTAAATTTAATATTGCGGTTTCATGAACTTGAAACAGGTACTATCAGCATCGATTCTCAAAATATAAAAACTGTTACNCAGAATTCATTAAGAGAAAATATAGGGATGGTAACTCAAGATAGCTCTCTATTACATAGATCTGTTAGGGATAATATACTTTATGGAAAGCCTGAAGCGTCCGAAGAGCAAATCATAGCTGCAGCAACACAAGCAGAAGCCTGGGAATTTATACCAGATTTACAAGATACTGAGGGTCGTTCTGGGTTGGATGCTCAGGTTGGCGAACGGGGCGTTAAATTATCAGGTGGGCAAAGACAGCGTATTTCAATAGCTAGAGTAATAATTAAAGACGCACCAATCTTAATACTAGATGAAGCCACATCAGCCTTAGACAGTGAAGTAGAAGCAGCTATTCAAGATACATTAAATGGNTTAATGTATGGAAAAACAGTAATCGCGATTGCTCATAGGCTTTCCACTATTGCGCAAATGGATCGAATTGTAGTCCTTGAGGACGGCAAGATTGCCGAAGAAGGCTCTCATAAAAAATTACTCGATCAAAAAGGCCTTTACTATGCTTTCTGGAAAAGACAATCTGGCGGCTTTATTGGAATTGATGAACCATGAGTAATTTTTTTANCAAAATGATAAATCCATTTGAAAAAGCTTTAGGCCCACCTCCAAACTCATTTTTACCTTTTATACTTTGGAGCGTGAAAGGTGCTAAAAAAACAATCCTTTTAGCAACATTTGCAAGTTTTTCGGTGGGTATAGCAGAGGCTTTTGGTGCNATAATTATTGGGTGGGTAATCGATACAGCAATAACAAGTGATCCCAGCACATTTATTAAAAATAATTTTACCACACTAATTGCAATATCAATCTTCTTTGTAATAGTGCGACCCATTTTGATGACAATAAGCGCTGCGATAAATGGAATAGCAATGGTTCCCAATCTCTTTCCATTAACTTTTATCAGATTGCATCGTCATACTTTGGGTCAATCTGTAAAATTTTTTGATGATGACTTTGCTGGCAGGTTAGCACAAAAACAGGTCCAAACTGCTACCTCTATATCGGAAACCTTTAATGAAATTACAAATGCATTTTCATTTGCTATTGCTACACTCGTAGCATCTGGAATAATTTTAGGAAGTGTCAGCTTATCTTTATCTNTCATTTTNTTATTGTGGATATTTGCATTTGCTATACTCGTAAATTGGTTTTTGCCTCGCATTAGAATTCGATCAAAAAATAGGGCTGCTGCCAGAGCTGCAGTTACAGGCCAAGTAGTTGATACTTTAACAAATATGGCCACTGTAAAACTCTTTGTACATTCTGATGAAGAAGAGAGTTATGCCGAAGATGCTTTGAAAGTATTTCGGAAAAAGTCTATAGAATTTGCTAAATTGTATGTCTCTTTTAGAGCAGCCATAATGACTGTAGCAGGACTACTTCCCATTCTATTAATCGGTGGTGGTATCTTCTTGTGGCAAAAGGGGTTCGCCACTCCGGGTGATATAGTAATTGCTGGTCTATTGAGTACTAGGTTAGCTCAAATGTCAGGTTGGATAAGTTTCACAGCTATGAATGTATTTTCTCATCTAGGTGAAGCAGAAGATGGTATGAACACTCTATCACCCAAACACGATTTAACTGACCAGAAAAATGCGACAGTATTAAAAAAAATAAAAGGCAAAATCGATTTTAAGAATGTTACATATAATTATGGAAATGATTTTGGTGGTGGCCTTTCCAACTTCAACCTGAGCATTCCAAATGGCCAAAAAGTGGGGTTAGTCGGACGTTCTGGAGCTGGAAAAACTACAGCCTTAGCTTTGCTTTTAAGATTTTATGATATTAACAAAGGTGAAATTCTTATCGATGAAAAAAATATACAAAAGGTAACACAAGACAGTTTGCGACAGCATATCTCAATGGTGCGTCAAGAAACGTCAATGTTCAATCGATCAGCAAGAGATAATATCCTTTATGGCAACCCAAATGCATCAGCCAGCGAATTAGATTCTGCGATTTCAAAAGCCCAGGCAACTGATTTTATTAATGATCTCCAAGATCTCCAAAAACGAAAAGGGCTGGAGGCATTTTTAGGCGAACGCGGTGTTAAGCTATCTGGAGGACAAAGACAGCGCATCGCTCTTGCTAGGGCAATTTTAAAGGATGCTCCAGTCCTAGTCTTGGATGAAGCAACATCTGCCCTAGACAGTGAGGCGGAGGAATCTATTCAAAAAGCATTGGAAGAATTAATGAAAGGTAAAACCGTAATTGCAATTGCGCACAGACTGAGCACCATTTCAAAAATGGATCGCATTATTGTAATGGAAAATGGACAGGTTGAAGAAGATGGCACACATAAACAATTATTGGAAAAAAATGGTTTATATGCTAATTTCTGGAAAAGGCAGTCTGGTGGCTTTATAGGCAGCGACTAATATAATCAGTTGCTGCTCGAACTAGTTTTGAGAAGGTCAACATTTAATAATTCTAATACTTTCTCTTCTATATTAACGGCATTTAACTTTGCCTCTTCGTACATCTCGATTGGATTGCCATGATCTAAGAATTCGTCTGGAAAACACATAGATCTAAACTTGAAATTTTGGTCTAAAGCTCCGTGATCTGACAGTAACTTGGCCACATGACTACCAAATCCACCAATTGCACCTTCTTCTATTGTGATTAACGCTTCGTGAGTTCCAGCGATTTCTAAAATTAAATCCTTATCAAGTGGTTTTGCGAAACGTGCGTCAATAATCGTTGGGTTTAAACCTCTTAATATGAGACTCTCTTTTGCTTTCATCACTTCAGTTAATCTTGCTCCAAAGGACATAATCGCTCCCCTAGCTCCTTGACTGACAAGCCGGGATTTACCAATTTCAAGAGGTGTAGCTTTTTCAGGAAGTTCTACCCCAACACCTTCTCCTCTAGGAAACCTAAAAGCACTTGGCCTATCATTTATCGAACTAGCTGTAGCAACCATATGCACTAACTCCGCTTCATCTGACGGAGCCATTACTACAAAGTTTGGCAAATTTGCTAAGTATGCAATGTCAAAACTACCAGCATGTGTAGCTCCATCTGCACCAACCAAACCAGCTCTATCTATAGCGAACCTAACTGGTAAGTTCTGTAAAGCAACATCGTGAATTACCTGATCATATCCTCTTTGCAAAAAAGTTGAATATATTGCACAAAATGGCTTCATTCCACCCGCTGCCAAACCAGCCGCAAAAGTTACACCATGCTGTTCTGCTATTCCAACATCAAAGGTTCTTTCAGAAAACTTTTCATTAAATTTATCTAATCCTGTTCCATCGGGCATTGCTGCAGTTATTGCTACAATCTTTTGATCGTATGTTGCTTCTTGTATTAGAGCTTCCGCAAAAACATTTGTGTATGATGGTGCATTTGGAACGGATTTTAGAATTGTTCCTGAACCTACATCAAACTTTCCAACACCGTGATATTTGTCATTAGATGCTTCTGCTGGTGGGTATCCTTTTCCTTTCTGCGTAATAGCATGAATCAGAACTGGACCATCTAATCTATTTTTAACCGTTCTTAGGATAGACAACAATTGATCCATATCATGACCATCTATCGGACCCACATAAGAAAAACCCAGCTCCTCGAACAAAGTTCCACCTACAGTAATAGTTTTCAAAACCTCTTTTGCCCTTCGTGCACTTTCTTGAAAAGGCTCAGGAAGAAGACTTACTGCTCCCTTAGCTGCAGCTTTAAGTTCTTGAAAGGGAGCACCAGCATAAAGACGGCTGAGATAATTAGACATTGCGCCCACCGGGGGAGAAATTGACATATCATTGTCATTTAAGATAACAATCATTTCTTTTCTTAAGTGACCCGCATTGTTTAACGCTTCAAAAGCCATACCAGCTGACATTGCGCCATCTCCAATAACCGCTATAGTCGAACCGATCCCACTGTCAGGCGTTCCTCCTAAATCGCGGGCTACAGCAAACCCTAAAGCAGCTGAAATTGATGTTGAGCTGTGAGCCGCCCCAAATGGATCATAAATACTTTCACTTCTCTTTGTGAAGCCAGATATGCCATCCTTTTGCCTTAAGGNTTTCATTTGATTTCGTCGGCCTGTTAAAATTTTATGTGGGTAAGCCTGATGGCCAACATCCCATATAATTTTATCTTTTGGGGCATCAAAAATAGCATGAAGCGCAACNGTAATTTCAACAACNCCAAGACCAGCACCAAGATGGCCACCTGTAAGTGACACAGCATTGATGGTTTCCCGTCTAAGTTCTATCGCTAGTTCTGTTAATTGATTATCAGAAAAATTACGCATATCNGATGGAACCCTGATCTGATCCAATAATGGGGTTTTTGACGCATTATCCATCATAATAACTAATTAAATCCTCATTTCTCACGTATCATTAAATAACGCGCTAATTCTCGAAGCCCGTCAGCTTTTGGTCCAAGGTCACTTAAAGAATCACAAGCCTCAGCGATTAGCATCTTAACTTCTTGTTTCGCCTGATCCAATCCCATTAAAGAAACAAATGTTGCCTTCCCTGCTTCTNNGTCCTTGTTAACATTTTTTCCAACTATATTTTTTTTACCTTCTATATCTAAAATATCATCAGTAATTTGAAATGCCAAACCCAAGGCTTTAGAGTATTTTTCAAGATCATAATGACTTTTNCCAGATAAGATTGCTCCAGCAATAGCAGACCACTGAATTAAAGCACCTGTCTTGTTAATTTGTAAGCTCTTAATTTCCGATATTGTAAGAGGCTGCTCACTGCTTTCAGCCATAATATCTTGCATTTGCCCTAATACCATTCCTTCAGCACCAGTCGCATCAGCTAAACTATTGATTAACTGATTACTAATTTCTGGGTTAATTAATAAATCCTGCGCNGACAAAATTTTAAAAGAAAATGATTGAAGAGCATCACCAACAAGAATAGCTGTCGCTTCATTCCACNTAATATGAACCGTTGGCAATCCTCTTCTTAAANTATCATTATCCATTGATGGTAAATCATCATGTACNAAAGAGTATGCATGCATGCATTCAACTGCACTCGCAACCTGATCAGCAACGGAAGAATCAACACCATAAATAGAAGAAGATTCCATCACTAAAAAAGCGCGCAATCTTTTACCCCCATTCAAAGCGGCATAAAGCATCCCTTCTTTTAAAGAGCTATCTGGTAAAACTTTAAAATTAAATCTTAATCGCTTTTCAGTTCTAATCTGGCAATCTTTTAATTTGTCAGAAAACCTCACAGCTTCTCTACAGGTTTACTTCCCGATACAGATCCATCACTTGAAAATGTAATTTGTGCTACCTTCTCTTCTGCATCTTTCAGTTTCTGTTCACAGTGTTTTTTTAAAGCGTTGCCCAATTCATAAAGCTTTATCGAGTCCTCAAGTGGCACTTGNCCATTTTCNAATTTAGAAACAACGTCTTCTAATTCACTCATAGCCTGCTCAAATGAAAAATTTGAAATATCTTTTGTTGTCATTTACTTCTCTCCATAAGAACATTTACATGGGCAGCNACCGATGCTGCTAGAGCCTCCAAATTATAGCCACCTTCTAATGAAGATACTAGTCGACCATTACAGTATTTNTCTGCAACATCGCAAAGCTTGTGAGTAATCCAAGCATAATCCTCCTCCACTAAATTTAAATTAGCAAGAGGGTCATCAGCATGAGCATCAAAGCCAGCAGATATTATTAACAGTTCTGGCCTAAAACTTTCTAATTTAGGCAAGATACTATTATTAAATATTGTCTTAATTTTTTCTCCATCTGTCTCAGGATCTACTGGTATATTAATAATATTATTAAACCCGCCTGTTTCATCTTTCTGTCCAGAGCCAGGCCATAAAGGTGATTGATGCATAGAACAGAACAAAGTCCGCGGCTCATCCCATAAAAGGTCCTGTGTGCCGTTGCCATGGTGGACATCAAAATCTACTACAGCAACTCTATTTAAGCCATGTATTTCAATCGCATATTTTGCAGCAATTGCTACATTACCAAAAATACAAAAACCCATTGCCTTAGAGTTTTCAGCATGATGACCTGGAGGCCTTACAGCAGCAAAAACTTTATCAAATTCTCCTGAAATTACGCTATCAACAGCTAATATATTTGCGCCCACCGCTCTCTTAGCAGCCGCCAATGATCCCGTACCGAAATATGTATCAGCATCAATTTGGCTAGGAGTATTTGACGTATAAATTTTCTCAATTTTATTTATGTAATCACTCGAGTGACAAAGAGCAATTTGCTCTTTTTTCGCTAAAGGAGCTTCTTTCCAGGTTAAGTCATTAAATATGGAAAGNTTCAACACATCTAGTACTTTTTCTAAACGTTTTACTCGCTCAGGGTGACCAACAGGCTCAACGTGCTTCAAACAATCATTATGGCTTAAAATAAGAGTGCTCATTAAATTAGAATATATATCAATGTAACAATTAACAAGATTTAGATAGATAAAATTTATGATTTAATCTTCTTCTGGCCGAGCAAACAATGATCTTAAAATGCTTCTGGGTTTAGATCCAGGTTTTACTTTTCTAAATAATCCACTAGCATCAATATCTAAAACATCATCATTTGCTGTATTGAGCCTAGCCATCCTTGGATTGATCATTGGTAACGGTCTTGATGGCAAATCTCTACTTATTTGCATCATTATTCTTTGCCATATTTCAGCAGGAAGCCCGCCGCCAGTGACTCCTTTAAGTGGAGTATTATCATCATAACCCATCCAAACACCAATAACATAATCCGCCGTAAAACCTACAAACCATGCGTCCCGCATAGCCTGAGTTGTACCTGTTTTACCTCCAGCCTCACGGTGCTTGATTTTAGCGCGACGGCCAGATCCATTTTCAATTACAGTATTCATCATATAAATTAACTGTTTGGCGTTTTCCCATTCCATTACTCGCTCGCCTAAACCACCGTTTCTTCCTAAAATTGGGTTACTTTCACCAACTATTGTTATCTCGTTAAGACCATAAGGCGTTATGTTAACACCACCACTTAAAATGCCTGCGTATGCTCCAGTCAACTCAATTAAGGTAGATTCTGAAGCCCCTAACGCTAGTGCTGGTCCCGGCGCTAATTCACCTGAAATCCCAAAATCATTTGCAATTTCCCTTACCGACTCTAGACCTACCAACATAGCTGTTTTGACAGCAATAGTATTGATCGATTTAGCTAGGGCTTCAGTGATTGTCATTTTTCCATAGAATTTATTTGTATAATTTTTTGGAGTCCAAGGGCCTGAATAAGGTACATCTAGTGTGATTTCCTCATCGATCGCCTTACTATTAAATTTGTAACCTTTTTCTAATGCAGCTGCATAAACAAAGGGCTTAAAGAGGCTGCCAGTCTGGCGCATTGCTTGGGTAGACCTATTAAACTGTCCACTTTTTTCTGTATCTCGGCCACCAATCATAGCGCGCACAGCACCATCTGAAGACATAACTATTATCGCCACTTGTGCTTCAGACTCTTTTTCAATTTTCTCTTCAAATATATTCTTTAAAACATCTTCAGCNGTCTTTTGAATTTTACTATCAAAAGTTGTTTTGACATAAATATCAGCATTAGTCCTTTTTGTTAAAAATGACGGGCTACTTTTACTTACCCAATCAGCAAAATATCCGCCAAACTGTTCTTTAGCTGCAGAGGANAATTTAGCAGGATATTTTTTTGAATTTAAAGCTTCGGTTNGAGTCAAATATTTCTCTTTTTGCATTAAATCAATTATTACTGCTGCTCTATNTTGGGCTCTCTGAAGGTTTCTGGTTGGTGCATAATAGGATGGAGCNACTAATAANCCCGCTAACATCGCTGCTTCTGACGGATTTAAATATACGGCGGACTTATCAAAATACCTTTGGGATGCGGCTTCAAAACCTTGATTTCCTGCTCCCAAATAAACACGATTCAAATAAATCATTAAAATTTCATCTTTTGTAAACTTTAACTCCATTGCAATCGAAAAAGGTATTTCTCTTAATTTCCGTAATATGCTATTTTTTCGACAATCCTTCTCAAAATCTGCCTCAGATGTTCCAGTTGTTGGATCNAAATTTGTTCCTAAACATAAAAGCTTTGCTACTTGCTGGGTTATAGTTGAGCCGCCATGCCCTCTTAAGGGNCTTCGACCTTCCCTTATATTAATTCTGATCGCACTTGCAATTCCACGTGGGCTAATACCGAAATGCTTATAAAATCTACGATCCTCTGCCGCAACCACAGCATTTTTCAAATGGGGTGACACTGCATTAGCAGTAATGGCGCCTCCAAATTGATTCCCACGCCAAGCAAAAACTTGCCCATGTTTGTCAAGTAAAGTAACTGAACCACTCGTCCTAGCATCAATCAATTTATCAAGAGGTCCTATACGTGAATATTCAAAAATTACAAAACCGATAAGAACTATTGATACTAAAACAGTAAATCTAGAAAAAAAGAACCACAAAAACCACAAAAACCATCTCATTATATTGGATAAAAATCTCTTCAAAAAGTTTTTATTCTTTTTTTGNTTTTTTCGTTTTTTAGTTACTCTTTTTGTATTAGCAACAATCTTCCTCCTAACCGTTGGAGCCTTATTCTCCCGTCGTGCCCGGATTTTTTTATTTTTATCGATGGGTTTTGTCATCTATTTATCCAAATCGACCTTAAATTCTAATGATTTTATACTTACATATTAAATAATAAAATGTAGAGTATCTAAATATAAAAAATTTATCTTGAAATATATTAAAATATTAAAACTTTATACTCTAAAAATTCTTCGATTTTGGCATAGCAAACGTAATCAATTAGAATTAGTGTAAAAGTCAAAATGATTTGCTTCAAGCTTGGGTAAATTTACCCTGGCTCTCTCCAAGCTGCCCCCGATGCAAAAGAAAATGATCAAGTAATATGCAGGCCATCATAGCTTCACCTACTGGCACAGCTCTAATTCCAACACATGGATCATGACGCCCTTTAGTAATTATACTCGTACTTTGGCCAGAGATATCAATAGTTTTTCGGCTTTTCAGGATTGACGAGGTTGGCTTTACTGCAAACCGGCAAACGATATCAGCACCATTAGAAATACCACCCAGAATACCCCCAGCATTATTAGTTTTATAGACTGGACCTTCAGCACCCATTTCTATTTCATCTGCATTTGTGACTCCAGTTAACATCGCTGTGGACATTCCCTCGCCAATTTCTACGCCTTTGACCGCGTTAATGGACATCATACCTGCAGCAATATCTGTATCTAATTTTGCATAAATAGGTGCTCCAAGCCCTGGAATGACTCCAGAAGCCACTATTTCAATTATTGCTCCAACAGAATTTCCAGACTTTCTCAATTTATCCAAATAATTAGCAAAAGTTTTTGCCGCAGCTTGACTAGGAGCCCAAAAAGGATTTTTTTCAATTTCTGTTATATCAATATCTGGTCTGTTAATTTTATGCTCACCCATTTGTAGCATATAGCCAGTTATTTTAAGTTCAGGCATTAACGTTTTAAGAGCAGCCCTTGCTACGGCTCCAGCAGCCACTCTGGCAGCAGTCTCTCTAGCGGAGGAGCGTCCACCACCACGATAGTCTCTATTACCATATTTGGTAAAATATGTTATGTCTGCATGACCAGGTCTGAATTTATCTTTTATATCAGAATAATCTTTTGAACGATGATCTGTATTTTGGATATACAACTGTATCGGCATTCCGGTGGTTTTTCCCTCAAACACTCCAGAAAGTATCTCCACCTTATCCGCTTCCTGCCTTTGGGTAGTATATTTATTCTTCCCAGGCTTTCTTTTATCGAGCCAATTTTGCAACATATCAACGTTTAATGAAATGTTAGAGGGACACCCATCAATTGTAGCACCCAAGGCCTCTCCATGGCTTTCACCCCATGTAGTTACCCTAAACAAATGACCAAAAGTATTAATTGACATAATAATCCTCAGTTAGATCTCAATGATTTTCATCCAACATAATATAGTTTTATCAAAATTATGGAACACCTGAATCAAATTTGATTATCAATAGTTTAAAAAATCTCTAACCAAAGCAATTAACTCATTTTTTATCATATCGATTTTTATTCGAATTAAATCCAAAATGTTGGCATACTTTAGTAAATAATCCGACAAATATGGAACAGTATTCGAAATC
This sequence comes from Paracoccaceae bacterium, assembly GCA_002683355.1. Taxonomy (GTDB): domain Bacteria; phylum Pseudomonadota; class Alphaproteobacteria; order Rhodobacterales; family Rhodobacteraceae. Next base: position 1,562 of record NYTF01000072.1, on the reverse strand, counting down.
CAATCGGAATAAACATACAAAACAAGTAAAATTAAAATTAATAATACTGATAAACAAAAGCCAAGCCGAAATTCTTTATCATAAATAATCTCTAGAAAAGTTAAGCCCGCATCCTGTCCTAGATTTTCAATGTCTTTAGAACCTTTTTTATATTTGAATTGATTTCTACCAAAAGCAGATGACTTTTGAATGTTCTTGTCAAATTCAGCTTCTTCACGTAAAACTTTTAATATCTGAGACTCAGACATAGGTTGTTTGTTTATCTTACTTATTCTGTCCAAAACAGAGCTGGTATCCTCTAATGGGTTATCTGAAAAAACTTCTACCCATTGATGACTACATTTGGCACACTGGATTTCTTGCTCTTTCTCTAAAAGTAGATCTGCATTTAGAGTGTAAGATTTTTTGCAATTTGGACAAGCAAACTTCATAAAAACTTTCTGAAAACATAATTATTATATTTGTGTAATAACAGATTTTTAAATACAATGGCACTAAAAGATTTTATAACTTCAGCCGCTCTCTAATTAAAATATTGGTGTTCATTTTATAGATAGTTAGCTATCTTAAGATTAAATATAAATGCACTAATTGAGGGAAAGGACAATCTGACAATGCGCTTGTTTTTTCAATACATTCTTTCCATTATATTTATCTTACAAATGTACGTAATGATGGTATTAATTACGTTATTTTTTTCTCCACTAGTAATCTTTAAAGCTAATTTAGCAATGACGGCAATAAACACATGGTGTGGCTGGGTAAAAAAATCTGCAAGAATATTAGTTGGAATAAAGACTGAGGTCAGAGGCATAATACCTACAGATGAAGTTCTGATTATTTCAAAACATCAATCTTTTCTTGATATTATAATGATTGTTTCAGTATTGGAGCGTCCCAAATTCATTATGAAAAAAGAGATATTAATCACTCCAATTATTGGTTTTTGGGCAAAAAAAATAGGCTGTATTCCTATTGATCGGGGTAAAAAGGGAGCGGCAATAAAGGAAATGGTAAAAGCTGTACACCAAAGTAGTAAAACACGACCTGGACAACTTATAATATTTCCACAAGGCACCAGAGTAGCTCCAAAAGCTCATGCACCATATAAAATTGGGTCAGGCATTTTATACTCAGAATTAAATCAAGACTGCGTACCAGTGGCTACAAATGTTGGAGTAATTTGGCCTCGGCGCGGAATTTTAAGAAGGTCAGGCTTGGCAATTATTGAGTTTCTGCCAAGGATTGAAAGTGGTTTAGACACAAAAGGATTTATGAAATTAATTGAAAATAATATTGAAAAAAAATCAAACGAATTAATGGAAGAAAATAACTAAAAATAAATTTAATTTTTTGACTTATATTTTTTGTTTTTCAGGTCAATAAACGCCTCTATGCCAGCAGTAGCAACAATGTGGTCCTTTCCAGTTGCTGCATCTTGAATATTTAACCCCCCCTTTACTACACTTATTTTCACTTTTCCTCGAGGTAGTTCTTTAGCTACTCTCATACTATTAACGAGGTCAGGTTTGTTAATACCTATCGTTACATTTACGCGCATT
>NYTF01000071.1 GCA_002683355.1 Paracoccaceae bacterium | reverse complement strand
GCAACTCAATCAAAAGTGATAATTGAGATTATCCGTAAGCAAATAGGATTTAGAGGTTTATTAATGACTGATGATTTGTCTATGAAAGCGTTAAATGGCACGTTAGAAGAAAAAGTAGTCAAGTCTCTCAATGCAGGTTGCGATTTAATCCTACATTGTAATGGAGAAATGCCTGAAATGATTGAGATTGCAAATACTTGCAGTAGTATAAGTGCTGACAAAGAGAACTTATTAGAGGATGTGTTAAGTAAACGTAAAACAGGATCTAGTATCGATATCCAAATGCTTATAAATGAATACCATACAATAATTAAAAATGTTAATTAAGAAATTGGCTAAAAGAGGAAAGCTTATTAAATGGTCGAAGATAATTGGCTAGATTCAAACTTTAATGAAGAGGAAGTGATTGAATCGCTTATTGTTGATGTTGATGGTTATGAGGGGCCATTGGATATTTTGTTAACATTGGCAAGATCGCAAAAAGTTGATGTCCGAAAAATATCAGTTCTTATGCTCGCTGAACAATATTTAAAATTTATAAAAGAAGCTAAAGAGCTGCGAATCGAACTTGCCGCTGACTATTTAGTCATGGCAGCTTGGCTGGCTTTTTTAAAGTCACGATTATTGTTGCCAGCTGATCCGTCAGATGAAGGACCAAGTGGTGAGGAGTTAGCAGCATACTTGGCTTTTCAATTAGAGCGGTTAGAAGCAATGAGGACACATGCGGCTAAAATTTTGGCAAGAGATCAATTGGGTCGTAATTTTTTTGTTAGAGGAATGGAGGAAAATGTTCAACGTAAGAAGAGTATAACTTATCAAGCAAGTTTACTGGATTTGATGCAAGCGTATGCGAGAATTAAGACTAAAGGTGATTTTAAACCATTTGTTTTTGAACGAAATTCCATTTTAACCATGGAGCAAGCTTTGGATAGAATGCGAAATCTTATAGGACATGCTTTAAAGTGGTCTGATCTAAGTTCATTTTTACCAGAAGGATGGGATGTCGATCCACAGAGATTGAGATCAGCAACAGCTTCTACTTTTGCAGCGGCGTTAGAATTAGCAAAGTATGGATTGGTAGAATTAGAGCAAAATAATAGTTTTGCACCAATAAAATTAAGAAAGAGGGTAAAGTAAATGGCTAATGAAAGAGAGAAAAGTCTTTTTCAGACACCCGCAATGATGGATCAAGAAAGAATGGTCGAAGCCATATTGTTTGCTTCAAAAGAACCGGTGAAAATACAGGATTTTTTAAACCGTATGCCACATGGGTGTGAGCCAATTCTTGCCTTGAATAATCTTAAAGTATTCTACCAAACTCGTGGTGTAAATTTAAAAAAGATTGGGGATGCATGGGCTATCCGTACAGCTCCAGATCTAGGATTTTTAATGCAAAGTGAAAGTGTAGAAATGCGCAAGTTGAGCCGTGCAGCCGTCGAAACATTATCTATAATCGCGTACCATCAACCTGTGAGTCGTGCGGAAATTGAAGAAATTAGAGGGGTATCTGTAAGTAAAGGAACTTTAGATCTTCTGATGGAAATGGACTGGGTTTGTCTAGGCCGACGGCGAACGACACCAGGTAGACCAATAACGTTCACTATTACTCAAAATTTTTTGGATCACTTTGGGCTAGGGTCTTTAAAAGATCTGCCTGGTATAAAGGAACTGAGAGCGGCAGGATTGTTAGAGAATAGACCGGCACCAGGAGTTTTGATGGATAATGAAAGTGAAGAAAGCGAATTGGACGTTGTGAAGCAATCAGATATGTTTGATGAAAATGAATAGTCCAATTATCAATTTTTAAAGTGCTTTGATAATTTCAGTCCTTGTCCTTGATAATTTGACTTCAGATCCTGTCCATAAAGTATGTCGGGTTTTTCTGTCATTTTCTCATAAATCAACCGTCCAACATTTTGCCCGTGTTCCAGAACAAATGGAGCTTCGTGGCACCTTACCTCCAAAACACCTTTAGATCCCACACCCCCAGCGTCTTTATTTCCAAAACCAGGATCAAAAAANCCTGCGTAATGAACTCTGAACTCACCTATCATCGCAATATAAGGTGCCATTTCTGCCGCACAGTATGATGGTATATTGACAGCTTCTTGGCTAACTAAAATATAAAATGCACCTGGATCCAAAATAATTTTCCCTGAAGAGGCTTCTAAAGATTGCCAGAAATCATTTGGGTTGTAGTGATTTATTTTTTCTAAATCTATGATGTCGGTATGTGGTTTAGCAACATAGCCAACTAAATTATTTTCCTTAGGTTTTAGATCGACAGAAAAGCCCAAACCATCGTCTATTAATGCATTACCATTTACCAACGGGTCTTTTAAGTGCATTGTTGTTAGATCTTCATCACTGATAATAGCTTGACCAATCCTGAAGCGAATTTGATTTAACCGTTGCTTAGGCTTCACTAGGACAGAAAAAGATCTTGGACATATTTCAGCATATAATGGTCCATTATATCCATTATTTATTCTGTCAAATTCTATGCCATTATCGGTAATTACCCGCGTTAATAAATCCAATCTCCCAATTGAACTTTTAGCATTAGAGGCGGCAGAAATATGATCTGGGAGGTTCAGTGACTCCATCAAGGGAATTATATAAACACAACCTTTTTCTAGGATTGCACCTTCTCTGATATCAATTTCTTTTAACCCAAAATCTGTCAGTCGGTTTTTGACAGTTGAATCTTCACCAGTTAAAAATGAAGCACGCACACGATAAGCCATATTACCTAGCCTTAAATCAAGGCTTGCTGGTTGTATTTGAGAAGTTTCAATAGCTGCCCCAGTAGAATTAATTTCAAGGGTTTCTATCATTTTTTTNATTTTCTGCGAGGGAAGCACCCCTGAGATATCTTTTATCATTACTTGTCTCTTATTAAAGCTTCACAATGGAAGTTCATATTAAAGCGCAAATGCACATTGATGGTCGGGCTAGCAGGATTTGAACCTACGACCTTTCGTCCCCCAGACGAACGCGCTACCAAACTGCGCTATAGCCCGATTTACTTGTATCAGCATTTTTTTTTCAGATGAGCAATAGCTTTGCAAATTTTTATTGAAATTATTCTAGATTTCACTTTGAATTTTGTCTCGTAAGTTNCTTAAACGCTCAGCAACATTATTTAGATTTCTACTTTGCTGATAAGTGTTNCTTTGTTCTCCCGTTGGACCTAGCGCTTTAGTATTGTTATTTTTAGATACTTCCGTCTCAGGTACTGGTTCTTTATCTTTTTGTTGGTTTGAAATATTAGGCTCATTGTTTAATTCTTTGGCTATGGTATCGGAGCTTGATTGGGAATTATCATTATCAATCGGGGGTGAAAGCGAGGCTACATGCTTTACACCATCTTCGCGCAATATCTTTTGCACACCTTTAATTGTTAATCCATCTTTATGTAGTAAAGTTTTTATACCTCCAATTATCATCATATCTTCTGGACGATAATATCGTCGTCCATCATCTCTTTTGATTGGCTTAATATGAGAGAATCTACTCTCCCAAAACCTCAAGACATACGCCTCAGTATCCAACCAATCGGCTACTTCTCCTATGCTTCGAAATGCGTTTGGTGATTTTTTCATACGCATAATTTAGCCACTATTACCAGCGGTAACACGCTCTTTCATTAGGTGAGAAGGTCTAAATGATAAAACACGTCTTGGTGTTATAATAGCTTCTTCTCCAGTCTTTGGATTTCGACCAATACGCTGAGTTTTATCACATACTTTAAAGGTGCCAAAAGACGATATTTTTACAGTATTACCTGAAACTAATGCATCTGAAAGATGATTTAATACGCTTTCGACTAAGTCGGCACTTTCATTTCTTGAAAGCCCAACTTCTCTAAAAAGTGCCTCATTTAAGTCCATACGTGTAAGAGTTTTTTCACTCATTTAATTTAACTCCCCCAAGTTATTCATCTATCCTAGGAAAATATTAGTTGATCTGTCAACCTTAAGTAATTGAATGATTTAATATAATGCTACCACCGCAATAATATAGATCCCCACGCTAAACCTCCACCGATTGCCTCAGTCAAGATTAGGTTACCTTTTGTAATTTTTTTCTCTTTATTTGCCACTGACAAAGCGAGTGGTATAGAAGCTGCAGAAGTGTTGCCGTGGTTTTGAACTTTTACTATTACTTTTTCCATACCTACCCCTAGCTTAGCGGCAGTAGACTTAATGATTCTGAGGTTTGCCTGATGCGGGATGATCCAATCTATGTCATTTTGATCAATGTTAGCTTTTTGTAAAACTGATTTTGCTGTTTTAGCTAATTTTATTACGGCGTGTTTGTATACTTCCTTTCCTTCCATCACCAAAGTACCCGTTGATTGAGTTTTGGATACGCCTCCATTAACGTATAAAATATCACGATAACTTCCGTCAGAATTTAAATCAGTAGCCAAGAGGCCTCGATCATTGTTATTACCGTNACCTGGNTGAGCTTCTAATATCAAAGCGCCAGCGCCGTCTCCAAATAAAACACAACTGGATCGATCTTCCCAGTTCATAATTCTTGAGAAGGTTTCTGAACCAATTACCATGACTCTCTCAGCTTGGCCTGAAATTATTAATGCGTTTGCATTTGCTAAAGCAAAAACAAATCCAGCACATACAGCTTGAATATCAAATGCATAACCGTTTTTCATTCCAATTTTGTGTTGAATAGTAGTAGCCGTAGAAGGGAANGTAAGATCAGGGGTCGAGGTTGCGACAATAATTGCGTCAAGATCGTTTGCGTTCAACGAGGCGTCTTTTAATGCGTTCTCTGCTGCAAAACTGCCAAGGTCTGAAGTGTATTGTCCATCAGCAGCGAAGTGACGACGTTCAATGCCACTTCTGTCCTTTATCCAACTATCTGTTGTGTCTAAAAAACTTTCAAACTCTTTATTTTCGACTATTCTATCTGGTAAATAATGTCCTACACCAATAGGAACAGCACGCATAACACCCATACTAATTAACCTTTTTTTTATCTTCTAAAACATGTAAGTCATCTTGAGTTGAAGATGCAACCCTGGCGGCTAATCGTTCATTAAAACCAGATTTGGTAAGACTTATTGCTAACTCTATGGCAGCTGCAACTCCCGTTGCATCAGAGTCTCCATGCGATTTAATTACGGTTCCATTTAAACCAAGGAAAACTCCACCATTAACTCGTCTTGGATCTATACCTTCTGCAAATATCTTGAGTTGTTTTGACGCTAGAATTGATCCAATTTGCGATAAAAAATTGCTTTTAAAAACTTTTACTAATCGTTCTCTAATTAATTTCGCTGTGCCTTCGCCAGTTTTGAGAGCAATGTTACCAGTAAAACCATCTGTAACTATTACATCTACATTTGCAGATGGGATGTCGCTACCTTCTACAAAACCAATAAATTCATAGTCTCCGTTTGCCGAGTTAGTGTCTATTAATTCAAATGCTTGCCTTATTATGGGNCGGCCTTTGTGCTCTTCAGTGCCAACGTTTAATAGCCCAACTCTTGGTTTTTTTATGTTTAAACCATTGCGGGCATAAGAGACACCCATTAACGCATATTGTGATAAATCAACCGCATCAGCTTTAACATCTGCGCCNACATCAAGTACAATATTTAGACCATGTTTGTTTTTGGATGGCCATAAACAAGCAATTGCTGGCCGTATTACACCTGGTAATTTTCGCAATCGCACCATTGANAGCGCCATTAATGCGCCAGTATTTCCACACGAAATTGCTATTGAAGCTTTTTTTTGTTTAACGGATTCAATTGTGGACCACATACTCGTATTTGAGCCATTCCGTATTACCTGACTTGGCTTGTCATCCATAGTTACTACTTCTTTGCAGTGTACTATTGTGCATTTGGATTTGATATTACTTTGTTTGCCAATTAGATGGCNTAAGTTTTCTTTATTTCCATGAATAATAAAAAAAGTGTCTGGATGCTTTAGTAGTGACTTTACAATGCCATCTATTATGACAGTTGGTCCTTTGTCGCCTCCCATAGCATCTATAGATATCACCAGAGATTTTTGTTGCTCTTCTACTAAATTAGAAGGCTCCATAAGCTTTTCCTAATTTTTTTCTAGGCCGCGTCTTCATCTAAATCAATGTCTTCCACCATTGAGATAATTTCGTTATCCGCATAATAACCACAGGATCCACATACATGGTGAGGTCTTTTCAACTCGCCACAATTGCTACACTCATTTGGATTCGACGCGATTAGTGAATCGTGACTACGGCGTTTGTTGCGCCGNGATCGTGTTACTTTATTTTGCTGTACAGCCATGGCTCAACCTCATTTTGACACAATATTTTGTGTTGATTATGTATCCTATTTTAAAGTGTGATTTGAAAAACATCAATCAAGGATATTATCGTTTCAACAGAGCCGCGAAAATACAATTAATTCTCAACAGTGCAACCCCTATTTTCAACTTTTATTCATTTGGATTATTTTCTTGTAATTTAGCAAGAACGGAGAAGGGAGAAAGTTTTTCTTCTGTGAGGGGTNCAANACCNTCTCCAGCGAATGTCTTGCTTTTAAAAACCTCATTTTCTTTTTTTGGGAAAGTAGGTATTTCTAAAGCAAGGCTTTCAGAGAATATTGCTCCTATATCTATCTCATTTTCAACAAAATCACTATCATTTAAGTATAATTCATTGGNCTCAACCATTTCGTCACGGCCTTTGATAATTGACCTTTTAATTGTTTTATCAATTCTGCTTGTGACTAGTTTCAGTGATAGAACGCTTTCTTGTACGATAGTTGCACCTATTTTTGCCTTTAAATCCCACTGATTAAATAAAGTAGCCTTTATTGTTCCAGCCATACTAAGTTTTTTTAANGATTTTAAATTTAAAAATTTTTTTAGTTCCAAGGTATCTTTTTTACTAAAGAATAGTTCAAATTTTATTCTATTTTCGGTTTCTAAAACTGACATGTCTATTTTAGAATCATAGTTTAATATTTTAAATTCTTCTTTTGGCACAGATTTTCTCTTAATAATTATTTTATTGAATGCATGGTCAATTTTATATATCTTTTCCCATATGCGCAATCTATTAAGGGTACCATTATAGTGAACATGTTCNCATTAAATAAACTTTTTTTTTTAATTAGCATTTTTCTATTAGCTAGTTGTTCAGCGACGTTCAAAAATCATGGTNACACACCGTCAAAGTTAGAATTACAGCAATTGCAGATTGGGAAAGACACTAAACAAAGTGTCAAAAGTTTGTTGGGCCCCCCATCGTCCTTAGGCATCATTCATGAAGATAAATGGTTTTATTTATCNACAAAAGTGAAAAACTATTCCTTCAAGGAGCCTGAAATAATTGATCGCCAATTGGTTGCGGTTAGTTTTACANCAGAGGGCTCTTTAAAAAATATAGAAAGATTTCAGTTAAAAGACCAAAAATTGGTAGTACTTTCTCGACGAATTACAGAAAGCTCAATAAAAGGTATAGGTCTAATTAGACAAATCTTTGGTTCTGCTGGGAATTTTGATCCCACAATGATGTTAGATTAAAACGTACTATTTCTTTTTGTCCATTTCGAGAGCAGCACCGTTCACACAATATCTTAGACCAGTTGGGTTAGGCCCATCTGTAAAAACATGCCCAAGATGGGCNTCACAAGTAGCGCATATTATTTCAGTACGTTTCATAATCCAGCTATTGTCTTCAGATTCAATTATTTTNGCTGAATCTTCAGGTTTGAAAAAACTTGGCCAGCCAGATCCACTTTCAAATTTATGATCAGAATCAAATAAAATTTCTTTACAACAAACACATTTAAAATAGGCAGGAGCACTGGGGAAGTTGTCATTTGAAAAAGCCATTTCAGTACTTCCTTTGCGCGTAACATTAAAGGCAATATCGGAAAGTTGATTCTTCCATTCTTCTTCTGTTTTATATATTTTTTTCATTTATTTCCTATAATTTTTCAACATGTGATTTAGATTAATTTATTTACTACCCACCGGTATGATTCATATTTCTACTTATATTGCCAGAAACCTTTTTCCTGCTGTAATTAAAATCATGCCCTTTCGGTTTTAGTGCTATTGCATCTTTTATAGCCTGAATTATTGGCAGATCATTGCTGGGATATTTTCTAAGAATATTGCGCATATCGGCCTCATCTTCCTGTCCCAAGCATTGATGAAGCTGTCCAGTACACGTTAGACGAACTCTATTGCAACTCTCGCAGAAGTTATGACTTAAAGGGGTTATAAGGCCGATTTTCTGATTTGTTTCTTCTAACTTTATGTAACGAGCAGGACCACCTGTTTTTTCTTTTAGATTAATGATGGTATATTTTCTGGAAAGCTCTGCCTCTAAATCCTTTAGTGACCAGTATTGTTCCAATCTATTCTCATTTCCAATATCTCCCATCGGCATGACTTCTATGAAGGTCAAATCCATATCTTTTTCCGCACACCAATTCGTAAGTGTGAAAAGTTCATCCTCGTTGATATTTTTTAAGGCAACTGAATTTATTTTAACTCGCAGGCCCGCATTTTGGGCAGCTTCAATACCTCTTAAGACTTGAGAAAGCCTGCCCCAACGAGTTATTTTTGCAAATCTATCAGGATCAATGGTATCCAGTGATATATTTACCCTTTTTACACCGTAATTTGCCAATTCTTCTGCAAATCGTTCGAGTTGAGACGCATTCGTAGTTAGAGTGAGCTCTTTTAAAGCACCAGATATGAGGTGGCGGGACATTGACTTGAAAAAATCCATTATATTTCTTCTTACCAGTGGTTCCCCACCAGTTACTCGGAGTTTTTGAATGCCCTGATTTACAAAGATTGAGCAAAGTCGATCCAACTCTTCAAGTGTTAATAATTCTTTTTTGGGTAGGAAAGTCATATTTTCTGACATGCAGTAAACACATCTAAAATCGCACCTATCGGTAACAGACACTCTAAGATAAGTTATGGCTCGTTCAAAGGGGTCTATCAGTTGTTTAGAAATTTTCATAATAAACATTTAAGTTCGAATAAGGACTCATTCAAGTAAATAAAAACTGGAATCCACTTGGGTTGGTTTTTTGATCAATCAAAGATGATAAATTTAGAATTATTCTGTGATAGCTCTTCCATTTTTCCATTCGCCTTCAAAAATCTGCCCTTTAAAGTAAAACATTTTCCCAAGACCATGTCTTTTGCCTTTTAAAAACGAACCGATATAAATGTCGCCGTTTTGATAGTTTGCAGTACCATCACCTTCGATCTCACCATTAAGCCAATGCCCATTATATTCAAAACCGTTTTGCATTAGAATAGTGCCAATTCCATGCCTATTTCCATTTAGAAAATCACCAGAGTATACAGTTCCATTTGAGTATGAAGCAATGCCTTCGCCATTTTTGATACCGGAACTCCATTCACCAGTATA
>NYTF01000070.1 GCA_002683355.1 Paracoccaceae bacterium | reverse complement strand
AACGTACCAACAGCACTACTCGATCCCTAAAAGCTTAGGCGCGAATGTAGCAATCTTGAGATTAATGCCTGAAAATAATTTTTTACCAGATATAACGAAATTAAAACAGATAGTTACAAACAAAACAAAACTTATAGCATTAAATAATCCAAACAATCCTACCGGATCCTTAATGGATAAAAATATGTTAAGTAAAATAGTAGAGATAGCACAATCTTTTGACGCGTATATTATTTGTGATGAAGTATATAGGGGAACAAATCAAAAGGGTAATGGATATGGACCATCAATTGCGGATCTGTATGCGAAGGGAATAAGCACCGGCAGCATGTCAAAAACGTATTCTTTAGCAGGGTTAAGATTAGGTTGGATTACAGCTTCTCCCCAAATTTTAGAGCAAATATGTATTCACAGGGATTACAATACCATCAGTGTTGGTATGCTAGATGATTACTTCGCCTCAATTGCTCTTGAGCACCGTGATAAGATAGCGCTCAGAAATCTTAAAATAACTAGAAATAATTTACAAATTCTTGATAATTGGGTAGAAAATGAAAATTACATTTCTTATGTAAAACCAAGTGCAGGAACGACAGCCTTATTAAAATATGAATACGACATACCTTCTAGAGATTTTTGCATTCAAATTTTAGAGAATACTGGTGTTTTGTTTGCACCTGGAAGCGCAATGGATATGGAGGGATGGCTTCGAATCGGATATGCAAATGATCCTTCAGTGCTTTCTAACGGTTTAGAAGCACTTTCTAAATACCTAAAAACTATAAAGTAAATCTAGTATCAACTTTTAGAACCTAGTTTTTTCTTCGCATCCAAGCATATGCGACAAACATTATTGCTACAGATACAATTGCCTGCGGCGTCAATGCTTCAACTAGAAGACCTAAATTATTTACTACTGACAATGTGAAGTTGCCAGAATTCCCCCCCAACAAAAGATACACAACCAATATAAGTGATACCAGAGCTAAGCCAGCTTCAGAAGCTGTCAAAAACAATGCTGTGACTTTCTTCAAGAGATCGCTAAACCGATCCATCAGTTATATCTCGTTCTGCCGAGGGGGAAAGAATAGAATAATATTATCTATTAAATAGCCAAAGCACTACGCCAAGTGAGATCAAGCCTGCTAGGCCTGCGCTTCCCAATTCAGCTACTAATGCAGTGATGTTACCNACTACATTACCTAGAAACGCCATGTTNGACGCTCCAACTAAAAGTTGTGCTACTATTGCTAATGCTAGAAGTGCTATGCCTANGNNTGTAATACTTCCAACTGCTTTGTTTGCTTTATCAATCATTTTCTGCTTCCTCTTNTGTTGCTGTCCTATCTTGGACAGTGTNNNGCGACAAAATAGGCAAAAATCCGCTCAGTCAACTAAATGTTGTGCTTTTTTTTGAAAAAGATCAAAATACGCACTAAAATTACTCAATAAATAGAATTTTTGTAACTATATTTTCTTNACTAAGCTTTTTTTATGTAAATTTCACACACTTTTTATGAAGATTCTCAGGATTTTGCATCATAAAATCAAATTATTTTGGTTAAATATCTTAAATTTGAAAAACTGAACAGCCAAATTTTGGATCAAATTGATATCGAATATGCAGCANAGCCTACCNATCAANCCAACAATTCGAAAATTAACTTTGCACCGTATATAAAAAATCCAACCCCTACCAAACCATTTATCAGTCTATGGATTTTTTCATATGTATTCTGTGCTACATGAGAAGAAAAAATAAATGCGTAAGTAGCATGGCCAATAAAAGAAGCTAGTCCAGATAATAAGGCGAATGTGATGATATTTAAAGTATTTTGTATTATCACAGGGAAGAGGGANATCACGGCTAACCATGTCGTCAAAACCTTTGGGTTAGTAACCATTATTACNAAAGCATGTTTAAAAGCACCACTTTTAGTCATATTTAGTGCATTTAGTGAGCTAGCAGTCTTGCTTAGGGCTTTTGAACAATACTTAGCGGCAAAATACCACAACAATGTTGCACCAAAAATTGTAAGCCCAAATTTTAAAAATGGAAAAGTTATAAATAATGCTCCAGCACCCAATAAGGCTATAATAGCCCAAATAAACAAACCCACACCGCACGCAACTGCGCAGTACACACCAGAAAGTCTACTTGACCCAATTGATGTNCCNACAGTATTTAAAACATTNGGTCCAGGAATTAATACATTTAACATTAANAAACCAAGAGCTGGCAATAATTCAGCCAANGNTTGAAAAAATTCAAACATGATTTTTGATATTCCAAAAAATTGATTGATGTTTAGCGCTAATCATGGGTGAGGTTGTAAAATTGGTCCATCACTATTTGGCTTTCAGGTAAAGTTGAACCTCCGTCAACAACAATTGTCTGTCCAGTTATATAAGATGCTTTGTCTGATGCTAAAAATAGCATTGGATAAGCAATATCTTCAGGAACTCCAAAATCACCAGTCGGAATACAACTAGCCATTTTTTTCAACTCCTCAGGACCNGCAAGTTCAGACATTGCAGAGGTCATAATATAACCAGGCTCAATACCATTTATTGTAATATTTTCTTTTGCATACTCAAGCGCCGCAGTCTTTATAAATGCGTTCATGCCTCCTTTCGACATCGCATAATGTGCAGTTCCCGGCATAGCAACTTTTGGCCCAGTCACTGAAGATGTAAAAATCATCCTTCCCATGCCTTGCCTTCGAAAAAAAGGGATACAACTTTTAGTTAACCAAAATGCCGCTTTCATATTGACCGAAAGTGTCTCTTCTAATGCATGATCGGACAATTGCTCTATTGTGCTTTGACCAAATACTGCTGCATTATGGATTCCAATATCAATGCGGCCATAAAGATCTGCTGTTTCTTGAACCAACTCAGTAATATTTTCACTTTTTCCTACATCACATTGTATAAGCTTTGCTTCGCCACCCCGTTCTTTTATTTCATTCACAGTTGCAGATCCATTTTCTTTGCTTCTAGTAGCAATAATTACCGATGCACCGTTTGCAGCGAAAACCTTTGCAATACCCTGCCCAATGCCTTGACCTGAGCCAGTAACGATCGCAACTTTATTTTTTAAATCAACAAACATTTTAAAATCCTCAAATTTATAAGTTTAGTTATTTCGATGCGTTCCACCCAGCCAAACCTCCTAACGAGAAGGCTGTAAGCAATCCATTCCCCGAAAGATAGCCCGATACATCTGGCCCTGAAACACCACATGCAGCGCCCCCTCCAGCAAATAAATTATCAAAAGGAGTATTATCGATTTTTAACACCTGTGCTTTGTCATTTACTAACAAACCACCTTGAGTGTGAAATAGAGCACCAGTTACCTTTATCGCAAACATCTTTTCATTGTGTGCTATATTTCGCTTGAATTGCCTCCCAAATTTATCAACCTTTTTTCTCATCGCAAAGTCTTCGATTAAACTTAAAGTTTTTTCAAAACCTTTTTGATCAATACCTATTAATTTTGCCAAAGCTGTAGCATTTTCTGCTGACTTGATAGCTCCTGAATTTATGGCTTTTTGATAATCAGGAAATTCTTTTCCTAGANGATGCACTTTCTCNTCATAAACATTCCATGCAATGCTATTAGATTGTTCCAAAACATGCATACTTTGCTCTGAGTATCCTTGATTTTCATTNCTAAATCGCATTCCTTGCTCATTAACNTGGATTCCACCCTCCATCATNAANGCCCAAGTTATTAAAATTCCATGAGGCGTNGCAACAGATCCGTGGCCCTGATAACCACTCAGATGAATTATGTTAGCATTTATTTGCTCTCCCCACAAAACNGCATGACCCTCATTACCGGCATGTCCAAAATAAAGAGCATCACACATTTCTGGAATATGCTTTCTNACTAGCNCATTATTTGCCCCATAACCATTACAGGCCAAAATCAAATTATCGCAACTTATCAATTCATGCTTATTATTAGGACGCTGAACCCTCACTCCCTTTACAATATCGTCAGACATAAAAATTGTATCAACTAAAGAGTTGGTCGAAACCGCAATATCAGCATCAGTGACAGCAGNTTGTAATCTGTTGATTAAGCCTACACCGGTTTTCTCAGGAACAGCATGCATTCTATGAACACTATGACCTGGATAAAGAAAATTATCCAATATTTGCCACTCAATACCATGCTTTTCACCCAGCCAATCNAGCACTTCTCCACATTTGACTGAAACTATACTTGTCAGACTCNTATTCTNTTTTTTGCCTGCCTTATTAGATATATCTTTACTAAAAATCTCAGCACTATCGTTTATGCCTAAAGAAAATTGACTTTTGGTCTGTGCAGCTGGAACAAATCCTGAGGATAAGGCTGTTGATCCTCCAAGGATAGAATCTCTCTCGAGAACAAGTATATCGTTAGTATTATCATTAGCTGCTAGTGCCGCTGTGAGCCCACACGCGCCAGCTCCTACGATTAAAACCTGAACGTGATATTCGAAATTAATTTCATCAGGAGACTGTATCTCTGCTATAATTTTTCTTTTATTCGCCATGAAAATATTATGGCATTTTCTCAACACGAGTCTATACGCTAAACGAATTTGGATAAAACTATTTGCAGATGGCAAGACAATACGTAATTAATAATAAGGCGATTACTATTTTAGAAGGATTAAAGATGAAAATTTGGTATCAAAGTTACGTTGATTACGAAAATGGAAAATCATATTGGGACGCCCTTGGTGAGCATTTAGATGATTCAAGTGATAAAAATACTCAAATTGATATTAGAGGCATAACCCCATTCGATAGTTATGCACATCCTCTTGTCGAGTTTCGATGCGCAAGGGAGATGATTTGCAATGCAGTTCAAGCTGAAAAAGAGGGTTATGATGCATTTATTGTGGGTCATTTTCAAGATGCAGGGCTTTATGAAGCAAGAACGGTGGTAGATATTCCTATAATAGCATTAGGAGAGGCCACTATGCTATATAGCTGTCAGTTAGGACAAAGACTTGGAATAGTGACAATAAACCCGCGTTTTATTCCATGGTTTCATCACCAAATAGCAAAATATGGGCTTAAAGAAAGAGTAACTGGNGTACATTCAATGACCTTCGAGCCCGGTCAAATCTTAAATGCATATGGTTCAGAGGAAAAAGCAGAAGCAGTAAAATTATTGTTTGAAGAACAAGGTAAACCCTTAGTAAAAGCAGGAATTGACGTGATAATTCCTGGCGGTGGTATACCAATGCTATTATTCTCCAAATTTAACAATCATAATATTGATATGGCGCCAGTAATTAATGGCATCCCAATTACTGTCAAAATGGCAGAAATGGCAGTATCTCTAAAAAGGCAAACTGGCCAAGGAATAAGTAGAACATCTGATTATGTAAAAGCACCCNACCACGTGATTAATGAATTTTTAACAAACCCTAAAGGCCTCTGATATTAAGAAAAGCGGGCTATTAATTCTGAACATGTTCCAGTATCCGAAACAGTCGATAAGTCTGATATAGCATTTGCGTGGGTTTTTTCTGAAAATGCAGCGCACCCATCCGATAAAATGGTAGTNTTAAAATCAAGAACATGTGCATTTCTAACTGTTGATGCAACGCCACCGTTTGTTACAATTCCACCTACCACAAGATGCTGAATATTTATTTTTCTTAAAATCCATTCTAATCGGGTCATATAAAACGCTGAGTAGGCTATTTTCTCAATTACATAATCAGGAATGCCCAATTCATCCACCATTTGATTTCCCCACGATCCAGATTCAAAATCTCCTTTTTTCAGAAAAGGACGCAGTTTTTTTAAATGCCCAGCGATCATCGGATCTCCATTTTTATCAGGTATTAAGGTAAATTGAGTTGAAATAACTGGATTCCCGTTGCTCCGCATTACTTTTGCTAAAGGAGCGATAGTGTTTGGTAAAATAGATATTTCTTTTGAAAATTGACCTGCACGACCGTAGGCACCATCCGAATGGACAAAGTCGTTCTGAAGATCCACTATTAACAAAGCTGAATTTTCTTTACNCATAAGTTTATGCCTCTATCCATTTAATAATTAGATTTCCAAATTTATCTACAATTCCAAACATACTGGGTTCGATAAATATAGTAGTATCTGGTTGCTCAAGAATTGCTGGCCCAAGAACTTTTGCTCCTACGGGGACATCTAAACGTTCATAAATTTTTACGCTGATCTCAGCTCCATCACACCAAACTAATCTACTACCAGTTACACATTCATCAACTTTCTTTGATAAAATTGGTGCCATTGAAGATAAATCTAATTTTGGACGATGGCCTACCACTGCTACTCTCATATTAACCACTCTAAGAGCTATTCCAGGAAGTAGTCGACCATAAGTTTCTACATAAACTTCATTAAAAGCATCAATAATACTTTTAATTGTATAAGTTTTTGGATCATTTGGTAACGGAATACTAATAGAGTGTGTTTGACCTAAATATAACATATCAAGCTCAAATGATCTTGATAATCCAGTTAAGCTGTTCTCTGCTTTACTTAAAGCTTGCTCAAATTTCAAAGCTTGATCATCCATTTTTCTAGAAAGCGCATCAATATCTAAATCATCTAACATTTGATTTACTGTTTGAACAATATCAAGTCGCATATCAGCAACAACACAACCTAAAGCAGAGGTCACACCCGGATAACGCGGTATTATAGAAGCAACCAGACCAATTTCTTTCATCAATGCACCAGCATGCAACGATCCACCCCCACCAAAGGGCATAATAGCGAATTGCTTAGGATCGTGTCCTCTCTCTACAGAGACTAATCGTATTGCACCTGCCATCTTAGCATTGGCTACTCTAACAATGGCATCAGCAGCTTCATAAACAGTCAATTTTAGAGGTGTAGCAATCTGCTTTTCAACAGCATGATATGCAGCATCAACATCTAATTTCTCAAGTTTACCACCGATTGGTCTGTCCGGATTAATGCGTCCAAGTAAAAGATTAGCATCAGTTACAGTTGGTTGATTATTGCCAAGCCCATAACAAACTGGACCAGGATCAGATCCTGCACTTTTTGGTCCAACTGACAATAATCCTCCCTGGTCAATATGTGCTATTGATCCACCCCCAGCTCCTATCGTGGATATCTCAACCATGGGAGTTCTAACCACCATCCCAAAGTCAATTTCAGTTTGAGCTGCTAGTGTGCTTTTTCCATTTTTTACAAGTGACACATCGAATGATGTCCCACCCATATCGCACGTGATTATATTTTCAAAACCTGCTTCAGAACCGATATACTGAGCAGCTTTTACTCCAGCTGCTGGCCCCGAAAGTGCCGTTCTAATTGGGAATTGCGCTGCTAAATCCACGTCCATTAATCCACCATTTGATTGGACTATTAAAACATCAGACGAAGAGCCCTTTTCATATAAACCTTTTTTTAATCTATCCAAATAATTTGCAACTACTGGCTGTAAATATGCGTTCAATGTAGATGTCGAACATCTTTCAAATTCTCTAATTTCTGGTAAAATTTCAGTTGCACAGGTTACATATGGATTTGGCCAAATTTTCCTAACCTCTGAAACTGCCAATTTCTCATTCTCTAAATTGGCAAATGCATTGATAAAAAAAACACTAACGGCATCACAGCCAAGTTTAATTAAGGTTTCAGCGGCATCCTTAACCTCATTTAAATCTATTGGCACACTAATAGTGCCATCAGCCAATGTGCGCTCAGTTACTTCTAAACGCAAATTTCTTGGCACCACAGGCTCAAACATACCCCACAAACCCCAAGTTGTGGGCCTATCACGCCGTCGCATCTCAAGAACATCACGGAAGCCCTTAGTTGTAATTATTCCAGTTTTAGCTCCTTTGCGCTCTAGTAAGGCGTTTGTTCCAACAGTGGTTCCATGCACAACAGTATTTATCTCATCAAAATGCTTGGCGCCTTGTCCAATACCATTTAAAAATCCTATCGATTGGTCACCTACAGTGGATGCAACCTTACTTACAGATACATGCCCTGAAGATTGATTTAATACGAAAACGTCCGTAAACGTTCCCCCAACGTCAACCCCAACTAACTTGTTGACCTGTTTCAAGTTTTTCATAATTTTCCTTTAGTTACGTAACCAAGAGTTCTATCTGCATCTCGCAAAGCATTAGAGCGTTCAGAAGGTTTGCCATATCCACCACCACCAGGTGTATCAATTCTGACAGTTTGACCCCTTTTCAGTTTCACTCCAACAATCTTAGAAATCATTTTAGGATGAGCTGGGCCATTCTCACCTTCATAAGTAAAAATATTCTTAGCGCCAGGCTCACCACCAACCACGCCTGCAGGCGCAAACTTTCCTCGCTCTCCAAATAAAAACGCATCAGCATTTTCTTCTAAAAGTTCAATCTCATAAGTGGCACCTAAACCGCCCCTAAACTTTCCATCGCCACCAGAGTCTGGCCTTAAAGCCCATTGATTAAATTTTACTGGATATGCCGCTTCTAAAATTTCCAAGGGTGGTATTGTCGCTGTAGATATCGGCGCATTACCATGATTAAGCCCATCACCTAATGGATGCCCACCATGCCCTCCTCCAAAAAAAGAGAACATCACCCATCGTTGACCATTTTTTCTATGTCCCGCTATTGATAGGGCGTTGATAGTACCATAAGCACAGGCATTAGATTTATCTGGGGCAATTTTTGCAACAGCTTGAAAAATAACATCAATTAAGCGAAGTATCGTTTCCGTATATCCACCCACAGGTTTAGGAGCAGTAGCTGATAAAAGAGACTTTTCTTTTATAATGAATTTTACTGGTTCAAGAACCCCTGCGTTTGCTGGAACATCGCCAAAAATGTGTTTTAAAGCTACATAACATGCAGCAATAGTCGTTGAGCGCGCGATATTTACAGGACCGCTACACTGTAAAGAAGATGCTCCAAAATCCATTGTCATCGACTCTCCTGAGATCCTTAAACTAAGCGCTATTTTTAAAGGCTCATCAACAATTCCATCATTATCAAGATAATCTTCAGCATAAATCTCACCATCTGGTAAGCTCGAAATGTATGACCTCATCATTTTGGATGCGCGGTCTTTTAGCTCCCCCAAAGCAAGCTTTATAGTGTTTTCGCCATAATCATCTAATAATGAATTAAGTCTTTTCACTCCTAAATCTAAGGCATTTATCTGAGCATTCAAATCTCCATACACAGACATGGGAAGCCTAGAGTTAGATTGCAAAATATCAATAATATCCTGCTGTATTACGCCAGCTTTAAATAATTTGACTGGCGGTATCAGCATACCTTCTTGAAAACTTTCAGTAGCAATTGGATTATAATTTCCTGGAACGTTACCCCCTACATCATGCCAATGTCCAACTGAAGCTAAATAACAATATACAGAGCCATTTCTATACAAGGGCTTCACAAGTCGAAAATCGGAGAGATGAGTACCACCATCGTAAGGGTCGTTAAAAATGTAAACATCACCATCAACAAGGTCATCATCTCTTGCAGCTTTGTCTATAACGGCTTTCACTGCAAAGGCCATGACACCAACAAAAATTGGCAAACCAGACTTTCCTTGAACTAAGGTATCTCCATTTTCAGCATCATATATGCCATGAGAAGCGTCATGAGCCTCTGCAATAATGGGATTAAAGGCTGAGCGAAATAAAGTAGCATCCATCTCATCCGCAATTTGTTCCAATCGACCATTTAAGATGGCTAATGTAACTGCGTCTATCATTATTCGTCACCCTTTAAGGTATCATATCTTGCGCCAAGTGTTAACAACTCTTCAGTGCCGATAATTTCATTTAATTTTTGGAAGTCGACCATCTTATCTAACATGTTAATTGTTGATCCATCACGCAACAATTGAGCAAGATATCTCTGTGTTAAATATGTTTGGGCTCTTACTAATCCTCCAGGAAATATAACCAGCTTATATCCGATTTTCTTTAATTTGTCTGCTGTTAATAGGGGTGTTTGCCCCCCCTCCACCATATTTGCAAGCAATGGTACTCTTGGAGCTAAACTTTCTACGATCAAACTCATGTCATCAATTGAACTAGGCGCCTCAACAAAAATTATATCGGCGCCAGCATCACAATAACGTTGAGCTCGCTCAATCGCCTCTGAAAGACCCTCTACAGAAATTGCATCAGTGCGTGCAACAATCAGTGTCTCTTCACTCTTTCTCGCATCTAAAGCAGCATTAATTTTTCCTACCATTTCACTGGTTTTTATTAAAATTTTTCCATTTAAATGTCCGCATCTTTTTGGATAAGATTGGTCTTCTAATTGAATGGCCGAAGCACCAGCTCTTTCAAATTGCCGGACAGTTCTTTGAACATTCAAGGCATTACCATAACCATTATCTGCATCCACCATTACAGGAATATCTACTCTATCACATATCATCTCTAAGGTATTTGCTACTTCACTGACCGATACTAAGCCAACATCAGATCGACCTAATCTTGTGTAAGAAATACTTGCCCCTGACAAATAAACACCTTCAAAGCCCGTCTGTTGCGCTAATAAAGCCGAAAGAGCATCATAAACCCCAGGTAAAATTAGCATTTTATGATTATTCATTTTATCTTTAAATGTTTTCTTCATATTATTTTCTTTTCTTTGGCAAATCTTTTTTCTAGATGAGGCACCAAACCACCAGCTTCTATCAGCTCTAGTAAAAATTTAGATATAGGTTCACAACAGATAGTTTTATTTTCGTCCACTAACTCAAAAATACCAGTTTTAATTGCCAATCTGGCCCTATCTCCAGGTTGCACAACGTCACTCACTTTACCAACAAACACTGGCAAACCTAAATTAATTGCATTCCTATAAAAAATACCAGCATATGATTTGGCAATTATAGCTTTAATTCCAAGATATTTTAGAGCTTGTGCAGCTTGCTCACGTGAAGATCCAACTCCAAAATTGCTTCCTGCCACAAGTAGATCTCCTGGCTGCACGTTCTTGGCAAATGAAGGATTAATCGCTTCCAGACAATGAGATGCTAAAATACTAATTTCGCTACTCATAAATTTTCCAGGCGCCAATATATCAGTATCAATATCATCACCAAACAACCAAACAGTACCAATCTCACTCATTTTTTATTCCAATAAAATTTCGCGGATCACTGATCTCCCCACAAATAGCAGAAGCGGCAACTGTATATGGTGAACTTAAATATACACCAGATGATAGTGCACCCATGCGCCCCTGAAAGTTTCGTGCAGTTGATGAAATGCAAACAATATCTTCACCCAATCTCTCTGAACCATAGCCAGCACAAATTCCACATGAGTTTGGTAAAATTGATGCGCCTATATCTTCAAAAATCTGCATAATTCCCTCTGTTTTAGCAGTTTCTTGATCTTTTAGTGATGCAGGAGCAACCAATAATCTAACCCCAGAAGCTAGCTTTTTTCCCTTCAAAACTGAAGCTGCCATTCTCAAGTCAGACAATTTAGCTCCTGTACATGCACCAATATATGCAACATCAACTTTGGTTCCTTTTGTTTCAGTAATGTCTATCGAATTTGCAGGTGAATGTGGGGC
>NYTF01000012.1 GCA_002683355.1 Paracoccaceae bacterium | reverse complement strand
GGGTGGTATTTGTTTGAATTGGGGTTGCATACCAACAAAATCATTATTGGATTCTGCAAAAACATTAACAGCGATAAATAATTTGACTAAAGATGGTATAATAATCAATGATTTGCAAGTCGACCATAATGTCATATTCCAACGTTCAAGGGCTGCTTCAGAGAAGTTAGTAAAGGGAATTTCTTACTTAATTAACAAAAATGAGGTTGATTTTTTTTCTGGAACAGCGGTTATTTCAGGGATGTCTGAAGTCACAGTTAAAGGGAAAAATTCAATAATATTAAAGTCAAAAAATATTGTTTTAGCTACAGGCGCAAGTCCAAAGAAGTTAGATAGTGTCCCAACAGATGGAAAAAAGATATGGAATTATAAAGATGCCTTGAAAGGACTATTCATACCAAGCAGTTTATTGATTGTCGGTTCTGGAGCAATTGGAATGGAATTTGCTTCATTCTATAATTCAATAGGGACTAAAGTTACAGTAGTAGAGGCCATGGATCGAATACTTATAAATGAAGATTCAGAGATCTCGAAATTTGCTAAAAAATCCTATGAAAAGAAAGGAATTAAGATCATTCTTAATTCCCATGTGGTCTCAATATCTGAGAAGAAGAACCTTGTTGAAGCAAAAATTAGTTCAGAACAAGATAGAGTTAAATTTGATGCTGTTTTAGTAGCAATCGGTATCACTGGGAATAGTGACTCGATTGGATTGGAAGAAATAGGAGTAAAAACAAAGTTAAATCACATTGAGGTTGATGAGTGGTGCAAAACCAATGTTGATGGTATTTTTGCAATTGGAGATGTCGCTGCGGCACCTTGGTTGGCTCATAAGGCTAGTCATGAAGGCGTAATGGTAGCTAATTTAATAGCTGGAAAGGATCCAATTCCAGTAAATAAGGCAAGTATTGCTAATTGCACTTATTCTTACCCTGAAATAGCATCAATAGGACTTACCGAACAGCAAGCTATAGATAAGAAAATAAAAATAAATATTGGTAANTTTCCATTAATTGGAAATGGAAAGGCAGTAGTTCTGGATGATACTGATGGATTTATAAAAACAATTTATAACGCAGAAACAGGAGAGCTTCTNGGCGCTCATATGATTGGACCTAATGTTACAGAATTAATAGGTTCTTATGCNATCGGATTGGGTTTGGAGATAACAGATGAGGATTTTGTGCATACTATTTTACCGCATCCAACTTTGTCAGAAGCCATTCATGAAAGTGCTTTGGATGCGTTGGGTAAAGCAATTCATATTTAACATTCAGTCCCCATTGNTNTNTAGTGCATGGATTATCGGTAGAAATGATTTTGCTGTGAGTGAAGCCCCGCCCACAAGCCCTCCATCAACATTTTTAATTTCAAATATTTCTGCAGCGTTATCTTTATTAAGTGATCCACCATATATAATTCTAANTTCCTGGCCGACAGATTTCCCGTATATCTCACATAACAGAGAGCGAATAAAATTATGAACATTTTTTATCTGCTGTAGAGTTGGTATTTTTCCAGTTCCAATAGCCCAAANCGGCTCATAAGCGATGATAAGCTTCTGCTTATCTATATTCGNTGGTAACGAGCCCTTGAGTTGCTGGNGAATATATTCATTGGTTATAGATTTTTTTGCAANATCTAAGTTTTCTCCAACACATAAGATTGTGGTCAATTTATTTTGCCAGGCAGTCAGTATTTTTTTCTTTATTATTGCATTGGTTTCCTTGTGAAACTCTCTTCTTTCTGAGTGACCCACTATCACATATTCAGCTCCTAAATCTTTTATCATTTGAGCTGAAATATCCCCAGTATTTGGGCCTTTATTGTCATGATGACAATCCTGAGCACCGATATGTAATGCCGAGCCTTGTGCCTTTGAAATCATTCTCGAAATTAATGTAATAGGTGGAAATAAAATAACCTGAGTTTTCATCACTTTAGAAAGCTCAATTATTGGCACAATCTCATTTACATTTTCTTTGAGACCATTCATTTTCCAATTACCAGCAATTACTTTAGTTCGCATTTTCAAATCCAGCTAGGTATTACAACATTCAAAAGATAACTTACATGATTTCTCAGCTTTTAGAAGTTTATATTTGAACATTGAATACAAGGTATCTTTAAAATTTACTTACACGTCCGCAAATTTAATAGACTCACCACAGCCACATTCTTCTGTAACATTTGGATTGTTAAATTTAAATCCACTTTCCAATAAAGATACCTCATAGTCTATAACTGAGCCCAGCAAGAACATCTGAGCCATCGGAGCAACCATAACGCACGCTCCATCTTGCTCAACAATAGCATCATTTGCATCAATTTGGTCTACATATTCCATCGTATATTCCATGCCAGCGCAGCCACCTTTTTTGACACCAATTCTTAAACCCTTATGGTTTGAAGCGAGCATTAATTTTGAAATTTGGCTTACTGCTTTATCAGTTAAACTAACTATGTTTTTGCCCGGAATATTAAACATTACATGAATCCTAATTCTAACCTTGCTTCATCAGACATCATATCCATCCCCCATTGAGGTTCCCAAACCAACTCTACCTTAACACTTCTCACTCCAGGCAGCGGTTCAATAGCCTCTTCAACCCAGATTGGCATTTCTCCAGCCACTGGGCAACCTGGAGCAGTAAGGGACATTTTTACATCCACGTCAGATTCTTCATTGATGTTAATTGTGTAAATCAAACCCAAGTCATAAATGTTTACAGGTATTTCTGGATCGTATACAGATTTACACGCTTCCACAATAGTCTCATAAATTGGATGATCCGTTGAAGAAGGAGCAATTAGAGGTGAGCCCTCTTGTGTATTTTCATCCATCATATTACCTGACTTTAATTGTATGGCATTACCATATAGTTTCATGTAATCGAGGTCTAGAGTGAAATATAGAGATGTTGGCCTCAAATAAGCAGTTTCTCATTTAAAAGCAAATATACATGAAAAAATTTAATTTTAAAATAAATAATGAAGATGGTTCAGCGCGCTTAGGCACGATTTCGACTAATCGTGGTAATATTTTAACTCCAGCTTTTATGCCAGTTGGCACAGCAGCTACGGTTAAAGCTATGATGCCT
The DNA here is from genome assembly GCA_002683355.1 of Paracoccaceae bacterium. Classification (GTDB taxonomy): domain Bacteria; phylum Pseudomonadota; class Alphaproteobacteria; order Rhodobacterales; family Rhodobacteraceae. Next base: position 58,628 of record NYTF01000012.1, on the reverse strand, counting down.
GAAAGTGTTCGCTCAACTGGTGCTGAGATTATTTTAAGTAATACTTATCATCTCATGCTTCGTCCAACTGCTGAGCGTATTTTTCAGCTTGGTGGTTTGCATAAATTCATGAATTGGGATCGTCCAATCTTAACTGATAGTGGTGGTTTTCAAGTGATGAGTTTGTCAAAATTAAGAAAAATAACGGAAGATGGNGTTACGTTTAAAAGTCATGTTGATGGATCAAANCATTATCTTTCACCTGAGAGATCAATAGAAATTCAAAAGCTGTTGGGGTCGGATATTGTAATGTGTTTTGATGAATGCACTCCTTATCCAACTACAAAGGTAGAGGCTGAAACNTCGATGTCGATGTCAATGAGATGGGCAAAAAGAAGCAGAGATNCATTTGGTGATAGACCTGAGCATGCACTGTTTGGAATTCAACAAGGATCCACTTTNAGAGACCTNAGAGAANAAAGTGCAGAAAAATTNAGTGAAATTGGTTTTGATGGTTATGCTATTGGAGGTTTAGCTGTAGGTGAGGGACAAGAGCAAATGTTTAAAGTGCTNGATTATGCCCCAAATCAGTTACCCCAAGATAAACCTCGATACCTAATGGGCGTAGGCAAACCAGATGANATTATAGGTGCAGTACAGCGAGGGGTTGATATGTTTGATTGTGTTCTGCCATCGCGATCTGGAAGAACTGGTCAAGGATTGACGCGATTTGGTGCAATAAATNTGAGAAATTCNCGTCACAAGGACGATGAGAGNCCATTAGACCCTTTTTGTAAATGCCCAACCTGCCAAAATTACAGTAGAGCTTATCTTCATCACACTATAAAAATTGGTGAAATTATTGGATCAATGCTTTTGACTTGGCACAATTTGCACTATTATCAGGAATTAATGGCAGATATCCGAAAGGCAATTAGGGAAAATGAATTATCAAAATTTGTTGATGACTTTAATAAATTGCGAATGATTGGCGATATAGAAGAGCTTTAAAATGCTCGATTACCAAAGAGTCTGTCTCTTTGCTCTTGACAGAGTGTAGTTCCAACCCCACTTCACAATAGGTAATGCATTACAGAAAAGAAGATAGAGATACGTTTCAAACATTCTCTTGAATAACTATAAAAGGTTTTTTTATGACTAATATAAACAACAGCTACCCAATTTTGCCATTACGAGATATCGTGGTTTTTCCTCATATGATCGTGCCTTTGTTTGTTGGTCGTGAAAAGTCCGTGAGAGCTTTAGAAGAAGTAATGCAAGACGACAAAGATATTGTGTTAGCTTCTCAAGTAGATCCCAATGAAGATGAGCCAAACAAAGAGGGCATATATAAAGTGGGCGTNATTGCTAATGTTTTACAATTGTTAAAGTTGCCTGATGGAACCGTAAAAGTTCTTGTCGAGGGNCGTCAAAGAGTAAAAATAAANGACTTTATTGATAATACAAATTACTTTGAAGCAGAAGCAGAAATCTTGGCAGAAAANGAAGGAGACAAAGTAGCAACAGAGGCTTTAAGTCGATCCGTGATTGAGGAATTCGAAAAGTATGCAAAGCTNCGAAAGAATGTACCNGAAGAAGTATTATCAACGGTTGCCGAAACTAANGGANCATCAAAACTGGCGGATATAGTGTCCGGACATCTTGGTCTNGATATTAGTGAGAAACAGGGTTTATTAGAAACNTTGAACGTCACTGAACGTCTAGAAAAAGCCTTCACCCACATGAAGGGAGAATTATCTGTTCTTAAAGTAGAGAAAAAAATAAAAACTAGAGTAAAAACTCAAATGGAAAAGACTCAAAGAGAGTACTATTTAAATGAGCAGATGAAAGCCATTCAAAGAGAATTAGGGGACGGTGACGATCAGTCGGAGATGGACGATCTGATCAAGAAGATTAGTGAGGCTAAGCTTTCTAAAGAAGCTCAAGAGAAAGTTGATAGTGAGGTAAAGAAGCTCAAGAATATGTCTCCGATGTCGGCGGAAGCAACGGTTGTTCGTAACTACTTGGATTGGATATTGTCATTGCCTTGGGGTAAAAAATCCCGAGTGAAAAAAGATCTGATAAAAGCTCAAAAAGTGCTCGATGATGANCATTATGGTTTGGAAAAAGTTAAAGAACGCATAATTGAAAATTTAGCTGTACAGCAGCGGTCGTCAAAACTAAAGGGCCCAATTATGTGCTTAGTGGGACCACCAGGCGTCGGTAAAACATCTCTAGGAAAGTCGGTAGCGCGCGCCACAGGCAGAGAGTTTATTAGAATTAGCTTGGGTGGTGTAAGAGATGAGAGTGAAATAAGGGGTCACAGGCGAACATATATTGGTTCGATGCCTGGGAAAATCATTCAATCCATGAAGAAAGCTAAGACTAACAATCCTTTGATATTACTTGATGAAATAGATAAGATGGGTCAAGATTTCAGAGGAGATCCTGCAAGTGCTATGCTAGAAGTGCTAGATCCTGAACAAAATTCAACATTTACGGATCATTATCTTGAGGTTGAATATGATCTGTCAGATGTATTATTCCTGACGACCGCTAACAGTTACAATATGCCTGGACCACTACTAGACAGGATGGAGACAATCGCCTTATCAGGTTATACTGAAGAAGAGAAAGTTGAAATCGCTTATCAACACTTATTGCCAAAGCAAATTAAAGGTCATGGCCTAAAATCCAAAGAGTTTAATCTAGGTAATGACACCTTGATGGAAATAATACGCAGATACACACGTGAAGCAGGCGTTAGAAATCTTGAACGAGAACTCGCAAAAATTTGTCGTAAAGCAGTAACAAAGATAATAAAAAAAGAGGTGAATAACGTTGAAGTTGGTTTGAATGATTTAGAAGACTTACTAGGCGTAAAAAGATTTCGTTATGGTCTTGCAGAACAAGCGGATGCAGTTGGCGTTGTTACGGGCTTAGCCTGGACTTCTGTTGGTGGTGATTTACTCTCAATTGAAGCTCTGAAGCTTCCTGGGAAAGGACGAATGAAAACTACTGGAACACTAGGGGACGTGATGAAAGAGAGTATTGATACTGCTTCATCGTTTATTCGTTCTGTGTCGCCAGAGATGGGGATCAAACCAACCTTATTTGAGAAAATGGATATTCATGTCCATGTTCCCGAAGGTGCCACACCTAAAGATGGACCTTCAGCAGGTGTTGGAATGGTAACATCGATCTTGTCAGTTTTAACAGGGATAGCTGTGAAAAAAGATATTGCCATGACAGGCGAGGTAACACTGCGTGGTAATGTGTTGCCCATAGGCGGATTGAAAGAGAAACTCTTGGCAGCACTCAGAGGCGGAATTACAACTGTGCTCATTCCTCTAGAAAATGAAAAGGATTTAAAAGAGATACCATCGAATGTGAAAGAGGGATTGACCATCATTCCTGTCGCTCACGTTAAAGAGGTTTTAAAACACGCGTTGGTCTCTGAACCTAAACCAATTGAGTGGGATGCAGATGCAGAAGAAGCTAAAGCCCTTTCGATGATGGAAAATCAAACTCAGACGTCAACCGTAGCCCATTAATCGGTAATTGATAGTAATAAAATTTAAGATGAGTATCATTTAAAGCTTTGTTATTGAATGGGCGTGTTTTTTTAGGTGGGCTATATTTACCTCTTGCCATAATCCCAATAGCATGGTTAGAAGTCGGTTGTTGAGGGTGATTAGCTCAGTTGGTAGAGCGCTTCGTTTACACCGAAGATGTCAGGAGTTCGAGTCTCTTATCACCCACCACCTAACCCATTGAAATCTTTTAACAACTCTTATTTACTCGGTTATTATAACTCTATTGTCACTAGTTTTTCTAAAGACAATAAAAATAAGCAAAAAAGATAATAAGTGTTTTTAACTCCGATTAGATCAGACAATGATAAACATATTTAAAGTAGCGCCACAGTCTGAAAGCAAGTTGAGTATGGCAAATAACTAAATAATGGGTAAAACTTCAACAATGAAGTATATTGTTGCATTGTTTAAATTAAGAATTAGTGAACTTCTGAGTTGGAAGAAATAGATGTCTTTGGGGATAGAGGCATATAATTTGGTAACAAAGTTTGAAAGCTTTTCTCCTCACAGAACTGGTGTAGTAGGTAATCAAAAAGTAATTGACTGGCTGACGAATTATCTCAAAGCTTCTTCTTGGACAGTTCACTTAGAAAACTTTAGTTATCAGCATTATGAAGGTAAATTTAGAAGTCAAACGTATAACATCGTCGGGATGTTGTTATATTATTCTGTGCTAGGAAAGGGTAAAATAGAAAATCCATTATTTTTTAAACTTGATGATGGTATGAAAAGTTATTTTACTAATTCGTCAAACTTGCATGAACCGGAAGAGTTGATTATTCAGAAGTTAGTTAGAGATGCTCAATTATCTGGCTATGATGGATTAATACTTGAAAGTATCTCAAAGTCTGAGCACTTAAGTGCAATCAATTCTCACAACGCCTATGACTTAAATTTCCCAATTATTTTAGTTGATAAAGAAACTTTTAATTACATCAGGGATAAAAAAGATATTAATATTTCTTATGAGGCTTCAATCGTAAAAAATCAGTCATCTAATATTTTGGCCACTCATAATATCAAAAAAAAAGATCCTCCGTTTGTAATAACTACACCAATTTCAGGTTGGTTTTCGTGTGCTGGTGAGAGGGGCTGCGGTGTTTCAATTGCATTATTGGTTGCTCGGGAGATCGCAAAATATCATTCTGTTGATTTAGTTTTCGCTAATGGCCATGAGCTGGGATATCGAGGTGCCTATAAGTTTGTAGAGTCTTACGAAAAAAAACCTAAAGCAGTTTTGCACTTGGGATCATGTTTAGCGAATNAAAATACCGATTTNACNGGGATATGTTATTCTAACAATTTTAAGGATATTTCTGATAATTTAGCTACGTTGGAAATCTTAGTAAAATCACCTGATAATAATGTCTCTGAAAATGAGTGGGTTGGTGAAAGTAAATGTTGGGCGTCAAAGAATGTACCGATGTTATCTATAGCAGGGACAAATCCTTATTTTCATACAGAAGCTGATGTAACTTCTTCTGTGACTTCACCTGCTATTTTAGATAAATTTATAAAATCTCTATCAAAAGCAGCGCTTTCTTTAGTTTGAATTTATTTAGGATTGATACAGTTATTGTTCGTTACTAATTTTATCAGAATGAGGTATCTGATATTAAGTAAATTAAATGAATTAATGAAAAATAAAGCTGAAAAAGGGGATTTATTCATGATGGATATTGGAATGGAATATATTTTGTATATATGTAGCAGGCGAGTAAATATCTGTAGAAAATAAAAACATAGAATGTTTATTAGCTTACGAGTGAAGTTTCAATGCGTACCTCTAAATGCATATCATAGTGTGCCTCTAATTGTACCTCTACAAATTTATTTTTTACTAAAACCCATTAAACAACAACAGCTTAGTTAAATAGACATCTGTTCTCTCATCACCCAACATCTGACCTCTTGAAGTCGTAAAAACCCTCATATTTTCAACTAATTTTATTACTTCTATTATTGAGTTAATTTGCAAAACCCAGTTACAACGTTCCCCACATTTTTTCCTAGTGCTTCCATTGCGTAGCCACCTTCCATTATAAAATGTGTTGGCATTTCCAATTCAGCAATCAAATTACCAATTGTTTTAAAATTGGGAGATTGGAGTTTAAAGCCTCCAACAGGGTCGTCCGCAAAAGTATCTACACCCAGTGAGAGAACTATAAGGTCTGGATCATAGTCAATAATATTTTGAAGGGCAATTTTTAAACTATCTCTATAAACTTCAAAAGTTGTTCCAATTGGCATTGGAATATTTAGATTGCATCCCTTGCCATTCCCGACACCAATTTCACTGGCATAACCCATTAAGAATGGATATTCATCTTCTGGCCTTGCATGGAGGGACACGTATAAAACATCGTTTCGGTCATAGAAAATTGCTTGGCTTCCATTCCCATGATGGTAATCGATATCGAGTATTGCAACACGCTCGGCTCCATGATCAATATGTGATTGAGCTGCAATTGCAGCATTGTTCATGTAACAATAACCTCCTGCCATATCTCGGGAGGCATGATGGCCAGGAGGGCGGCATAAAGAAAAGACGCACTTTTCTCCTTGTTGCATCAAATCAACTCCGGTCAATGCAACATTAACCGCTGAACGAATAGCGTTCCAAGTTCCAGCAACGATTGGACAGCATACATCAAAAGTGTAACAAGAAAGCATTGAATGAATTGATGTGTTAGGTGTTTGTGCCATGCCTCTCATACCAAAAGTATATGCTGTGGCAAATCCACCAGGGCCAAATTCTTTTTCCCAAAGAGGATAGGCTTGTTCAAGAAAACTGACGAATGCAGGATCGTGGATTTTATAAGCTATATCTAAGCTATGATTTGTAGGTTCAATTATGTCATTATAACCAATATCAGAAAGCGCATTTATGATCATATCCATGCGTTCGGGGTTTTCTGACATCGGTATTAATTTATCATATCGTAATTCCATGGCACCTTTATGCCCTTTATGGTCATCACTATAGATTAACTTCATAAAATGTACTCCAATTAATTAGTCAGAAATTTTTACACTGTATTATTTTTCAGGAGGTATTTATGCAAAACTTCCCGCTCTTCACTGTAGTCTTTTTCGATACTGGATGAACGTTGGTGGGTTTTCCAATCTCTAGCTGTTAATAGAGTGGCATTAATTGATGCGGGCAGTGAAGTGCCTTTGATCAAATCAGCAGCTCTTTCTGCTAGCATAATAGTTGGAGCGTTTATGTCTCCAGCAGTTGCTTGAGGCATAATTGAAGCATCAATAACGCGTAGACCTGTAACACCTAAAACTTTGCATTCAGAATCAACAACTGCGTCCAATGCTTCGCCCATCTTACATGTTCCACATGGATGATAAGCGCTCTCAACTTTTTCTTTAATAAATTGATCAAGATCCTCATCAGTATTGCTGGCATCTCCGGGAGCTATTTCAACTCCCCGATATTGGTTAAAAGCATCTTGCTTAAAGATTTCTCTAGTTAGTTTTATGCATGCCCGCATCTCTAACCAATCATCTTCATGAGTCATATAATTGAACTGCACCTTTGGTAATTCATGCACAGAGTTATCACGTAATTTTACCCAGCCCCTGCTTTTTGATCTTTTTGTTCCAACATGCACCTGAAATCCATGCCCTTTAGCTAAGCTCTTCCCATCATATGAGATAGCTAATGGCAAAAAATGGTACTGAATATCTGGATAAACAATACCCTTACGGCTTCGAATATGGCCACCAGTTTCAAAGTGGTTAGTTGCTCCAAGGCCTGTTTTTGTCAGTAACCATTGAGCTCCAATGATACCTTTGCCAAATAAACTCATAGACTTGTAAAGTGACACAGGCTTTAAGCATTCTTGTTGTAAGTAAACTTCTAAATGATCCTTCAGATTTTCACCAACATTATTATTGTGATAGATAAGTGGGATGTTATGTGAAACAAGTTCTTTTGATGGGCCAATCCCTGAGCGCTTTAAAATGATTGGTGACATTATCGAACCAGCGCTTAATATTGTTTCTTTATTTGCATAAGCCACACTTGGTTTTGATCCTTTAAGAAACGCCACTCCAACAACCTTCATACCATCAAAAATAACTTTGTTAACTTTCGCATGAGTAATTACACGAATATTGCCTCGTTTGAGCGCGGGGCGAAGATAAGCGACAGATGCACTACAACGCTTTCCATCTTTAACGGACATCTCCATTGGTCCCATGCCTTCATGTTGATATTCATTCATATTTGAACTTACCGCATAACCCGCCTGTTTGCCTGCTTTGACGAAGGCTTGATAAAGTGGATTTTTTTCAGGCCCACGCTTGATACCTAATGGACCGGATGTCCCTCTTAACGGTCCTGCTGATTGGACGTTTTCTGCTTTTTGAAAATAAGGAAGAACATTTGCCCAGTTCCAACCTTTAGCTCCAAGAGCCTCCCATAATTCGTAATCCATCGGATTTCCTCGGACATAACACATACCATTTACAGAAGACGAGCCACCAAGTCCTTTACCTCGAGGTAGATTCATAACGCGACCGTCTAAACCTGGCTCTGGTTCTGTATACATGCCCCAATTGAACCTTTTCGAGTTCATTGGAATAGATAAAGCCGCTGGCATAGATACAGAAATGGATCGGTCACTTCCTCCAGCTTCAAGAACTAGGATTTTATTATTTGGATCTTCTCCAAGTCGGTGAGCTAATACGCAACCTGCAGAACCAGCTCCTATGATTATGTAATCGTATGAGCCTTCATCATTTAAATGTGAAACAGATTTAGACATTAGTCTCTAATCTCTTAAGAAGAACAATAAATTATTTAATAATGACATAGAATTTTAACATTGAAACGGGCTGTCTCCAATAGCCCTTAAAGCCTTTAGGTAATAAGAATGCCTCGCCTTTCTCATATCTTTCTGAGAACTCATCATTTTCTAAAATTACGTATCCTTCTAATATATACATAAACTCATCACATGGATAATTATCATACCATTCTGTGTATGGAGAAGATCTCCATATACCAGATGTAACTTGGGTTTCATCATTTTGGTAATATATATGATCTCGTCCCTTTGGGATTCCTTCAATGAGTTTTGAGGTTTCTAAAGTAATGTTTTCGGCATCTATCCAGCCGTCAGGACCGACCTTAGAAAATTTGATTGGTGTNTTTCATTTTTTTGACATTAAAACCTGAAAAAAGAACGGTTTTTACCGATTGTGATAACTATAATCAGATAGGTTACCTTGTCAAAGAATTTGTGCTAATTCTTATATCTATTTTTTTTGATTTGTTGAGCCAGACTTAATTGATCAGGCTAGAAATTTTTCTCGAAATATGAGTCGATGTTTTCGAACTATTCCTTATTTTCGAAGTCTGTGGCCTTTAACTCGCCAGATGAAAAGGGATCCACCATCTAAAATACCAGTTTCTACAAAAGTTACATTTTCCCTGCAAAATTTTTCAAATATTTTGTCGTATANTTTAAATAGGCGGAGTGTTTCACGCTTCTTTTGGAGCTATTTNAGTATGCATCAAAGCTTGGTGAGTTTTNAATATTTTTCATTAATAAACTATTTAATGACACTTAGATATGCTTACCATAATGCTAAATATTTTGTCATTATAATTAATATTATAACATAAAATAATAATCTAAAGATAATTCTTCTTATTTTAGGCCCAAAGATATTAAATATTCTTTCAGAGACATGTAAAATTATAGTTCCTGCAAGGAGTCCAAGCAAAACAAGTAGCAAGGGTTGCCAATTGTTTATTATATATTCCAAGTTATTCATTTTATACGCTTTATAACATTAAATATTTTACATGTTTTCGTCTTTAAGAAAACATTTTATATCGGAGAATATTTTTTTGAGCAAATTATCATTTTCCATAAATATTTCATGCTGCGTGTGCGCAATATTGACTAACCTACCTTCACGCCATGAATCCATTATTTTTTCAATAGCAGTATTATTCACTATTTTATCATTTAATGAATAAAAAGTTAAACATGGAACTTTTGGTGCCGCAGTTTGTTGAAGTTTGTAACATTCTTCCAATGCTGTTTGTAGCCATTTTATACTTGGACCTGCGAGTGCTAATGCTGGATATTTTAATATTTGATTTTTTAAATAACAGAAATACTCTTCATCGTTTGTCAAAGTATTGTGTTCGAATTTTTCAGTTTTTAGGTAGGGGACTGTGTTCGTACTAGGAACAAATTCATTCTCTTTTTTGAATAATTTATAAATTGGATACGTATTTTTGGTGTAAAAATGTAGTACTTTGTCAATCAGTTTACTCTGATGCATTTTAATATCCCACATGGGAGCTGAGAAAATCACTTTTTGAATTGGCAATCCATTGTTTATAGCCCTCAATCCGATTGCTCCTCCCATGGAATGTGCCAAAAGAAACCAAGGTTTGGGGAATCTTTTATTGGTAGCGAAGAGAACTAACGCATTCACGTCTTTTTGATAATCTTGAAATAAATTAACGTGACCAATCAGTTTGTTCTTAACCAAACGCTCTGATAATCCTTGACCGCGCCAATCAATAACTATTGAGCTATAACCTATTGACTGTATTTTTTTACAGGTTCTACCGTATTTCTCAATGTACTCATTTCTGCCAGGAAATACAAATATCGTACCATTTGAATTGCTAAAATTCCAATAAGCTGCTCTGATTTTTACATTATCGGCAGTTATAAGCCATCTTGCTTGTCCGTCTAATGGCCCCTCTAAGATGTCTTCATAAAGAGGAGCATTTTTCATATTTATGCCAAGACTGAAGCTAATCTCATCGCCATTCCCATATCGCCATCAACTTTAAGTTTACCTTGCATAAATGCAGCAGTTGAATTTAATTCACCAGACATTATTTCTTGGAAGGTGTCTTTATCAGCCGTCAATGTGCAATCTGCATCATCTGAGCTTTCAACAGCTCCGTCTTCATTTATAATTACGGAACCTTCATTCTCAATTTCAAATTTTACAGAGCCATCAAATCCATTTGGTAATTTTTCTTCTAAAGCGCTTATTGCAAGTTCAATCGTGTCACTCATTAATTTTTCCTGTCAATTTAAAAGTTTAACTCGTTTTTTTATTTTTTAACACTAATATACTTTTATGACGTATTTTTATAAATTTGCCAATACTTTTGTACCTTTCCTAATTGCTTTCATGCTTAGCTTGAGCGTAGGTTTAGCAAGTCCCAACATGGCAAAAATTCAAAACTTATTGATTGAGCTGAAATCGCCCTCAAATAGAGCCCATAGCGAAGTTGAAAAAGAAATTTGGGCGGAATGGTCAAGGTCAGGTGATCAAAATTTAGATATGTTATTAATACGTGGGCGGTTTTTCATGCAAAGTGGTCGACTGGAAGAGGCAATTGTAGTTTTCAGTCAAATTATATCAATCGAGCCTCTCTTTGCCGAAGCGTGGAATGCGCGAGCTACTACTTTTTATATGAAAGGCGATTTTAAAAACTCTATCTCTGATATCGATAAAGTACTATTGTTGAACGCTCAACATTTTGGAGCGTTATCTGGACTTGGTGCCATGTTGGAGAATTTAGGCCATCTTTCTGCTGCATTGGATGCATTTCAAAAAGCAGAAAAAATAAACCCACTTAATTCTAACATCAAGTTATCAGTTAAGAGGTTGAAAAGTAAAATTGCGGGTACTTCGCTTTAATTCTGAGATAAATGACCAGCACGTACAACAACAAAATAACGGCAGTTCTAGGGCCCACGAATACTGGAAAAACTCACTATGCTATAGAGAGAATGCTTAGTTATAATAATGGTATCATTGGTTTACCGTTAAGATTGTTGGCAAGAGAAGTCTATGATCGAATGGTAATTCTGAAAGATAGATCTTCGGTGGCGTTAGTGACAGGGGAAGAGCGAATTATACCGCTAAAACCAAAATATTGGGTCTGCACTACAGAGTCCATGCCAACAAATATAAGTTTTGAATTTGTAGCAATTGATGAAATACAATTGTGTGCTGATCTCGAACGCGGCCATGTTTTTACTGATCGAATGCTAACTATGCGAGGTCAATTTGAGACATTATTTCTGGGGTCCAAAAGCATTTGGAATATAATAGTAAAACTGTTTCCAAATATTGAAATTAAAGGCCGTGAGAGATTTTCCACTCTTTCATGTTCTGGTTCACGAAAAATATCACGAATGGCTCCAAGATCAGCTATTATTGGTTTTTCCGTGGATAATGTTTATGGCATGGCTGAATTGGTCAGGCGGCAGAAGGGTGGTGCTGCGGTTGTTCTTGGTGCTCTTTCTCCCAGGACCCGTAATAAACAGGTAGCATTATATCAAAATGGTGATGTGGATTTTTTGGTTGCTACTGATGCAATTGGAATGGGGTTAAATCTTGACATAGACCATGTTGCTTTCTCAAGCCAGCATAAGTTTGATGGAACAAAAATGCGCATGCTATTTTCTAGTGAAATTGCTCAAATTGCTGGTCGGGCAGGGCGCTATATGCGTTCTGGAACTTTTGGAACCACCGGTGAATCAAAACCATTTGATGAAAAAGTTGTTGAAGAAGTAGAAAATAATAAGTTTGACCCGATAAAAAGAATTATGTGGCGTAATTCTAATCTTGATATGGGTACTGGAAAAAAGTTAATTGAATCACTTGAGATGAGCATCAAAAATCCTATTTTAACTCGCGGACCTGAGGCTCTTGACTTAGCAGCACTGAAGTTAATTACCTCTACTGATGATTATTGTTTAAACATCAATGATCCTAATTTAGTGAAACTTCTGTGGCAAGTTTGCAAGATTCCTGATTTTCGGTCCATATCACTCAATGATCACGTTGAAATATTAAGTACAGTCTTTCATTATTTAAAGGGTGGTAGTATGATTCCTGANGATTGGCTTCANAGTCAACTTGACAAAATAGATCGATATGATGGCGAAATCGACACTATTTCAAAGAGGTTGGCATTTGTTAGAACTTGGACATATGTAACTCAAAGAGATGAGTGGGTAAATGATCCAAGCTACTGGCAAGCAGAAAGCCGTCGGATAGAAGATGGGTTATCAGATGCACTTCATGATGCTCTGACTAAAAGATTTGTCGATCGGCGTACGAGTGTTCTTATTCGCCGATTGAAGCAAAAGGAGAAACTTGTGGCTGAAGTTAATCAAGATGGAGAGGTTACGATAGATGGTCAATTTATCGGAAAGCTTCATGGCTTTAGATTTATACAAGATAAAGGCAGTAGTGTTGCAGAAGATAAGACGATTAGAACTGCAAGTATTGCTGCATTAGAAGCTGAATTCCATTTACGAAGTTCGCGATTTTACAATGCGCCAGATACAGAGATTGATTTTACCGATCAAGGTGGTCTCATGTGGGGAGAGCATGCTGTTGGAAAATTGTTAGTCGGGGAAAATACCTTATCTCCTAGGGTTATTGCTTTTGTTGACGATGAAGCGGGCAACGATGTCAGAGATAAAGTGGAGCGCCGCCTTAACCATTTTGTGGAAAGAAAAATTGAGTCTCTTTTTGAACCGTTATACTTGATGAAAAAAGATGAAAATATTGTTGGTTTAAGTAAAGGCTTAGCGTTTAGGTTAATTGAATCAATGGGTATAATTCCAAGACAAGAAATAATAAATGAGTTAAAAGATATGGATCAAGATTCGCGCGCTCTGCTAAGGAAGCATGGNGTGCGGTTCGGCCAATTTAATATTTTTCTTCCGCTCTTNCTAAAACCTGCGGTGACCCGAATGAGATTGGTTCTTTGGGCGTTAAAAAAAGGTTTTACAGAATTTCCTTCTGCTCCTGTTGCAGGATTAGTTACGATAAATGCAAACAATAATGAAGCCGATGGTTATTTCGTAAAAGCTGGATACCATTATGCGGGAGAATGGGCATTAAGGATTGACATGCTTGAACGCTTGGCTGATTTGATCAGAAAAGAAAATACCCATTTAGGTTTTGAAGCGAATTCAGATATGCTATCTATTACAGGTATGACAAATGAGCAATTTTCTAANCTAATGTCTGGTCTAGGTTATGACGTTANATTAGGTGANAGACAGAAAGTAGTGGGAATTACTTCTGATCCAAACCCTGAAAATGCTAATAANGTTTATGACAATNCGGACAATTCAATCGCAAAGGAAACTATTGAACCAGAGATGCAGACTTTTTGGACATTTGTATGGAAAAATAAGAAATCAAAAACCAAAAAGGACATGAAGCTAACTGTAACTAAAAGTCTGNCTGATCGAAAAAGGGAAAAACAGAAACGCTCAAATAACAGTTCAAAAAATAAAAAACAGTTGAAATTTGATACTCCTCCAGATCCAAATAACCCATTTTCAGTTTTGCTNGCATTAAAAGGCAAATAATTGAAAGAGCTTGAGCATTGTAGAATTGATAAATGGCTATGGGCGTGTAGATTCTTTAAAACCCGATCAATTTCGCACAAAGTTGTTGAGCATGGCAAGGTTAGGCTAAATGGCAGGAAATTAAGAAAACCAAGTACTTTGTTGAGAATAACTGATGTGATAACCCTAACGCGTGGCGATAGTGTAATCGTTGTGAGGGTTTTGTCTCTTCCACTTCATCGAGGATCAGCAAAGAATTCGGCAGATTGGTACGCAAATATCTAAGCAAACTTTATGGTAATTTTTAGATAGAAATTTTTTTTGATTAATTTGATTTAGACACTTGCGTCTGAATTGATTGGTAAATAGTTAGCTATTAATAATTATAGATTGTAGATTGAATGACTTATGTTGTTACTGATAATTGTATAGGCTGCAAGCACACAGACTGNGTTGAGGTTTGTCCTGTAGACTGCTTTTATGAGGGAGAAAACGTGCTAGTGATTCATCCTGATGAATGTATTGACTGTGGCGTTTGTGAGCCTGAGTGCCCTGTTGATGCGATTTTGCCAGATACTGAACCTGATATGGAAAAATGGGTGGAATTTAATCGAAAATATTCTGAGATATGGCCAGTAATTATAACTCAGATTGAACCTTTACCTAACGCCGACGAAATGGATGGAGTTCCCAATAAGCTCGAAACAGTTTTTTCTGAAAAACCGGGGAAAGGTGGATAAAATATATAATGTTGTGATAACGATTTATAAAACATCAAGACACCATCTTAAAATTGCTTTTTGGACATGTAATCTATTTTCCGCTTGATCAAAAGCTTTGGACTGAACACCATCAAGAACATCTGAGGTTACTTCCTGCCCTCGATGTGCAGGCAAGCAGTGCATAAATAGTGCTTCTTTTTTTGATTGCTTCATTAGTTCACTATTAACTTGATAAGGTTTTAGCTGGTTATCAAGAGTTTTAGATGATTGATTGTTTTTTTCATGCATTGAGACCCAAGTATCAGTCATTATCAAATCTGCATTACTGATAGCTTTAATAGGATCTCTAACAATCGTAACATTGGATCCTTTTCTTTTAGCATAGTCCAAGTATGAATGATTTGGATCTAAAGTTTCTGGCCCACAGAATGTGAAATCAAAATTAAACTGTCCAGCTGCCTGAAGAGTTGACGCACATACATTATTTCCATCGCCCAACCATAAAATTTGCTTTCTTTTTATGGATCCGCGATGTTCCTGAAATGTCATAACATCAGCCATACTTTGACAGGGATGGGTTGCATTCGTTAAACCATTGATAACTGGTACATTTGAATTTTGGGCAAGTTCGTAAAGGGTGCTTTCATCAAATGTCCTAATGATAATTAAATCGATATATCGTGAAAGGACTCTGGCTGTGTCTGCGATACTCTCACCATGGCCCAATTGTAAATCTGAACCTGACAAGACTATTGTTTGTCCACCTAACTGTTTTATTCCAACATCAAATGATACGCGCGTCCTGGTTGAAGGTTTATCAAAAATCATAGCAACAACCTTACCATCTAGCGGCTTATTTGAGTCTAATGCACCTTTTGAACTCTTATCCTGGCCATTTTTTATATTTATGGCTTGCTCAACAATGTGAATTAAGTCATTTGAGTCTATTTCATTTAGATTTAAAAAATGTTTCATTTGATTTTTTGCTTTTTAAGGCTTTTGGCGCACTTATCTAACATTTGAACCGCAATTTCTATTTCTTCTTCAGATACATTTAATGGTGGCAAAAGTCGTATTATATTTTGTCCTCCAGGTACTGTCAGCAAACCTTCGTTGTACCCTGCGTTTACTACATCAATATTTGGAACTTTACACTTTATACCCATCATTAATCCCATGCCACGTACTTCGTCGAAAATTTCTGGATGTTTATCCAACAAATAGCTTAATTTTTGTGTTAAAATTATCGATTTGTATTTTACATCCTCCAAAAACTTGGTGGTATTAATAATTCCCAAAACAGTATTGCCAATGGCGCATGCTAATGGATTACCCCCATACGTAGAACCATGTGTGCCAGGGGTCATACCTCTTGCTGCATTTTCGGTTGATAAGCACGCACCTAGCGGAAAGCCACCACCAATACCTTTTGCAATTGCCATAATATCAGGTTTTACTTGATAGTTTTGATAGGCAAATAGCTCCCCCGTTCTGCCAACACCGCATTGAATTTCATCAAATATTAATAATATTCCTTCTTCATCGCATATTTTTCTAATATTATTTAAGAACTTAACATCTGATAGAATTATCCCGCCTTCACCCTGAATCGGTTCTATCAATATAGCAGCTGTATTTTTATTTATTTGGTTAAGTACCATTTCGTAGTTATTTATTTCTGCTTGCTTAAATCCTGGAAGAACTGGTGAAAAACCTTCTGTTAACTTTTTGGAGCCTGTAGCTGATATCATTCCCAAAGAACGGCCATGAAAACTATTATTAAAAGTTATTATCTCATTTCNATCTTTTGACCCATTNTGGTAATGGTATTTTCGTGCCATTTTAATTGCACATTCCATACTTTCAGTACCAGAATTTGTGAAAAATACTGTGTCTGCAAACGTAGNTTTTACCAATTCTTTTGCAAGTTTTTCTTGATTTGGAATATTATAAAGGTTTGAAGTATGCCAAAGTTTGTCAGCTTGGTTTTTTAATGTTTCTACTAAGTCTGGATGCGCATGCCCAAGCGAATTTACTGCAATGCCCGCACCCATATCTAAATACTTATTGTTTTTATCGCAGGTAAGCCATGAGCCACTGCCTTTAACGAAACGTATATCTGCACGGGAATACGATGGGAGAACTGGATTTATCATTTGCTATTCTATTTTAAGTTGATTGGATATTTTGATTTAGTTATTCAGCAGAAATTAACGCCGCCGTTCACTTAAGCTTTTGTTTCTAAACATAATCCATACCCTTTAACTTTTATATTATTTAGTAATACTATTTTTTAATGCCTGTCTAGCCCTTGTATTTAACTAAAGCTCAGTGATAAAGAATAATTTAATCATCAAATACATTTTTTATTTGTAGTAGCGACTTTATATGGAGATACCGTATGGCTTGGACGGACGATCGTGTTGAAAAATTAAAAACGATGTGGACAGAAGGTAATAGTGCCAGTCAAATAGCCAAAGAATTAGGTGGCGTTACCAGAAATGCGGTTATAGGAAAAGTTCATAGATTGGGGCTTTCAAATAGAGCTAGTTCCACTAAGCCAATTCGAGATAAAGCTTCGGTGCGTTCAGCGCCAAAATCTCGTTCAAAACCATCAAGTCCTAGAATAAAAACAATCATTGATACACATATACCTGAAAAAAATGCTATCATTCCGATGCGTAAGCCAATTCTAACCCCTGGCCAACCTCTTCCTCCACAACCTTCAGCTAATGAAATAAGCCCTGAAGCACTAGCAACAGTTAAAGAGGTTGAGAAAGGGGCAAAAAAATTAAGTCTTTTGCAGCTTACTGAAAAAACATGTAAATGGCCGATCGGTGACCCAGCAACTGACGATTTCTGGTTTTGTGGTTTAGAGGTTCAAGCCGGTAAACCATATTGCGAAGCTCACGTAGGTGTCGCATTTCAACCGGTATCTAATCGACGTGACCGAAGAGCTGCGAAGTAATTTTTATTGTCAGATACTGGTTTATTTGATTATTATATTTTTTAAATTATATTATGTAAAATCGTATTTATTTGGTTGATGGGTGATGATTAAATATAGTTTTAAGTGTTCAAAGGGTCATGAATTTGAAAGTTGGGTTCAGTCGGCCGATGCTTATGAGAAATTAAAGAAGTCAGGAATGATGTCGTGTGCGGTCTGTGGTGATGCAAATGTAGAGAGAGCTTTAATGAGCCCTCAGGTGCGGCCTGCTAAAACCAAGTCAAAAACCCAGAAAACACGTCCTTTATCAGGACCTAGAACGACCGCAGAGCAAGCTTTTGCGGAGTTAAAAAAGACTATAGAGGAAAATACTGAGGATGTAGGTTCAAACTTTGCTAATGAGGCCCGAGCGATCTATGAAGGTGATGCAAAAGAAAGAAATATAAGGGGCAAAGCAACTACCAAAGAAGTAAAAAACTTAATCGATGATGGTATAGAGGTAACTCCACTACCGTGGAGAGAAAGAAAACCTAACTGATTTTAAAAACCACTTTTAGGGGTAATTAATGACAACTGTTATTACTGGCGCAAGTAAAGGTATAGGATTGGAATTAGCAAAGCAACTAATTGCTATGAATAAAAATGTGATATCATGTGCAAGGTCAGATGGTTTTACTTTTTTAGATCTTGAAAGACAGAGTTCAATTTATGCTCTAAGGGATGAATTATTAGACACACCGATAAATCTTCTAGTTTGTAACGCAGGAGTTTTTTTAGATAAGGGAGAAAGCATAAATTCAGGATATCCCTCAATTAAGTGGGAAAAAACTTTTTCGGTAAATGTAACAAGTGTTTTCTTATTAATACAATGTTTACTTCCAAATATTATTAAGGCCAAGGGTAAGATCGCCATTATTTCTAGCCAAATGGGAAGTCAAAGTAAGGCAAATGGGGGAAGTTATATATATCGTGCTTCAAAAGCAGCTGTTTTAAATTTAGGTAGGAATTTAGCATCTGATCTAAAGAAAAGTGGAGTTGCGGTTGGAATATATCATCCTGGATGGGTGAAAACAGATATGGGCGGGGAACAAGCAGATATCTCTGCCGCAGAATCGGCAAAGGGATTATTAAAAAGATTTGATAGTCTTTCTCTAGCAAAGACAGGATGTTTTGAAAATTGGAATGGTAAAACTCATCCATTGTAGAAATGCTTGCTCTTCTTGTAGACTAGCATTAGAAGCTGGTTCGATCTTAACCCTGAGAATTGAATATTATGCCTAAGCTTGTTATGAAATTTGGTGGAACCTCTGTTGCTGACATAGAATGCATCAAGAATGCAGCTATTAAAGTTCAAGAAGAAGTTTCAAAAGGATTTGAGGTTATTGTTATTGTATCAGCGATGTCCGGTGAAACGAACAGATTAGTATCTCTGGTAAATGAAGCGTCCAAAATGCACGACGCTCGAGAGTATGATGCTGTAGTGTCTAGCGGTGAGAATATAACGGCAGGATTGATGGCAGTCGCCTTACAAAATGTAGGTGTGTCAGCTCGTAGTTGGCAGGGTTGGCAAGTGCCATTAATGACAAATTCAACTCATGGTTCCGCAAGAATTTTAGAGATCCCAATTGAAAATCTTGAAGAGAAATTTTCACAAGGTATGCGTGTGGCGGTGATTGCAGGTTTTCAGGGTGTCACGGATGAAAAACGTCTCTCAACTTTAGGCCGAGGAGGGTCTGACACTACTGCAGTAGCATTTGCCGCTGCCTTTAATGCGGTTAGATGTGATATCTACACTGATGTTGATGGCATTTATACAACTGATCCACGAATAACCGATAAAGCTAGAAAATTGAGTAAAATAAGTTATGAGGAAATGTTAGAATTAGCTTCACTCGGTGCTAAAGTTTTGCAAACACGCTCTGTAGAATTGGCAATGAGATATAAAGTTCGTTTGCAGGTATTAAGTAGTTTTTCGGATAATCCGGGGACAGTGGTTTGTGACGAGGAGGAAATTATGGAAAATAACATTGTATCTGGAGTAGCGTATTCGAGAGATGAGGCAAAAATGACTCTTGTTTCGGTAGCAGACCGTCCTGGAATAGCGGCTTCTATTTTTGGCACACTTGCTGAAAAGGGAGTAAATGTGGATATGATAGTTCAAAATATATCTGATGATGGTAGGACAGATATGACTTTTTCTTGTCCTGTTGGTCAGGTTGCGTTGGCTGAGAAATCACTAAATGATGCGAAGAATATGAAGACATTTAACTATCATGATTTAATTGCTGACACTGAGGTTTGTAAGATATCAGTTGTTGGTATTGGGATGCGAAGTCACGCAGGAGTTGCGGCTAAAATGTTTAACGCGTTATCGTCTGAGAATATAAACATAAAAGTTATTACCACTTCAGAAATTAAAATTTCTGTACTTGTTGATAGAAAATATATGGAATTAGCGATACAATCTCTTCATGATGTATTTGAATTAGAGGCCAAAACCTGAAAAGGGTGAAAAATGGCATTAGAATCAGGGATTCAATCTAGAGTTCTTTTAAAGCGTTTGAAGCAAGCTCTTGCTGAAGAGGGAGAGGGACAAAAGCGGCTAGATCGTTTAACCCATCTAATAGCAAATAGCATGGATACTGAGGTTTGTTCGGTATATTTGCTTGTAGATAATAAGACTCTAGAATTGTGTGCAACCGAAGGTTTAGATCCTGCATCAGTACATAAAACGCGTCTTCGTATTGGAGAGGGTCTAGTTGGTTTGGTAGCCAGAGATGCTAAGCCAATTAATACAGATAATGCACCTTCAGAGGTTGGCTTCAGGTTCATGCCAGAAACACGAGAAGAAAGATATTCTAGCTTTTTGGGTGTGCCTATACAGAGATTGGGTGAGACTCTTGGCGTTTTGGTAGTACAGTCTAGAATTTCAAGGCTTTTTTCAGATGACGAAATTTATGCTATTGAAGTTGTTGCTATGGTTTTGGCTGAAATGACTGAATTAGGGGCATTTGTGGGTGGTGATGAAAATTTAAAAGCACCTCACCAATATTCAGTGTTAATTAGGGGGGGTATTGCTCACGAAGGAGCCGCATCTGGTAACGTTTTATTGCACGAACCCAGAGTTGTTGTCACAAACCCCTTTGCAGAAGATACAATTATTGAGCAAAAACGCCTTCAAGATGCAATTCAACGTCTGAAAGGCGATGTTGATGGAATGCTTAATACGGCCCTAAAAGGAGCTACAGAAGAGCATAAAAAAATTTTAGAAGCCTACCGCATGTTTGCTAATTCGAAAAGTTGGCTTAAGAGGATGGAAGAAGATATTGAAAGCGGATTGTCTGCTGAGGCGGCAGTTGAAAAAGAGCAATCAACTGTTAGGGCTAGGATGAGTAGGGTAGCGGACGCCTACTTAAGAGATCGCCTTCATGATTTGGATGATTTATCAAATAGGTTATTGCGTATCTTAACGGGTCAGGGCAATTCAGATCATACTGATTTTCCAGAGAGTCCTATATTAGTGGCTAGAAATATAGGGCCTGGAGAATTGTTAGAATATGGAAGAAACCTAAAGGGGATCGTCTTAGAAGAAGGCTCGGTTGGTGGGCATGCAACAATAATAGCTAGAGCAATGGCTATACCCCTAATAATTAATGCTTCAGCTATAACAACAGAAGCACTCAATGGTGATCACGTTTTGGTTGATGGTGATCAGGGAATTGTTCATCTCCGACCAGATGATAATGTGAAAAATGCTTTTAGTGAAAAAATTGCAATGCAATCAAAAAAACTTGAGCGTTATCAAAAGTTAAAAGATGTGCCAGCAGTTTCGAAAGACGGTATTACTATTAATCTTATGATGAATGCTGGCTTAATGGGAGATTTGCCAAGTCTTGAAAACTCTGGTGCCGAAGGCGTTGGACTCTTTAGAACTGAATTACAGTTTTTGGCTCGTAATTCCATACCAAAAAGAGGCGAGCTTGCAGCTTTATATAGTCGAGTTTTAGATGCTGCTGGTCAAAAAAAAGTAATATTTAGAACACTAGATGTAGGATCTGATAAAGTCTTGCCATATATGAGACCAACAGATGAACCAAATCCTGCTTTAGGATGGAGAGCTATTAGATTAGGTCTGGATAAGCCGGGTATTATGAAGATGCAATTGCAGGCATTCTTTAGGGCTGCAAATCTGAGGAATATTTCAATCATGTTTCCGATGATAGCGCAATTTGGTGAGTTTATTCAGGCTCGAGAGCTTTTAAAAACTGTTTTGGAAAACGAAAGAAAAATGGGCCATAGTATTCCAAAAAATGTGGAAATCGGTGCGATGCTTGAGACGCCATCTTTAGTATTTGCACCGAAACAATTTTTTGAATTGGCAGATTTTATTTCAATTGGTGGAAACGATTTAAAGCAATTTTTTTATGCAGCGGATCGTGAAAATGAAAGAGTTAGAAAAAGATACGACACCTTAAATGTTAGCTTTTTAAATTTAATTAAGCAAATTGTTATAAGGTGTGAGGAAACTAGCACTCCATTAAGTTTTTGCGGTGAAGATGCTGGTAAACCTTTGGAGGCAGTCTGCTTATTAGCGATGGGTATTCGTACATTATCAATGAGACCGGCCTCCATAGGTGCAGTTAAGGCATTAATAAGAGATATAAATATTATAGAGCTGCGAAGAGTTATCGATCAGGCACTTGTTTCAGGAGAGCAGTCGATTCGACCGAAAGTCGAAAGTTGGATAAAAGCACAAATATAGTTTAATATTTATTTTAAACTATTTGTTATTTCGCACCCCACCGCTCGACTTTTCCTTTTAATAAACTTATGTCGAAACCGTTGAGAGACTTTATTAAAGTTCTTTTGGGATCCGTGGGTAAAGGGAATTCTATTGATTTAGCGATAATAAAATTAAAGTGCCTATAATAGCTTAAATCACCAATTAATATTATAGCTTGCCAGCCAAATTTCTCTGCTCTTTTTAAGGTTTCGTTTATTATATAATTTCCATGACCCTCAGCTTGCATGGTGGGATGAACTGCTAATGGACCCAGCAAAAGGAATTTAAAACTTTGAATTTTAATAGGCCAATATCTCACTGCACAGAGTATTGATCCAGTTTCATTTTTTGCAAGGTAGCATAATTTATCAATAGGTTTTACATTCTCCCGTAATCTATATGAGCTTAGTACCTTGCGACTTGGAGAGAAGCAGATATCGTAGAGGTCTTCAACTCCTGAGAAATCTTCTGGTTTTTCTAATTCTAATTTAAGCAAAACGATTCCAAATCTTATGATAAGTGCTAGAATTTTAGTTATTATAACGTTACGATTACAACCAATAATATTAAAGAGGCTATTCAATGTTTTACAAACCCAATTTCCGACCTGAGTCACTTCCACATGACCCTTTTAAAGCAATTGTCTCACCACGACCTATTGGCTGGATTTCGACGATTAATAAGGATGGATCAGCAAACTTAGCCCCTTATTCATTTTTTAATGCGATTGGTGATAAGCCTCCAATGGTCATTTTTAGTAAGACAGGACCAAAATTAGGGTTAAAAGAGGAAAAGGATTCTGTTGTTAACATCAGAGACACAGGTGAGTTTGCAGTTAATTTTGTGAGTTTTGATTTGACAGACCAGATGAATATCTCGTCGCAACATTTCAGTCATGGTGAGGACGAATTTGTTCTTGCC
The DNA here is from genome assembly GCA_002683355.1 of Paracoccaceae bacterium. Lineage (GTDB taxonomy): Bacteria > Pseudomonadota > Alphaproteobacteria > Rhodobacterales > Rhodobacteraceae. The sequence goes on along the minus strand of NYTF01000012.1, from coordinate 35,301 downwards.
GGTCTTGAAAAAGGAGTGTCAGAAATCATTACTGCTCCGTTCGTTAAAGCTGCACCAGCTGCATTTGAATGCAAATTGTATAAAGAAATTGAGCTTCCAGGAGAGGATCAAATTGCAATCATTGGAGAGGTCAAAGGTATTCATCTTAATGATGAGTACCTTAAAGATGGAATATTTGATGTGACTTTGTATAAACCTTTAGCGAGACTAGGATATAGAGACTACGCAGTTATTGACGAATTAATAACTTTAAAACGACCTGATGATTGATAATGGCTAAAGCTATCAGATTTAATAAATTTATCTAAAAATTGTTGTATTAAAAACACCGGGCAACGAAACTTCTAATAATTCGAGATCCTCGGAACAACCGGAGTATTTTGTTTTCATATGTGGGGGGATAACAAAGGCATCACCAGGTTCTAAGTTACTAGTTTGTTTTCCCTCGCCTTCTAAAATCATATTCCCGCTCATTACAAAATTAAATAAAATATCAGTATCATGAGCACTCCAGAAACTGTCTCCACCTGTAAATTTTACCACATGCACCCCAGCAACATTACCGGTGTTCTCTGCAATAGATGTGTCCCTTGACTTGAATTGTTTTAGTCTGAAAGGTTCCCACTTAGCCTCCTCAACTTTGTGATGTACAAATCTTTGCCCATCAAATGTACGTTCTCTATTGATTTGATCATTTGGAAGTGTCATTTCGTGATCAATAGTTGTTACGTGTTCAGCTGGCACACCAATTTCAATGACTTCAATATTATCACTGGCAAACAATACTTTATGACGAATCTTTGGTGGTTGGATTACGCAGCATCCTTCAGTTAACCGAAAAGGCAGTCCTTGGTCTTCATAAACTAAATCCACCCAACCTTTATAGCAAAAGATTAATTGAAATCCTACAGTATGATAATGCACCATATCAGGCACAGGACCACCGTCCGGTATTCTAATATGGCTGGCAATAATTGATCCTCCTAACCTTGAAGGTATTAAATCTCTATAGTGCATGCCTGCGCGTCCTATAACCCATGGAGCTTGATCTGAGAGTCTTCGCACGACAAAGTCATGATTAGTTTTGGGCATTGTAGGTTTCGAGGTGTTTTCAATAAACTGAACTTTTACACCATTGGGCGCAATTTGATCTGGTAAGAGGTGCTCAAATTGTTTTATATTATCCGTTAAAATACGGATAGTACCAGTCGGTTCTGAAGATCCTTTTGCGAGTCGGAGCCTTAAACCAAAGCCCGAAATTACTGCAACAGAAGGGTCATCAGCGGGAAAGATCTCATCTAATTGCATCCCAATTTTTTTAGTAAAAAAATCAATATCTTCATTCAGATTTTTTGAAGGTAAAGCAAGCTCAGCTTTAGTCTGTAAATTCCTTTTGGTCATTGAACCCCGTTAATTTGTATTAGATATTGTGATTAAGTCGAATAGTTTATCTTTATTGAACAATCCTTTAATCGCTTATTAACCATATTTATGATATGATAAAGAAAAAACGGAGTTTTAAATTGTTTATTTCGCCAAGCTTTAAATTGATAAAAGAGTTAAATGTTACCTTTATTGTTGCAGTTATTGGATATGTGTTGAGCCCAGTAGCTGATAGATTTGAAAAGGTAAGAATAAAGAGATTATCTGCAATCATAATTATTTTTGGATTATTTTTTGGATTTTCTGATTTGCTTTTGGTAGTTTCAATATTTGCTTTTATCGTTTTTGTTGTGGGATTTTTAATTAAAAAGTATAAAACCAGTTCACTATACTTTGGCTCAACAAAGGAACTAATTTGTCCGACCAATTAATTTTTGACTTACCTTGTTATCCAGCTTTGGGCTTTAATGATTTTTTTGTTTCTAAGGCAAATAAGTTGGCCTTTGATCTAGTAAAAAATTGGACGCATTGGTCTAATGATCGACTACTAGTAATGGGAGCAAAAGGTTCTGGCAAAACCCATCTTTCAAATGTATGGGCCAATTTAACCAACGCGACTTTTGAAAACGTCATCGAGTTGGATTTTAATTTACAAAATATAAATGCTATTGTTTTAGAAAATATTGAATTAGCGGCTTCACGTTTAGATTTAGAAGAACGTCTTTTACATATTTTAAATCATTGTAGTTCTAATAGAATCCCTGTTCTCCTGACTAGTAATGATTTTTCAAGTAGGGCTGGGTTTGAGTTGAAAGACTTGAACAGTAGACTTATTGCTACTGAACATATTTCTATCGAGCAGCCAGATGATGCGCTATTATCAGCTGTATTAATTAAACAATTTAATGACCGTCAAATTCAGATTTCTCCTTCTTTAATAGAGTTTATTTTAAAAAGGATTACGCGCTCAATGGCTTCGATTGGCAGTTTTGTTGAAGAGTTAGATAGGACTGTTTTGAAACTTGGCAAAAGTGCTAATAGAGCAATAATCAGTGAAGTTCTGGACAAATTTAGTTAAAATGAGGCATAAGCCTCCATATGAACAAGCAAAATCTACATAAAACTATTGATTCAGATTTTCTTAAGTCAAACTTTGGGGAAGTTGTTAAATTAAATTCTGAAGATATTGAAGGTAATAAAAGATTTCTTAACAGAGAGTTGTCTTGGTTAGCGTTCAATTCGCGTGTTTTGGAAGAAGCTGGCAATCTAGAGGTACCACTTTTAGAGAGATTACGTTTTCTATCAATATCTTCCACAAATTTAGATGAATTTTATTCGGTTAGGGTCGCTGGATTAAGAGAATTAAAGAAGAATAAAATAAATACCCCAGCTGCTGACGGATTAACCCCAGGGGAACAATTATTAGAGATAGATAAGAGTGCTNGAGTTCTTTTAAAAGAGCAACAAAAGCACTGGATTGATTTAATTCATGATTTAAAGTTGGCTAATATAGAGATTTTAAAACCCCATGAACTGAATTCAGAAGAAAGATTATTTTTAGACAAGGAATTTATTAATAATATTTTCCCAGTACTATCTCCTTTAGCGATTGATCCAGCGCATCCATTTCCATTTATTCCAAATGGTGGGTTTGCGTTAGCGCTACAATTAAAAAGAAAAAAAGACGATAAAGAGTTACTAGCCTTNTTACCAATTCCAAAGCAGNTGCCAAGATTTNTAAGGCTTGGTGAGGTTAAANAAATCTATCGAATGTTACCACTTGAAGACGTTTTAATAGAATATATTTCGGATCTTTTTCCTGAACACATATTAGAGAANTTTTGTGCTTTTCGTCTTTTGCGAGATAGTGATCTAGAGATTGAGGAAGAAGCAGAAGATNTAGTAAGAGAGTTCGAAACCGCCCTGAAACGACGAAGACGGGGTGAGGTCATAAGTCTTGCCATTTCCGCTGGAGCAAATATTAATTTAGCAAATATGATAAGAAAAAATTGTAAAGTAACAAAAAGTGAGATTTTTGAAATAAATGGTTTTATTGCATTAGCGGACCTATCGGAGTTGGTAGAGCTGGAAATTGAAAATCTAATGTGGCCAAAATTCTCTCCTAGAATTCCAGAGCGAGTAACAGATTATGATGGAGATATATTTAGGGCTATTCAGCAAAAAGATATGCTTTTGCACCATCCTTACGAAACTTTTGACATGGTTGTCAGATTTCTTCAACAAGCAGCTAACGATCCAAATGTTCTTGCAATAAAACAGACATTATATAGAACATCAAAAAACTCACCAATTGTTGACGCATTATGTGAAGCTGCAGAGGCTGGAAAATCTGTCACTGCTTTTATTGAGCTGAAAGCACGATTTGATGAAGCAGCCAACATTCGACAGGCTCGTCGCTTAGAACGTGCTGGTGCTCATGTTGTATATGGTTTTATTAGCTTAAAAACGCACGCAAAACTATCAACTGTCGTGCGAAGGGAAAAAAATAAAGACCTAGTCACATACACACATTTTGGAACAGGCAATTATCATCCGATTACGGCTAAATATTATACTGACCTTTCCTTTTTTACCTGTGATCCTGCTCATGGTAGAGACGCTACGAGCGTATTTAATTTTGTTTCAGGGTATGCAAGACCCCAAAAACTAAAAAAAATGTCGATTTCTCCAATAAATCTTAAAACATTTTTGTTGAACTCTATCGAAAACGAAATCAAAATTGCAAATAATGGACAGAGTGCTGAAATTTGGGGTAAAATGAATGCGTTGATTGATCCAGACGTAATTGATGCGTTGTATAAGGCAAGTAATGCTGGNGTTAAGATTAAGCTCATTGTTAGAGGTATNTGTGGACTTAGGCCTGGTATAGAAGGTCTCAGTGAAAATATTCAAGTAAAGTCGATTGTAGGTAGATTTTTAGAGCATTCGNGGATTATTTGTTTTGGNAACGGCAAGCCAATAGAAACNCTTAAGGGTAGGGTATTCATTAGTTCAGCTGATTGGATGGATCGTAATCTTAATAGGCGGGTAGAGGGTTTGATTGAGATCGATAATGAAACTATCCGCTCTCAGATTGTTAGCCAGATTATGGCTGCAAATTTAGCGGACCAAAAGCAAAGCTGGGTACTNCAATCAGATGGTAATTATTTAAGACATAATGATATTGATAATCAATTTGACTGCCATAGATTCTTCATGGAAAATCCGTCATTATCTGGTAGAGGTTCGGCTGGAGCTTCGGATGTGCCAGAATTGAGCCACTCAAACATTAAGAAAAAGTATTTTATTAACTAATCACTACTTATTGGTAAACACTTTGACAGAAATTTCTCCAACCCCAAATGTAAAGNGTNCATTTTCAAATAATACTATCGATAGATTTGGNGTTATAGATATCGGATCAAACTCAGTGAGATTAGTAGTTTTTGATGGCGCAGCACGTTCACCAGCATATTTTTTTAATGAAAAGGTTCTCTGTGGCTTAGGNGGTAATTTAGGTCCGAATGGAGAACTAAATATTGATAATAAAAAACGGGCATTGTCTGCAATAAAACGGTTTGTTTTATTAGCTAACTCTATGAGTGCAAACTTAAGCGCAGTTGCTACTGCTGCCATTAGGAACGCTCCAAATGGTAAAGAGTTCTGCTACGAGATTTACGTTAAAACTGGTTTAGAAGTCAGCGTTGCGACTGGAGAGGAAGAAGCAACATTGTCTGCGAAGGGCGTTCTACTGGGCTGGCCTGATGTTGATGGTCTCGTTTGTGATTTAGGTGGAGCTTCAATGGAATTAGCTGAAATTTCTAATGGCAATGTTGGTCTTGCAAAAAGCTTACAAATTGGTCCTNTAAATTTGGATCGTGTACATGCAGATGCCATTGGGAAAAGAGATTATGTTAAATCAAAATTAATCGAATTAAGAAAAAAATTCAATAAAACTTATAAAACAATATATTTGGTTGGAGGTTCATGGCGGGCTATTGCTCGTTTACATATGGACTTATCAAATTACCCATTAAAGGTCTTGCATGAGTATCAAATTAACGCTGANGATATCTTAAGTACTATTAAGTGGATTAATAAGAGATCCTTAAAAGAAATAAGGACAATGACGACAATTTCAAATGTTCGTTTAGACCTTCTTCCAACTTCTGGAATTATTTTGCAAGAAGTGGTTGAAATATTTAATCCAAAGAAAATCGCATTATCTAGTTACGGAATCCGAGAGGGTTTATTATACCAATCGATGGGGAAGAAATTAAGAAGCCTCGATCCTCTCTTGGAAGTTAGTAAACATATGGAAAAGTCTGCTGCTAGAAATCCAGGATTTGGTCTGGTACTTTATAATTTCATAATTCCAATATTTAATGATCAAGATCTAAAAACTAAAAGACTGATCAAAGCTGCATGCTTATTGCATGACGTTACCTGGAGAGCCCATCCTGATTATCGAGCAGAGGTGTGTTTTGATAATGCTACTAGGGCAAATTTAGGTGGGTTGGATCATAGTGGGCGTATATTTTTAGCTCTTGCTTTACTATACAGGTATAAAAGTTCTAAGCGAAAAGAGTATTTCAAGAATGTTTTATCAATTTTGACAGAAAAAGAGCAGATATTAGCAAAAATTTTAGGAAAAGCTATGCGTTTTGGTGCGATGTTGTCTGGTTCTATTGATAACAATATGGGGGAATTAAGCTTCCTTAAAAAAGAGAAAACTTTACAAATTAACATTTCTAAAAACAACAAGGACCTATTTGGAGAAGTAGTTAATTTACGTTTTACGAGCTTGGCAGAAAGCTTAGAGTGCAAAGCAGTTTTAATTGTTAAACCTTAATTTCATATAATTTGTGGTATGATAAATGCTAATCAAATTTAAATTATTAAACTTTGATGGAATAAAAAATGACTAAATTTCTAGCTATTGATCAAGGCACTACATCCACAAAGGCGATAGTTTTCGATGAGTCCCTTTCTAATTTAAAAAGGTACAGTGAGAAAATAGATACAATGTTTCCAAAATCAGGTTGGGTGGAGCAAAAGCCACAGAATATTCTCCAGACAGTGAAGAGCGCAATCAACAAAACAATATCCGATGATGTTGTTGGACTTGGAATTACGAATCAACGAGAAACGGTAGTTATTTGGGACCGAGCAAGTGGAAATCCTATTTACAATGCTATCGTTTGGCAAGATAGGCGAACAGCAAGCCGATGCAAAGAATTAAGAAATTTGGGCTATGAACAGATCGTAAAAGATAAAACTGGTTTGCTACTTGATCCATATTTTTCTGCCACAAAAATTGAGTGGATCTTGGATAACGTATCCAATGCGAGATCAGATGCATTAAATGGAAATTTGGCATTTGGGACAATAGAGTCGTTTCTTCTTTGGCACCTATCTGAGGGCAAAGTTCATGCTACCGATGCAACTAATGCATCAAGAACAATGCTTTATAATATATTTGAAAATCGCTGGGATTTTGATCTGTTAGAATTATTCAACATCCCAGAATCAATCTTACCAGATGTGACGGATAACTGTGCTAATTTTGGCGTGTCAAATTCATTTACTAACACTCTTCCAATAAGGTCAATGATAGGCGATCAACAGGCTGCTGCTGTTGGTCTTGGATGCATTGAGGCTGGCATGATGAAAGCCACATTTGGAACAGGTTGTTTTGCTTTGCTAAATATTGGTGAAGATCAAAAAAAATCAGAGTCTAATTTGATTAACACAGTTGCTTATCAAATTGAAGGTCAGGTTAGATATGCATTAGAGGGTTCAATTTTCAACGTTGGCACGATCTTAGACTGGTTGCATAAAAATATGAATATGTTTCATGATTTTGATGAGTTGAATAAGGTTTTTGAGCAATCCAAATCGTCTAATGGTGTAATTTTTATACCTGCATTTACTGGCCTTGGAGCTCCTTATTGGAATTCTGAATGCCGGGGGGCAATATTTGGATTGGAGCGTAATAGTTCTAAGAGTGATATAATAACTGCTGCTGGTGAAAGTATTTCGTTTCAGGCTCGCGACTTGGTTGAAGCCATGTGTTCTGACTATTCTGGTAACAATCTTGAGATTTTAAAAGTTGATGGTGGAGTTAGTCAAAACAATTGGATTATGCAGAATGTTTCAGATCAAATTGGAATTGAGGTTGAAAGAGCTCAAAACATTGAGGCAAGTGCCATGGGGGTTGCATTTTTGACTGGGCTATCACTAGGTTATTTTTCTAATCTTAATGACATAGGTAAAATTTCAAAATTAAATACAAAGTTTAACCCTTCCAAAAATAGAGTTTTATTCGAAAAAAAATATTTTAATTGGAAGAAAACCATAAAAAAGCTTTTAGATTAATACTAATTGCTATCTCTCGTGCTTAAATTTGACCACCAGCAATTTCTATCGTTTGTCCGTTAAAGGACTCTGAGTGAGGGTTTACGATGTATTCTGCAGCACATGTTATTTCGTTGATCTCGATTAATCGTTTATGTCTATTATCTTGAGACATTGCTTTTTCAGCATCCTCATTAGTCAGATTACTTCTCTTTGCAATTAGATCTCTGTTTCTATCCACTATTGGTGTTCTTACATATCCGGGGCATATGGCATTAGCAGTTATCCCAGTGCTCATATATTCCTCTGATATCGTTTTTGTGAGGCCAATTATTGCGTGTTTTGATGCTGAGTAAGCGGCCCCATATTTTAATCCCTTTAGGCCAGCGATGGAGCTTATAGTAATTATTCTGCCATAATTGTTCTCACGCATACCCGGTAATGCTTCACGGATCCCTAAAAAGACACCATCCAAATTAGTTCTCATAATTTTGTTCCAAAACTCGAGATTCATGCGATGGATTGGCATAGTTTCAGCAATTCCAGCATTAGCAACGTGAATTAAAGTTGGCCCTCTTTCATTAATCGCGGCCGCCGTACCAGAAACTATGCTTTGTTCTGACGACATATCCATAACAATTGGAAAAATATTGGGTTCCAAAGAGCAGGTTTCTTTTAGAGTCTCAATTCTTCGTCCTGTTACCGTGACTGTTGCGCCTAGCTTGGCTAGCATTACTGCAATACCCTGTCCAATTCCGGTTCCCCCACCAGTAACCAACGCGTGTTTTCCTTTAAGATGGCTCATATGTTTCTCCCAGTTTAACCTAATAAAATAATAATCTACTTAATTTTCAGCTTAACGCTCAAGTTAAATAAAAACTCCGATAAATTAAGATGATGTTAAAATAAATAAAGCCATTTATAAATCATTAAATTTATTTATTTTGTTTTACAATCTTCAGAATTATACTATATCCGCTTAGAGCAGCTTTAGGAATTTTTTAATGAAAATAGGTTCTATTAAAGAAAAAAACCAAAATGAACGCAGGGTTTCAATGACCCCAGCTTCGGCAATACAGATCATAAAGTTAGGGCATGAATGCTATATCGAAGAAAATGCAGGCTTAGCAGCAGGATTTTCCAATCAAGACTATATTGATGCTGGTGTTAAGGTAATCAATAATGCAAAAAATATGTGTCGTGAAGTTGATATTTTGGTGAAAGTTCAGCCGCCAACAGCTGATGAAGTTAGCTTGCTTCAAAAAGATAAAACTCTAATTAGTTTTTTTTATCCAGGGCAATCTGATACTCTATTAAATTCAATAAATGCTAACGGCGCTAATGTTTTGGCGATGGACATGGTGCCAAGAATCTCACGAGCTCAAAAAATGGATGCTTTATCATCAATGGCAAACATTGCAGGTTATAGAGCGGTGATTGAAGCTAGTAATAATTATGGTAGATTTTTTACAGGACAAGTTACCGCTGCTGGTAAAATTCCTCCAGCTAAGATTTTGATAATTGGTGCTGGTGTCGCTGGTTTAGCTGCGATTGGAGCTGCCACATCTTTAGGTGCCCAAGTTTATGCCTTTGATGTTCGCCCAGAAGTTGCTGAGCAAATTGAGTCTATGGGTGCTGAATTTGTGTTTCTTGATTTCGACGAAACTCAAACTGATGGTTCTGAATCTGGTGGATATGCTGCTCCTTCATCACCTGAGTTTCGGGAAAAGCAATTAGAAAAATTCACTCAACTAGCGCCCAACATTGATATTGTTATTACGACAGCATTAATACCGGGAAGAGAAGCTCCAAAACTTTGGTTGGAAAATATGGTTTTGGAAATGCGTACTGGTTCTGTAGTGATTGATCTTGCCGCTGAAAGGGGTGGTAATTGTGAATTGACAGTACCTGATCAAAAAATCTTAAGTGAGAATGGTGTCACAATCATTGGATATACAGACTTTCCAAGCAGAATGGCTGCTCAATCCTCCGAGCTTTATTCGACCAATATTCGTCATATGATCTCTGATTTAACACCCGAAAAGGATGGAGTAATTAATCATGACATGGAGGATGACGTAATTCGAGGAGCCACTGTTTGCTTTGGCGGTGAGATAACGTTTCCACCCCCACCACCCAAGATTCAAGCAATTGCTGCTCAATCTGCAAAACCAATTCAAAAATCAAAGAGCGAACTAGATCAGGAAAAATCAGAATTACTTGCCAAATCTGGGAAGCAACAAACTTATGCTTTAGTAGGCGGCGCTATATTAATGCTTGTGATTGGGGCTTATGCGCCAAGTAGCTTCATGCAACATTTTATTGTATTTTGTCTCAGTTGTTTTGTGGGCTTTCAAGTTATTTGGAATGTAAGTCATTCTTTGCATACACCATTAATGGCAGTCACAAATGCAATATCTGGAATTATTATTTTAGGTGCTCTTTTGCAAATGGGGTCGAGCAACTTGATCATTACCATATTGGCATCCATTAGTGTTCTAATTGCTACCATAAATATTGTTGGAGGATTTATGGTTACAAGACGAATGCTCCAAATGTTTCAAAAGTCTTAGAAGGTTGATATAATGAGCGTAGGAATATTATCAGCATCTTATATTGCAGCGTCTGTACTGTTTATACTTTCCTTGGGTGGTTTGTCTAACCAAGAAAAAGCGAAACGAGCCGTTTGGTATGGAATTTTTGGTATGGCGATTGCTGTCACTGCTACAATTTTTGGGCCAGGGTTTACAACACTATCTTATGTGATTTTGGTTCCTCTTCTTGTAATAGGAGCTCTCATTGGTAAGACAGTAGCTGAACGGGTTGAGATGACAGAAATGCCTCAATTAGTAGCAGCTTTACATAGTTTTGTTGGACTTGCAGCAGTTTTTATAGGTTTAAATTCAGCAATGGGCTCTCATGATGGATTGACGAAAGCGGAACTGATAATTCATGAGGTTGAAATATTTTTAGGAGTCTTTATTGGAGCAATCACTTTTACTGGCTCAATTGTTGCGTACGCAAAATTAGCTGGGCGAATTGATGGAAAGGCTTTAATTTTACCTGGTCGCCATATTTTAAATGCCGCTGCTGTGGTCTTTAGTTTAATATTATTATTTATGTACATCAATACATCCGAGCTTTGGACTTTATATGTAATGCTTTTCATTGCATTAGTGGTAGGTGCTCATTTAGTAGCAGCAATTGGTGGCGCTGATATGCCCGTAGTTGTTTCAATGCTTAATAGTTATTCTGGGTGGGCAGCTGCAGCTACTGGATTTTTGTTAGGTAACGATCTGTTAATTGTAACAGGTGCACTTGTAGGGTCTTCAGGGGCAATTTTGTCGTATATAATGTGTAAGGCGATGAACCGCCATTTCCTCTCTGTTATACTAGGAGGCTTTGGGAATAGTGCAGGTCCAGCTATGGAAATCGACGGAGAGCAAGTAGCTATTGATGGTGCTGGTGTGGCGACTTCATTAGAAGACGCAGATTCTGTTGTTATCGTTCCTGGTTATGGGATGGCTGTTGCGCAGGCTCAGCAAGCAGTTGCTGAATTAACAAGAAGATTGATAGATAATGGGACGAAAGTAAGATTTGGAATTCATCCTGTTGCTGGAAGATTGCCAGGGCATATGAATGTGCTTTTGGCTGAGGCTAAAGTGCCTTATGATATCGTTTTAGAAATGGATGAAATCAATGATGATTTGCCTGAAACGGATGTAGTAATTGTGATTGGCTCAAACGATATCGTAAATCCAGCTGCTCAAGAAGATCCAAATAGTCCAATCGCTGGAATGCCAGTTTTGGAAGTGTGGAAAGCAAAACAAGTATTTGTATCAAAAAGGGGTCAAGGCACAGGTTACTCTGGGATAGAAAATCCATTGTTTTTTAAAGAGAACACCCGTATGTTTTATGGTGATGCTAAAGCCTCTATTGATCAGTTGTTAACGATTATAAAGTGAAACATTTAAGGTACTAGCGGCCTCGTATTCTTGGATCTAATGCATCTCTCAAACCATCACCAATGTAATTCACACTTAATACCGTTAAGCTAATTGCCAAGCCTGGATATATGACGCGCTCTGGGCTTAACTTCATAAAGTTCGTACTGTCATATAAAAGTCTGCCCCAAGTTGGAAAATCTGATGGAAAGCCTAAACCTAAAAATGACAAAGCGCTTTCGGTAATTATGGCCGCGGCTACACTTAAGGTAGCGGAAACCATTATTGGGCTAAGTACATTCGGCAAAATATGACGCGTAATCATTTGAGTATTATGTGTACCTAAAGATCTTGCAGCTAAGACAAATTCTCGCTCTTTTACTGCGAGAACATCGCCCCTTACAATTCTAGCGATTGGCATCCAACTTGTTAATCCAATCGCTGTCACAATTAAGATAAATATCCCAGTCTCGGGTCCGAACAATCCTCTCAATGTATCACGAAATAGCATGATCATAACCAATAACAAAGGGAGAAGAGGTAAGGCTAAAAACAAGTCAGTCAATCTCATTAAGGGTCCATCGAGTCTTCTAAAGAATCCGGATATGACGCCCACCAATGTACCAAATATAACTGATAACGCCATTGCTGTTACGCCAACTAAAAGGGAAACGCGACCACCAGCCAGAAGATTTGAAAAAGTGTCACGGCCCAATTGATCAGTCCCCATTGGATGCAAAAAACTAGGCCCTTGATTTTTTGCTCGGATATCAATGTAATTTGGGTCCAGAGTCCAGAACCAGGGACCAAACGCGACTAGAATGCAAATTATTGAAAAGACAATCATTCCAATTACGGCGCCTCGATGAGTTTTAAACTGCATCCAAACATCCAACCACTGGCTATTTTGTTTCTTTTTTAAAATTTTAGTCATATCTTATCCTGGGGTCTAATATGCCATATAGAACGTCAGCAACAAGATTAAAAAGTACTATAAGAATTGCGAAAATAAATGTAAGTGTTTGTACTAATGGAATGTCTGCGCCTTCTATGCCTAAAATGAGGAGGGCACCCAATCCATTTACCTTAAATACTTGCTCAGTAATTATGGCGCCACCAAACACATGTGGAATATTTAAAGCTAATACTGTTACTACTGGTATCAAAGAGTTACGTAGCACATGCACGAGTAATACAACTCTTTCTTTCATTCCTTTGGCTCTGGCCGTTCTTACATAATCGAGACTTAAATTATCCAACATCGAGGCTCTCATGAAGCGACTTATTTGAGCCGCGTTATATAAAGCCAAAACAAATACTGGCATTAGTATCTGTCTAATTTGGAATATAAAGCTATCCCAATCTGTAACTTTGTGCGTTGTATCATAAATAGATGGCAACCAAAAAATGCTGTCAGTAGGTACCAAAGTGGAAAATATTACTATTAATAAAACACCAGTGAAAAATGTAGGAACAGAAAAACCAACCATAGCAATAAATGTTCCGGTCTGATCAAACCAGCTATATTGTCGGTATGCTGATATAACGCCGATCGGAATGGCTATTATTATTCCAACCACATAAGACATACCAACAACCCAGAGTGTTTGAGGGGTCCGCTCTATAATCAGATCAACCACAGGTGATCTTGTAGCCCAGCTCATTACACGGGTTCGGGTCCCACATTCGCCCCAACACAAACCCCATGCTTGTTCAATTATGTTTAATGGTTCNATAATGAAAAATTGATTACACCACATCAAGTAGCGCCAGTACATTGGCTCACCCAAGCCCAGTGCTAAGCGTATTTGTTCTCTGACCTCGGGGGGCACTGTCATTGGAAGATTNCCNGTGGGATCACTTGGAGCTAAGTCAAGTAAAAGAAAAATCACCAAACTTATAAATAGAAGAACCGGAATGGTGAAAATCAATCTTCTGATTGTGTACTTCAACATGGCAGTTTCTCAATTTAGCAGTTTAAAAAGATTAGATTTGCTACCCTGGTTTAATTTCCAGGGTAGCAAAATGATAATTTTAGTTACGATACCAATCGGCAACGTTCCAAAGTTCACTGTCCCAAGTATTTTGGACCACTCCGCCCAATTTATTTGAGTGTGCAGATACTCTTCCGCGGTGAATAAGTGGTATCATTGCGCCTTCTTGCATCAACATATCATTCATCGCCATTACTATACGAGCACGATCTTCTATAGCGGCTGTAGTAGCAAGTTCGGCAGCCATTGCATCATAGTCTGCATTACAATAACGGGGCATATTGTTACCCATCCAGTTATTTGATGGCATNGGCATCTCTGAACAAACCCAGCTTCCCATATAGGCTTCTGGATCAGTNCCGCTAAACAAGTTTGTGTACATTTCGATATCAGAGAAGTGCTTTTGGTATGTATCTGGAGAAGATTGGTCTCCGCCAAAGAAAACAGATGCACTAATGTTTTTCAGCTCTGTTTCTACACCGATTTCTGACCACCACTGTTTAACCAATGCTTGGGTGTCCTGACGAACAGCGTTAGTAGATGTTTGATAAAGAATAGACAATCTAACACCNTCTTTTGNTCTNACACCGTCTGAGCCNCTTTGCCATCCTGCNGCTTCAAGAATNTTGTTAGCTTTTGCTATATCTTGAACTAGACACTCATCATTTGCTGTTGACACATACATTGCTGGGCCTGGAACCACATTACAAGTCGCTTTACCCGCTGCACCGTAACCAACTTCAGCAAGAAGGTTTCTATCGATTGCAACACTAAGTGCTCTTCGCACAGATGCGTCTGTCAAGAATGGGTGAGGACCACCTTCAAGAGTGGATCTTTTATCACCTAANGCAGCATCTGGGTTAGAAAGGTTAACCATTAGTCGCTCAACAGCAGTACCAAAGCTTGAAATTACTTCACCTTTACCACCTTCTGCCATTTGTGACAGAATAGTTGGATCGATTTGTAAGTTCCATGCGTAGTCGAATTCTCCTGTTTCAAGAACAGATCGAGCTGCTGCTGCTGCATCACCGCCACCTTTAAATGTAACACTCGCAAAAGCTGGTTTGGATGCGTCTCTATAGTGAGGATTTGCTTCCATTGTGATAACATCATTNGCTTTAAAGTCTGTTACAACAAAAGGTCCAGTACCGATTGGGCCGAAGTTTTCTGCAGTACACTCTGGCGCTTTTGCACCTTTACAATCAGCAAATTGAGCTTTTTGAATTATTGGCTGTTCAGCACCAACGAAAGGACCNTATGGAAACGGTTTCGCAACTGAAAAAGAAACTTTTACAGTTAGGTCATCAAGTGCTTCAATGTTTGATACATCAGCTAATTTATTAGACTGTGCACAACCACCATCTGGGTCCATGCAGTATTCNCCAGAAAACACAACGTCATGGGCTGTAAATGCAGAACCGTCAGACCACTTGATCCCTGGCGTAATATTCCAAGTAATAGACATTAGGTCAGCGCTAACGCCACCATTTGCTACTGTTGGTATCTCTGTTACCAACCATGGCGTTAATTCNCCNTCTTGGTTGTAACGTGCGAGTGGTTCAATTATCATTGATGAGCTTTCAACGTCTTTTGTCCCACCTGATAGGTATGGATTTAGAATTGATGGTGCTTGCCAATAAATAATATTAACGTGGCCATCCGACCCTCTATCAGCAATTGCCATTGATGCAACGCTGAGGGCGGCAGCCGTTCCTAAAACTAATGATTTTAATTTCATAATTTTCTCCTAGTTGTTTCGCTCATTTTCCTCATGGTGCAGTATACTCTGCATTAATCCTTGTGATCTTTACCACTAAACATATGGTAGACTCCTTTAGGGACGAAGTTTAATTAAATTGCAAGAGAAAATGTATAAATTCTCTCCAATCACTATAAAAAATTTNTAAAAAANANTTTACTAATTATTCNAATATTAAGTATTTAAATATTTGACAGTGTTGCAGTTATCTGTAGCATTAAAGTTCAATCAAAGAGGAAGCAAATGTTAGANAATCCCAAAACTCCAATAACCAGTGTTAAGAANCTTAAAGTGCAATTTGANACAAAGGATGGCACGGTCACAGGAGTTGAGGATGTTTCTTTTGAAATATTTCCTGGAGAAACAGTTTGCGTTGTAGGNGAGTCTGGTTCGGGAAAATCTGTTTCNTCACTATCACTAATGCGTTTAGTTGAATTTGGTGGAGGAGTGATTTCAGATGGNCAATTAATTTTTGACCGCAAACAGGGTGGTGCAATCAATTTGCGAGAAACTGATCAAAAAGAAATGAGCAACATTCGTGGAAATGAAATTGGAATGATCTTTCAAGAGCCAATGACTGCCTTAAATCCGGTGCTAACGGTTGAGCGGCAATTAACTGAGGGTCTAAGATTTCACAAGAAGTTATCAAAATCTGCGGCTAGAGAAAAAGCAGTNGAGATTTTAAAGCAAGTCCGCTTGCCAGAACCTGAGAAAAGACTCAAGCAGTATCCACATGAGCTTTCNGGAGGGATGCGNCAAAGGTTGGTTATTGCGATGGCAATGGCATGNGAGCCACGATTATTGATTGCGGANGANCCTACAACAGCTCTTGACGTAACTATTCAAGCAGAAATTCTTGCTTTGATGGATCGCCTTAAGAGAGAAACTGGTACCGCCGTAATGTTTATCACGCATGACATGGCTGTCGTGGCTCAGATGGCTGATCGAGTTGTAGTTATGTACCGAGGNAATAAAGTAGAAGAAGGAAAAGTTGAAGAAATCTTTGAGAATCCTNAGCATGACTATACTAAGGCATTGTTGGCGGCAGTACCAAAATTAGGAGAGATGAAGGGAAAAAAATATCCAGAACCAATGCGCCTACTTGGTACGGAAAATGATAAAATTATACCTATTAAAGATTCTGATGAGCCAATCTTGAGAGTAAGCAACTTAACAGCCCGTTTTCCTGTCAAAGGTGGTCTTTTTAGGAGAACAATCGCGCAGGTGCACGCGGTTGAGGATATTTCCTTTACCATTAATAAAGGCCAAACTCTTTCTCTTGTTGGCGAGTCAGGTTGTGGAAAATCTACAGCTGGACGTGCATTGATAAGGTTGGTTGAACCTATTGCAGGAAAAGTTAATTTAGATGGTAAAGAAATTCTCGATTTATCGCCGAAGTCCATGCAGGAAGTTCGGTTAAATATCCAAATGATATTCCAAGATCCTTTTGCTTCCTTAAATCCACAAATGCCATTATTTGACCAGGTCGCAGAGCCCCTAAGGAACTATAAAACATTGGTCAGTGAAGATATTAATAAAAGAATTGAAATGCTTTTTGATCGAGTAGAGTTACCAAGAACCTTTATGAGGAGATTTCCTCACGAATTATCTGGAGGTCAAAGACAAAGAGTAGCAATAGCAAGAGCCTTAGCGTTAAATCCCAAACTAATAATTGCAGATGAGGCTGTTTCTGCGTTAGATGTTTCTGTTCAGGCGCAAGTCTTGAATCTCATGATGGAATTGCAATCAGAACTTGGATTATCTTTCCTATTTATAAGTCATGATATGGCTGTTGTTGAAAGAGTAAGTCATCGAGTTGGCGTTATGTATTTAGGCAGAATCGTCGAGATTGGTTCAAGAACCTCCGTTTTTGAAAATCCTCAACATGAATATACCAAAGCACTCTTGAAGGCTGTTCCAATTGCAGATCCGCGAATGCGGAAAGATGAAAAAGATCTTAATTTTAAACCAATACCATCACCAATTCACCCAAATGGCTATTCGCCAGAACCGTCTGAATATCGAGAGGTCTCTAAAGATCATTTTGTTTTAATAACTGATAGTGGGTACTAATTTTGGTTTTCTGGCAATTTGAGTTAGCTACAATTTATATTTTTTAGGAGAGAAGTATGTCATTTGACTTAACAGCACGAGAAATTATGGAGAAATTAATTTCATTTCCAACCGTCAGCTCTGAAAGTAATTTGGAATTAATTTCCTGGGTGGAGAGCTACTTAAATCATCACCAGGTAAAATCTACTCGAGTATATAATGAGGATAAAACGAAAGCTAATTTATATGCAAATGTTGGTCCAATGGTTGATGGAGGTGTTATTTTATCTGGTCATACTGATGTAGTTCCAGTTGTTGGCCAAGAGTGGGATACAGATCCTTTTTCGGTTGTTGAAAAAGATGGGAAGTACTTTGGGCGTGGAACATGCGATATGAAAGGGTTTGATGCACTTGCATTGGCAACTATACCTAAAGCCTTAGAAAAAGGTATCAAGAGACCAATCCAAATAGCCTTATCTTATGATGAAGAAGTAGGATGCATCGGGGCGCCATTTATGGCTGCTGAAATGGCGAGATTAATGCCAAAGGCGTCAGCAGCAATTATCGGAGAGCCATCAATGATGAAAGCTGTGTCAGGTCACAAAGGTGGATTAGGTATCAAAACACATGTTCGAGGTTTTGAAGTGCATTCTTCACTTCAGCATATTGGTGTCAGTGCTATTCATGAGGCTGCTAAAATTATTGAATGGGCAAATGAGATGAATTTGAAAAATGCTGCAAAGGAAAAAGCTGAAGATACTTTGATGTTTATTCCACCTTATACGACTGTGCATGTTGGGATAATCAACGGTGGAACAGCAAATAATATAACTGCTAAAGATTGTAATTTTGTGATGGGCTTTAGGTGTATTCCATCTGAAGATGCAAAGGATTGGGAGGCAGCTTATACTAAGAAAGTGAAGGAAATTGAAGCTAATATGAAAGCTATAAACCCGGACTGTTTTATAGAATTGGAAGCTGGTTATGGAGTTCCTGGCTTAAAGCCAGAAGAGAATGGTGTAGCTGAAGCCTTAGTACGAAAATTGACAGGTGATAATGGTCAGCATGTTGTTTCGTATGGAACAGAGGCTGGTCAGTTTCAAGCTGAAGGATATTCCTCAATAATTTGTGGGCCAGGAGATATTTCACAGGCTCACCAACCCAATGAATTTATTACGATACAACAATTTCAAGCCGGTGAGGCTTTCTTGGATCGCTTGATTGAAGACCTGATTTAAAGGAATTTTTGTTATGCCAATTAAAAATAGGATTTCTGAAATGCATGGGGAAATTACGGTATGGCGCCGTGATTTTCACGAGAACCCAGAACTACTTTATGATACGCATAGAACTTCCAAAATTGTAAAGGAAAAACTGACTTCCTTCGGATGTGATCAAGTGATAACTGGTCTTGGAAGAACAGGTGTCGTTGGTGTTATTCATGGGAGAAGTAATTCAAACAGAAAAACAATTGGTTTAAGAGCAGACATGGATGCATTACCAATTAAAGAAATAACTAATCTTGAGTATAGCTCTAAGAAAGATGGCATGATGCATGCATGTGGACATGATGGTCACACTGCTATGCTTCTTGGCGCTGCGAAATATTTATCTGAAACAAGAAATTTTGATGGAAAAGTTGTGGTTATCTTTCAGCCTGCCGAAGAGGGTGGCGCAGGAGCAAAAGAAATGTGTGAAGATGGCTTAATGTCCGATTTTGATATCAGTGAAGTTTATGGGATGCATAATGCGCCCGGTTTACCTGTTGGACAATTTAATATTCGCTCGGGTGCTTTTTTTGCGGCGGCCGATCAATTTACTGTAAATATTCAAGGTAAAGGTGGTCACGCAGCAAGGCCTCAAGAAACGATAGATCCCACAATAGTTGGTGCGCACATCCTTATAGCGCTTCAATCTGTTGCATCTAGAAACACAGACCCTTTAAAATCATTGGTTGTCTCTGTCACAAGCTTTAGAACAGAGAGTGACTCCTATAATGTAATTCCTCAAACAGTTCAGCTTAAGGGGACAGTGAGGACGCTGTCTAAGGATGTTAGAGACATGGCACAGGACAAAATTACTCAGCTCATTAAAAATACTGGTTTGGCATTTGGTGCGAATGTTGAGTTGGATTATGATAGAGGCTATCCGGTAATGATAAACTCTGATCTAGAAACGAGTCATATGATTAAAGCAGCAAAAAATGTGGCTGGAGATGAAAACGTTGATGATAACGCATCTCAAGTAATGGGGGCTGAAGATTTTAGCTACATGTTAGAGGAGCGACCTGGTGCGTATATAAGAGTTGGAAATGGAAATACTGCATCTCTTCATCATCCAAATTATGATTTTAATGACGAGTCTATACCTTTTGGGACTTCTTTCTGGGTTGAACTAACAGAAACTAGACTGCCTTTTTTGTAATGCTTGACCGCATTAATTGTACATTGTAGCCGATTTAAATGGCTATAAATTCATTACTGCAGTTAAATGATATCGCACTCACTTATGGGGGCGATCCATTATTTGTAAATTTAGATATGCTTATTAAAACAGGTGACAGGGCGGCACTCATTGGGCGAAATGGATCCGGAAAATCTACTCTTATGAAAGTTTTAGCAGGATTAGTAAGTGTAGATAGTGGTTCACGTGTTCTCTCCAAGGGGATTTCTGTGGGATATTTGGAGCAAGATCCAGATTTTACAAACTTTGCCTCTTTGGGTGACTTTGCGATTTCTAATCTAAATCCAAAAGATTATTATAAATCTGAAAGGATAGCAGAAAGTATTAAGTTAAGTTTGGACAAAGAGTGTTCCTCTTCATCAGGTGGAGAACGAAGAAGAGCAGCAATCGTAAAGTTATTTGCTGAAGAGCCTGACTTGTTGTTGTTGGATGAGCCTACTAACCATTTAGACATCGACGGCATATTGTGGCTCGAGCAAAAATTAGTCCAAACTAATTATGCTTACTTAGTTATTAGTCATGATAGGGCTTTTTTAAATAAACTTACAAAACAAACTTTTTGGATCGATCGGGCTATTGTCAGGCGTCGAGAGCTCGGTTTTTTAAAATTTGAAGATTGGCGAGATAAAACTTGGTTGGACGAAGATAATGAGCGGCACAAATTAGACAGAAAAATAAAAGCAGAGACACGCTGGTCTATTGAGGGAATATCTGGTCGGAGAAAAAGAAACATGGGCCGGATGAGAGCTTTAGACGCCCTAAGAGACAAGAAAATGGGTAATATTAAAAGGCAAGGCATAGCTAATGTTGAGATTGATTCAAGTGTTATCTCTGGACATAAAGTAATTGATGCAAGAGAGATTTCAAAGTTTTATGATAACAAACCAATAATCCAAAAATTTTCAATAAAGATTGTTAGAGGTGAAAGGGTAGCAATCGTTGGGAGGAATGGCGTTGGGAAATCAACATTGATTAATTTATTGATTGGTAAGTTAAAGCCTGATTCTGGAAAGGTTGTTCTAGGAACTGATTTACATCAGACAATATTTGATCAGAATAGAGATGTTCTAAACCAAGATTTATCCCTTTGGGAAAATTTAACAACTGATCCTGACTTGGGCATATCGGGCTCTTCTGATACGATTATGGTAAGAGGTAATCCGCGTCATGTTGTGGGATATCTTAAAGATTTTCTATTTTTAGAAACACAAGCGCGAATGCCTGTCCGATCTTTATCAGGTGGTGAGAAGGCTCGCCTAGTTTTAGCTAAAATATTATCNAAAACNAGCAANTTGTTAATTTTAGATGAACCAACAAATGATTTTGACTTAGAAACTTTAGATTTATTACAAGAGGTTCTGGCTGATTATTCAGGAACAGTTTTATTAGTCAGCCANGATAGGGATTTTATTAATAGGATTGCCACTAAAACATTAGTTATGANTGGAAGCGGTTGTGTCGAGCACTATAATGGNGGTTGGTCNGATTATTTTTTTAAAGAAAATGATGTTAAAAATGTTNAACAGACAGNTTTGATCAAGAAACAAAAGCAAAANCAAGATTTGTTCAAAAAAACTCAAAAAAATAATCTAAGTTTCACACAAGCCCACAGGCTAAAAGAGCTCCCTGATGAGATTGTAAAATTAAGTAAAAAAATTGAGGAAGTCGAACACNTTTTATCTGATGCGAATTTATATAGTGATAATACTATAAAATTTTTAAAGTTTACGGAAGCACTTGATATTCTACAAAAAAGATTAACTTCTTTCGAAGAGGAATGGTTATATCTTGAAGAGATTTCAGAAAAACAGGAATGAATTATTTAAATAATAAATATGGGGATAAGTTTAAAATATGGAAAAAATTACAGTAAGTCTTGACGAAATTGAAAATAAAACTGTTCAAGCGCTAATCAAACATGGTGCGGAAACNTGGATAGCAGCTGAAGTNGGAAAAGCTGTCCGATTAGCAGAGGCTACAAAAAATATTATTTGTGGGCTGTATTATTTGGAAAGTTATTGCTTGCAACTTGTTTCTGGACGAGTTGATGGAAAAGCTGTTCCACGTATTTATGAACCAAGNCCTGGATCAGTTTTGGTAGATGCGAAGTTTGGATTTGCTCAAGCGGCATTTAGTCNTGGTTTGGCTAAGAGTATTGAAAAAGTGAGAAATAATGGGATCGCCCTNTTGGGTATTGCACATGCCCATACCTGCACGTCACTTGGATACTTCACTAAGCAAATCGCTGAAAATGGATTTATTGGAATAGGATTTGCAAATGCTTCAGCGATAGTTGCCGCTCCAGGTGGTAAGAATCCAATCCTAGGTACAAATCCGATTGCGATGTCTGTGCCAAAAAGAGNGGGTGGNGTGTTGTTTCAATTTGATCAATCAACAAGTGCAGTTGCACTGGGTAAAATCACAAAAGCAAAGGCAGCTGGAGANACTATACCCTTGGGTTGGGCAGTCGATTCAATGGGTATTCCAACAACAGATCCCACTGCTGCTTTACAGGGTTCGTTAATATCAACTGGTGGACACAAAGGGTGGGGGTTTGGTCTTATGGTTGAAGTAATGGCAGCTGCACTAACAGGTTCAGTCAACTCTNTAGATGTTAAAGGATTGAAAGAAAAAAACGGCTTGCCTCATGATTTAGGTCAATCGTATGTCTTGATTGATCCGTCTATTTTTACAGATGGTGAGTTTTGGGATAGAATTAAGCGATTACAACTTGTAATTGATGAAGAAGATGGCACTCGATTGCCTGGATCTAATTTAACTATTCCTGATAAAGTTGAAATAGATAGTTTAACATGGGCTAGAGTGCTTGAGTTAAGTTAGATATCTAGCTCCTCCACAAACCGGGCATTTTCTTGTATGTATTCGAACCTTGCTTCAGGTCTTTTTCCCATGAGCTGTTCAACTAAGTTGCCTGTTTCACCAGGCTCTTGGTCATCTATTTGAACTCTAATCAATTTCCTTGTTGCTATATCCATGGTTGTCTCTTTCAAGTCCTTAGCATCCATTTCGCCCAAGCCTTTAAATCTTGAAACGTCGATTTTGCCACTACCTCCCAAACCGTTCTCAATGTGCTGGTTTTTTTCACCTTCATCAATGCAATATATTCTTTTTGCACCCTGAGTGAGCCTAAAGAGTGGCGGACAGGCTAAAAAAAGATGCCCTTTGTCGATAAGTGGTCGCATTTGAGTGAAGAAAAATGTCATAAGAAGGCTCGCAATATGAGCCCCGTCAACATCAGCATCAGTCATAATAATAATTTTCTCGTACCTTAAATCATCAATATTGAACTTTGATCCCATCCCAACCCCTAGAGCTTGACAAAGATCGTTAATCTCGTTGTTCGTACCAATTTTTGCAGATGCTGCGCCTAACACATTGAGGATTTTCCCTCTTAATGGTAACAATGCTTGTGTTTTTCGGTCTCTAGCCATTTTGGCAGAGCCACCAGCGCTATCGCCCTCTACAATAAACAATTCAGTATCATCTCTTTTTGATGAGGAGCAATCAACTAGTTTGCCGGGAAGTCTCATTTTCTTGGTAGCGGACTTTCGGGCGGTTTCTTTTTCTTGGCGTCTTCTTAAACGTTCCTCTGACCTTAAAATTAGATAGTCTAAAATAGCGCCAGCTGCTTTGTTATCAGATGCGAGCCAGTTATCGAAGTGGTCTCGAATTGAATTTTCGACTAATTTTGTAGCCTCGACAGTCGCAAGTCGGTCTTTTGTTTGTCCAACAAATTCTGGTTCACTAATAAAACAACTGACTAAAGCACAACCGCCATTTGTGATATCATCTTTTACAATGTTTTGAGTCTTCTTATTATTTACTAATTCGCCATAAGCACGAATACCTTTTAAAATTGCTGCCCAGAAGCCTGCTTCGTGTGTCCCTCCCTCTGGTGTGGGTACTGTATTGCAGTACGATTGAATGAATCCATCTTGAGAGGGTGTCCAGTTTATCGCCCATTCAACTGAACCGACTTTATTTGAGTTAAATTTTTCAGAAAATTTAACTTTTCCATGAAATGGTATGTCTGCATAGGTAGAAGAGGTCCCCAAACGTTCATTGAGATAATCTGATAAACCGCCTGGAAAGTGGAATGTAGCCTGTAAAGGTGTTTCTCCATCATCTATTTCTGTTTTCCATTTTATCTCAACGCCACTGAACAAATATGCTTTTGATCTGGCCATTGAGATTAAACGTTTTGGTTTAAATTTATGGTTTCCAAAAATTTCAGGATCTGGATGGAATTTAATGATTGTTCCTCTTTTATTATTTGTTTCCCCAATTTTTGTTACTGGTCCAAGNGGTATGCCTCGTGAAAAACTCTGCTCATAAATCTGTTTATTTTTTGATACTTCAACTTTCAACGAGTCAGATAAAGCATTTACGACTGATGCTCCAACCCCATGTAAGCCCCCTGATGTTTGGTATGCTTTATCACTGAATTTCCCACCCGAATGTAAAGTGCAAAGAATAACTTCTAGCGCTGATTTTTTNGGAAATTTAGGGTGCGGATCAATTGGAATTCCTCTCCCATTATCTTTTANAGCTATCGAGTTGTCATTGGCTAACTCTATTTCGATCCTAGTAGCATGCCCTGCGACAGCTTCATCCATTGAGTTATCAAGAATTTCAGCAACTAAATGATGCAAAGCTCTTTCATCAGTTCCTCCAATATACATACCTGGGCGTTTACGNACTGGTTCTAATCCTTCCAAGATCTCTATTGAGNAAGCATTGTAAGTATCAGTTTTGTTTATAGATAAAAGGTCTTTTTCCATATACCGCTCGTGGTTTTATTCTTATTAATCAGATCCTGTTCTGATGAGCAATGCTTAGTCGTTCTTAATAGTTTTTTTTATCAACCAACTTTTTATGATTTGTGATATCTCTTCGGGTTTCTGGTGATGAAGCCAATGATCTGCATCATCTAATGTAACAATTTCTAAATCATTACAGTAATTTTCTAAACCCCTATAACTTTCTTGTAAAAGTGCTGAATCTTTTTTTCCCCAAATTAAGAGATGTGGACAATTGACTTGGAGTTCCTCGTCTTTCATGTGGGCGTTATACTTTGAAAGCCTGTTATTTGGAATAACTATAGGAGATGCTCTATACCAGTTGAGCATCGTTTTTAATTTATCTTGGCGGCTCCATTCTTTAANATATTCATCCTTAGTTTTGCCCTGCAGCCAAGAAGTATCCATATTTGCTGAAAATAGTTGAATTAATTTTTTAAAATTATCTTTTTTTAATTCATCTTCTATTTTATCTTNGCGAAGGTAATTTATATACTGCGAGGCTTTTGTTTGTTTTCCTCCNGAAAGTATGGCCCTTTGAAAGATTATTGGGTGAACTCCATTAAGAATTATNAGCTTCTTTANAATTGAGGGGGTAGCGAATGCGAGTGCATAGGCGGTTGCGGCTCCCCAATCATGTCCAAGAACGATCATATCTTCATCAAAATGATTTATTAAAGATTTAAGATCTTTAATAATTGAAGAAGTTTTATAATATTCCTGTTTTTTGGGAGACCAGCTTAAACCAAAACCTCGCTGATCTGGTGCTATTAGATAATATGAATTTTGGAGAGATTTTGCCAAGGGTTTCCATGATCCTGAATATTCTGGAAATCCATGCAATAATAATATTTTTGGCTTTTTAGGATTTCCCCAAGTGCGAACAAAATATTTGTTATTATTTATTTCAATAAACTGATTGGCCATTAAGTTGTATTATTTCGATTAAGGTGATTTGGCAAACCGCAAACTAAGACTTGTTTACATTGCATTAGTTTACTATGGCAAGTTATGCCAANTGATATTAGCAATTCCTACAAGCCNCATTTTAGGGCAACTTTAAGCCTTGGCCTTCCATTAATTGGTAGTCATTTAATGCAAATGGTTCCAAATTTAACGGATACAGTTATGCTTGGNTGGTATGGAGTTGATGAATTAGCTGCGTCTGTTTTAGCTCATTCATTATTTTTTATTATCCTTATTGTTGGTTCTGGCTTTGCTATAGCTGTAATGCCAATGGTTGCTAGCGCTGCAGCNGTTAACAACAAAACCAGTGTACGGCGAAGTGTTAGGATGGGTTTATGGATTTCTGTTATCTATTCCATACTTTTTATTCCAATTTTATTATTTTCAGAAAATTTATTTCTGATGTTAGGACAAGATGAAAACTTAGCAAAAAGTGCACAAGCATATTTACGTATTGCTGGTTGGAGTATCATACCTGGATTATTTATAATGGCATTGAAAAGTTTTTTTTCCGCTTTGGAGCGACCAAAAGTTGTGCTGGTNTCTTTGGTTGTTGGTGGTTTAGCTAATATTTTTTTAAATTATGCTTTAATATTTGGGAANTTNGGATGTCCAGAATTGGGTTTAGCTGGGGCAGCTATTGCTACTCTTCTAACAACAATTCTTTCGATGGTTATTTTGATTTATTATTGTTTGTTTAAAAGTGAATATTCTTCGTATGCAATCTTTATTAATATTTGGCGTNTAGATATTGGGGCCTTTAAAGAAGTTTTTGTATTAGGATTACCTATTGGGATAACCATGCTGGCAGAGAGCGGTTTGTTTTCTGCAACAGCTGTTATGATGGGCTGGCTTGGAACAAGTGCTCTCGCAGCACATGGNATTGCGATTCAAATTTCGGGTATAACTTTTATGATTTATCTTGGTTTAGCAAATGCTGGAACGGTTAGGGTTGGTAGAGCTATTGGAAGGTTAGATTATTCTGGTCTGAGACTTGCTTCTATAGCAGTGATTTTGTTGACATTAATTGCTGTTCTAGCAGTTGCACTTTTATTCTTAATTATACCAAAGCCATTATTAATGCTATTTTTATCACCAACACACATTGATACCCCTGCAATAATTCTCATAGGTATTCCCTTNTTAGCAATCGCTGCCTTATTTCAGATAACGGATGGATTACAGGTCGTTGTCTTGGGTTTATTAAGAGGCTTGAAAGATACNAAAATACCAATGTTCATAACAACTATTTGCTATTGGGGTGTTGGAATTCCCTGTAGTTATGTATTTGGTTTTGTCTTTNACTGGAATAGTAATGGGATTTGGTTTGGCTTGGTGATTGGGCTTACTTTAGCAAGTACGTTTTTAAGTATTAGATANATCAAAATTTTACGAAAAGACTACAATTAAACTTTATTGGNTNCTTAAGGCAGGATCAAAAGGATAATTTGTAAGGTTTTCAAATCCATTTTCTGTTATCAAAACTTGATCTTCCAATTTAATTGAAAAATCACCGTCTTCAGGAGATACAAGAGCCTCTACACAAAGAACCATACCTGGCTGTAAGCAGTAATCAAATGCTCCCTCAACAAATTGGTCTGGATAGGCAATTAATGGCCATTCATCGCAGAGACCAACACCATGCATTTTGCAACCATACTTAAGTTTCTGGTATTGATCATCTAAATGATGCCCTTTAAATGTTAGATCATTGAAGCTAACGCCTGGCGCTAGTAACTGCATATTAGTATCAATATGTTCAATTCCATGCTTCATTGCGTCTATCATATTNTGCTCCGGCTTTTTATCGCCAACCCACCATGTCCTACTTATATCAACACATATCCCATANGAGCCAATTAAATCAGTATCAAACGCCACAATTTCATTATTTTGCACTATTCTTGGCCCACATTCTTGAAACCATGGGTTTGTTCTTGGACCTGACGCNAGAAGTCTTGTCTCTATCCATTCTCCACCACGTTTAATATTTTCTGAATGTAAAATGGCCCAAATGTCATCTTCAGAACATTTTCCNTTTGGAACTTCGGATCGAGTAAAGTTTTCCATGTTNAAAACAGCAGACTCGCAAGCATGACTTGCACAACGCATTGCTAAAATTTCGTCTGGCCCTTTTATAACGCGTGATTTTTCAGTGACTTCTTCACCTTCATGAATTTCAAACCCAGCAGCTTCTAAAGCCCGCAAACCTTTAACCATGATCTTATCAACTGCTAGCCTACGATTTGAACCTGAATGGCATGAAATNAAGTCTTTTACTTCATTTACAAAATNTGNAGCGTCCTCACTGATTTTATCTCCACCTGAAAAATAAAACATTGAAGCACCAGAGCGGCTTTCTTTAACCAAGGGGTTATGATCAGCCAAAAATGGTGCATTTTTATAATCCCATATGACCATATAACCATTGGCGCATAGCAATACTGCCCTGAACGGATTATGTGTATTCCATAATTGCATATTTGTCGTATCAGTTGCATATCTTATATTTAGAGGGTCAAACATTAATAACCCTGCTAAATCTCTAGCGACAATATGATCGGTTAATCGTTTATGTCTGTACTCTCTCATCTTAGTTAAGTTTGGGAGAGTCAAATTAGCCTTTTCCCACTCACTGAAAGCNAGTTGAGTTGGTCCAATTTCAACTCTATCGTTGTCATTAAGGGTTCCATCAGGCAAATAACGACCTTTAGAAGGGTCAATTTTTCTAAATTCTGAAAATGTCTTATTCATTGTGCTTCACTTTTTGCTTTAAATCACTATTCTTCGGAATAAATATATAAGCAATTCTGAATACGTCAATTTGTGTCGTTTTTAATGAGAAGATTATGAAAGAATTTACTGAAATTTGTCAAAAAGACATTAAGATCGCAGCNTGGATGGACCCAAAACTGTCAAGGTTACCTGGTGTAAACCCATTAAAGCTCAGTGATTGGCTTTTTTCAGATGATGTGTTTGAAAAGCAAATGGCATATCGTGATTATCTTGTATCGTGCAAAAGNGAGCAGGTGTTCAGANCTATAGCGGGATCTGAAGCAGCTTGTGCTGAGCTTTTGGAAGTAATGTCCAATCATCTTCTGACTTATGGGTATAGAAAATCAAGTAAGGGAATAATTCGTCCAGACCAAGTTGAGATAAGTCTTGGTCAAGATCATCCTTTGATTGAAGCTGGTCGTTTAACACAACATGATCTCTGCATAATGGAAGAGGATGGAGATGAACATGTATTATCGGCGGCATGCTTATGTTTTCCGTCTAGTTGGTCTTTAGATGAGAAAATAGGAAAGCCACTAATTAAAATTCATGAGCCGGTGCCAAGTTACAATGATCAAATTGCAAAAAGAGTACAAAGGCTATTTGATGCTATTAGAGTGGGTCAACCAATGTATCGGGTGAACACTCTTATTTATTCTGATCCTAATTTGCATCAGCCGAGAACAATGAGTGCGAGACGAAAAGTATCAAAGGTAAGCAAATTGTGGTTAAGATCTGAATTCCAATCATTGATAAGATTACCTNTTACAAAAGCAGTTATTTTTTGTATTCACAATACTATTGTACCAGTCGAAAGTCTTACTAATCAACAACAAGAANAATTGAAGTTTGAAGATCTTATGTCTGCATATGGAGTTGAAAGCTAAAAACTATCTATAACTCTCAATGCCTTTTTTGTCACCTGATGGCCTGGCAATAGCGTGAATGAGTTGTTCTAGGCTTGCTGCGCCTATATTCTTTCCATCTTTTANAACGGTTACTCCGTCTGCTTTTGCTGCAATTACTTCTTGCAGGGCATCTTCTACGACTGTCTCAGCCTCCATCGATGGTCCCTTTGATTTGCTTTTTGGATCTGCTATTGATCCAATTTGTAGAACTCTTGGACGATTAATATCTTGAATAAAATCTGATACATATTCATCCGCTGGATTTAATATAATATCCTGAGGGTCGCCTTGTTGAACAACTTCTCCGTCTCTTAAAATGGCAATATTATCACCAATCCTAAGGGCTTCATCCAAGTCATGAGTAATAAAAATCACTGTTTTGTGTAGTTCTTTTTGTAAATCTAATAATACATCTTGCATATCCGTNCGAATAAGCGGGTCTAGCGCTGAAAATGCTTCATCCATTAGAAGTATATCTGCATCGGTAGAAAGCGCACGGGCTAGTCCAACCCTCTGTTGCATTCCGCCAGATAACTGAGCAGGGTAATGATTTTCGAAGCCAGAAAGGCCAACTCTATCAAGCCATTTTTGAGCTTTTGGCCTTGCTTGATCATCTTTCTGCCCCTGAACTTTAAGCCCATACATTCCATTTTCCAAAATAGTTTTATGTGGAAACAGGGCAAAATTTTGGAATACCATTGATGCTTGAAATCTGCGAAAGTGCTCTAGATCTGCGTCAGACATNGACAAAACATCATTTCCATCGACTAGCATTTCTCCAGAGGTCGGTTCAATTAATCTATTTATGTGTCTAATCAATGTTGATTTTCCGGATCCAGATAAACCCATGATGACTTGGACACCTTTAGCTGGCACGTCAATATTAACATCTTTCAATGCTAAAACATGACCATGTTGTTCTAATAATTCTGGTTTACCCATACCTCCTTCAACGTGACTTATCATTTTCTTATCGTTTGATCCGAAAATTTTATAAAGGTTTTTTATCTGTATTTTGATATCAGGCATCATGGCCTCCTTCGCGATGACGCTGTAATCTCTTACCATATTGTTGACTTACACGATCAAATATAATTGCCAAAGCAACGATTGCCAAACCATTCATTAATCCAAGAGCAAGATACTGATTTTGNATTGATTGAAGTACTGGCATTCCCAGGCCCTTAACACCGATCATAGATGCTATAACAACCATGGCTAATGCCATCATTATTGTCTGATTTACGCCAGCAAAAATGTTGGGTAATGCTAATGGAAATTGNACATTTATTAGTCTTTGTCTGTAATTAGACCCAAAAGCATCTGCTGCTTCAAGGATATCTTTGTTAACCAANCGCAAGCCCAAATTTGTCAATCTTATAATCGGCGGCATCGCGTATACGCACACTGCTATTAGGCCAGGCACCTTGCCAATACCAAGAAGCATGACCACGGGTAAAAGATAGACGAATATCGGAATAGTCTGCATTATATCAAGTATTGGAGTGATTAGTTTTTGAACACGATCTGATCGGGACATCCAAANNCCCAAAGGTATTCCTATAACAATGCAAAGCAGAGTGGCTACGGATATTAAAGCCACAGTGGACATTGTATTTTTCCACATTCCTAAATACCCAATAAGCAAAAATGAAATCATAGCTCCAACTGCTAGTTTCCAACTGCGCGAGCCTAGATATGCCAACCCGCCGACAATAAGTATTATTATTGGCCATGGCGTGGCATTTAAAAGTTTCTCAAACCAGGTTAAGAAATAATAAAGGGGATCAAAAAATGTCTCAATTGCTTCTCCATATTCCCTGGAGAAATCCTTGTAAGCTCCATCGATACCTTTTTTAAAGTCGCGTAGATCACTTTTTGCCATCGCAGGAAATTTGGAAAAGAAACTCATTGCATTTACCCTCATGTTAAAAGTTGCCCAACTACATNTCTGTAGAAGGGCAACTGATAGTTTTTTTACTTACAGTGCCGCTTTTACTTTAGCAGCAACATCGGCTGGAACCCATTGCATCCAAAGATCTTCATGTGCTTCCATGAAGTGTGCTGCAGCGTCTGGTCCGTCTGCTTGCTCTGTTTCCATGAACACAAGCATGCTTCCCATTACACCACCTGGCCAAATTCTATTCGCAAAGTAGTCCATTGCTGGTCCTGCTACATTTTTGAAGCGATCTGTTACTACAGTATGCACCTCTGACTTAGTCCAAGCTGAAGGCTTTGGATCAGAACATGCCTCTGGCCCCTTAGCTATACAGCCATCCCAATTTTCGGCTCCTGCAAAAGGCACACCAAATGGCATCAGTTGAAGGTTGTATTTTCCAATCATTGATGTTGGTGCCCAATAGTAACCAAACCAGTTTTCACCGCGCTCATTAGCTTTCACAATAGANCCGTCTAAACCTGCTTGAGATCCNGGGTCAATTAAATTCCAACCTTTAGCTTCCATTTCAAATGCAATGAAAAGGTTTTGGTTGGACAGTTGGCATCCCCAGCCAGCNGGGCATCCGATGAAAGCACCTCTTGATGGATCTTCCTTGTCAGGAAATAGATCTGGACGCTCTAGAATATCTAACACTGTTTTAAGTTCTGGATGCGCTTCTTTCGTGTATGGTGGTAACCACCAACCTTCACCCAAATCGGTGATAGGCATCTCTCTAGCTGAATGTAATCTTCCTTCGTCCATAGCAGCAAATAGAGGCTCACGAACAGCATTAATCCAAAGTTCAGCNGCAACATCTGGTTGGCCTTTTTCATTCATTGACGCAAATGTTACAGTGGTAGCACCAACAACCATGTCAATCTCACAACCGTAACCTGCTTCTAAAATAATCTTATCAACGTTAGCCATCAAAGTGGCTGAAGGCCAATTCATATCGGCCATACTTATGTCGCCACAGTCTGAAGCATTGGCTCCAGATGATATGGCTAGTGCGCCAGCAACAATTGCAGCGCTTAAAATTGATTTTTGCATAGATTTCTCCCTCTTATGCAGCTTTTTTCTATCTTAAAGACGATCGGAATTAATTTGCCCGATAACCATAGGCTATTTAGCGACATTTTAACGCTCTGGTCAACCCATTTACGATTATTAAGACGTAAAGGCAGTGGTTTAATTGTCGCAATAATAACTTAAAATGTCCAAAAAACATCAAATTTTTGCAAATCTTACCTATTTGATGGCGAAATGCCCGCTGAATAGTGCTCAGCGAGCTTTCTTGTCTTAGCAGCTGTAATACATTCCAAACTCAACGGGGTGTGGAGTATGCTCATAAGTTATGACTTCTTCCATTTTTAGTTCGATATATCCATCGATCTGGGATTTAGTAAATACATCACCAGCTAAAAGGAAATCCATATCGGCCTGAAGTTCATCAAGAGCTTCTCTTAAACTACCGCAAACAGTCGGTATGCCCGTCAGTTCTTCTGGGGGCAGATCATAAAGATCTTTATCTGCGGCTTCTCCTGGATCAATTTTATTTTGTATTCCATCAAGTCCAGCCATTAATAGAGCAGCAAAGCATAAATATGGGTTAGCGGCTGGATCTGGAAATCTCGCTTCTACTCTTTTTGCTTTGGGAGATTCGGCCCAAGGTATTCGGACACATCCTGACCTGTTTCTAGCTGAGTAAGCTCTCAGGACTGGTGCTTCAAACCCTGGAATTAACCTTTTGTAGCTGTTAGTTGCAGGGTTAGTAAAGGCGTTTAACGCCTTAGCGTGTTTAAGTATCCCACCTATAAAGTACAATGCATCTTGTGATAAATCAGCATATTTATCACCTGCAAAAAGAGGTTTTTTGTCTTTCCAGATGGACATGTTTACATGCATGCCTGTTCCATTATCTCCTGCAATCGGTTTTGGCATGAAAGTAGCTGACTTTCCGTAAGCATGGGCAACGTTATGAATTACATACTTATATTTCTGAAGTTCATCTGCCTGGTGCGTCAAGCTTCCAAAAATTAAGCCAAGCTCATGCTGGCACGAAGCAACTTCATGATGATGCTTGTCAACCTTCATCCCCATTCGTTTCATTGTAGATAGCATTTCAGATCTGATATCTTGGGATGAGTCTATAGGATTTACAGGGAAATATCCTCCTTTGACATTAGGTCGATGCCCCATGTTTCCCATTTCAAATTCTGTATCTGTATTCCAAGATGCATCTTCTGCGTCAACTTCATATGATACCTTATTGATTGAATTAGAAAATTTTACATCATCAAATAAAAAAAACTCTGCTTCTGGCCCAAAATATGAGATATCTCCAATGCCAGATGAAATTAAGTAGGCCTCTGCTTTTTGAGCTGTTCCCCTGGGGTCTCTTTCATATGCTTCGCCAGTATCTGGTTCGACAACAGAGCAATGAATGGCTAAAGTTTTTTCGGCATAAAAAGGATCAATATAAAAAGAGGAACTATCAGGCATTAATTTCATATCTGATTGGTCTATGGATTTCCAGCCTGCAATAGACGACCCGTCAAACATAAAGCCTTCTTCAAGAAAGTCTTCGTCAACTTGATCTGCCATAACTGTCACGTGTTGTAACTTTCCTCTTGGGTCAGTAAAGCGAATATCAACATATTCTACACTTTCTTCTTTAATTGTTTTTATAACGTTTGCATTTTCTGTCATATTACCGCTCCTAATTTATAAACTTTTTAAAGTGCATCATCGCCAGTTTCACCAGTTCGGATTCTTATTGCCTGCTCGACATTTGATACAAATATCTTGCCATCACCTATTTTGTCAGTCTTTGCAGCTTCAATAATGGCATTGGTTGCTTCATCAAGCTGGTTGTCTGACAAAACTACTTCAATTTTAACTTTTGGTAGAAAGTCTACCACATACTCTGCGCCGCGATAAAGTTCCGTATGGCCTTTTTGTCGTCCAAAGCCCTTCACCTCAATAACACTTAAGCCTTGAATTCCAATTTCTTGAAGCGCCTCTTTTACTTCATCAAGTTTGAAGGGCTTGATTATTGCCTCTATTTTTTTCATGAACTTTTCCTCTCGCGAGCATGAGTGGTTGAGAATTTTAATTCTTTCAATTGATTTAGTTTTAATTTTTGTATTTTAGTCTGTTTTTATCAATTTTGCCTAATAAATAATCACTTTGATTACAAAAAAGGCATTATGAAGAATTAGTTTAGCAATTTGGTACGTTTACAGCAAGTCCACCTAGGGCTGTTTCTTTGTATTTCATATCCATATCTTTTCCAGTTTGTCTCATTGTCTCTATACAACTATCTAATGATACCACATGATTACCGTCGCCTCTTAAGGATAAAGATGCTGCAGAAATAGCTTTTATAGCCCCTAGACCATTCCTTTCAATACATGGCACTTGTACTAATCCTTTTATAGGATCACAGGTCATTCCCAGATGATGTTCTAACGCAATTTCAGCTGCATTCTCTATTTGTTCTGGAGTACCGCCTAACAATGCGCATAATCCTGCTGCTGCCATAGCTGATGCTGAACCAACTTCTGCCTGACAACCACATTCCGCCCCAGAGATTGAGGCATTGTGTTTAATAATTCCACCAATTGCTGCACAAGTTAATAGGAACTCTGGAATTTTGGATTTTTTTGCATCTGGTACAAAATCCAAATAATATCTTAAAGTTGCTGGGATGACACCTGCTGCACCATTCGTTGGAGCCGTAACAATTTGTCCACCGTTCGCATTTTCTTCGTTCACTGCCATTGCATATAGAGAAATCCAATCATTTATTATGTGAGGTGCTTGTAAATTATTTCCTTTTTCTTTTATCAAACTTTCATGAATACTTTTAGAACGTCTCCTGACGTTCAGCCCTCCAGGCAAGGTTCCTTCATTTTTCAGTCCGCGGTTGATGACACTAT
>NYTF01000011.1 GCA_002683355.1 Paracoccaceae bacterium | reverse complement strand
TTCAGCTCTTCCATGATTTTATGTAAATACAAAACATCTGATGCCGCATAGTTAATCTGGGCTGAGCTTAACTTTTCTGCACCCCAATTACTGCTTTGTTGCTGTTTTGAGATGTCTTTTTCTAATAGCTCCATTATTAAGTTTTTTAGACCGTGCTTGTCTGTATATGTACGCACTAATTTTGATGCTATTTTTGTGCAGTATACAGGAGCGGTCAAAACATTGAACCTTTTTAATAAAACAGCAATGTCAAAACGCCCAAAGTGGAACAGTTTAAGTACAGCTGGGTTGCTTAACAATTTACATAAATTTGGAGCACTTTCCTGGGTTTTGTTAATTTGAACAATATGAGCAGTGCCATCTCCAGAGGATAATTGCACTAAGCATAATCTGTCACGATTTGGATTGAGACCCATTGTTTCTGTATCAATTGCTACAATTGGGCCTAAGTCTAGGTCTTCTGGGATGTCACACTTGTACAATTTATTAGCCATAATTGAGCTCCCCTTTATTGGTATATATTAAGGTAATTCAAGATAATCAATAAAGCATTAACTTAGAGGATTTTAATGGTTTTAAAAATTCAGAGATAGGTCTCTATGCCCAGAGTTACATTTCGCTAAATATAATGCTTGAGATCGGGAGAGCTTTGGCATTTGCCGAGACCCTAAGGTTTCGGAAATGCTATCTAAATACGTGAGCAAACTTGGTTGGATTGTTTTATGAGCATTTAATCTCCATGATTTTTGTTCATCATATAAAAACAGTACTTTTTCATAGGCGATTAAAGCCTTTTCTATGTTTATTTTACTGGGCTTTAATTGTTTTTGTACTTTTCTTAAAGCAGAGCTAATTTTTTTAGCACCAGTTATTTTTGAGAATTTGGTTTTTAAGTTTTTGGCAAAAAGCTCAGCCTCTTTTGGGAATAGTTCTGCATTCAAAATTTGTTCTTTTAAGGCTTTAATTTCGTCGTTTGTATCAAAGAAAGTACTATTTACATCTAGTACTGATACAAAATCGAAAACAGTAGAAAAAGATTTGTCAGCTGATTTTCTATACATTCGCCGAGCACTAGCCTCTTCTTTTGTTAGTTTTTTGAAAGATTTGTAAGTTCCTGCCCAGCTGTTAGGTATTTTCGAACTTAAGTCTTCAATTGCTATTTCATATTTAATAATTTGGTCTTTTATTTGTAGCCTTGCGATTTTATCAGCATCAGATTTTAAATAGTTTAAAGAATTCTTTAGAAGCTTAGTTTCTTTTTCATACCACCTAATCTCACTTTCAATTTTACGTACTTTTCGTAATTTAGGCTTATAGTCGTATGAGTTTGTTCTTACTATTTGCGAAGTTAATTTTATATCATTTAAGTAAGCTATAGCATCTTCAGCAGAGTCAAATGCACTAGTTAAGTTATTTTGAATTTTTATTGGTAGAAAGCTAAGATCAATAGCCTTTGCATTGTTAATTGCATCAGAAATCTCTTGTTTGTTTTTGTCAATCGTGCTCGTAACATAATCTTCTAAGCAAATTTGTAATTTTGGATTTCTTGGGGGTGGTGAGGTGGCGGACAGAAAACTCATTCTATTTGGAAGATAATTTACCATTTGAGGATAATATCCAACTATTGCTAATGCTATAAGTTGCAAACAAATGAAAGCTACTACACCTTTATAAATTGAAAGTGTCTTAACATTTAATGGTGCCACACCTCGCAAGTAAAATAGTGCAAAGCCAAAGGGCGGTGTGAGAAATGATGTTTGAATGTTTAAGCCAATCATAACACCAAGCCAAACAGCAGTTATGTTAGCCGCTGGATCTGCTAGTAAAATTGGTGCAACAATTGGAACAACAACAACAGCTATTTCTATAAAATCTAAGAAAAAACCCAAAACAAATATAACAGCCATAACGATTATAAACTTTGCCCAAAAACCACCTGGCATAGAATTAAGAAAATCGCGAACTAAATCTTCACCCCCAAAAGCGCGAAACGCAGCTGTTAGAACAGCAGCACCAAGAAGAATAATAAAAACTAAAGAGGTTGTTTTTGCNGTCTCAAGCATAACTTCATGCATTGTGTTNTTTANCTTTAGAACACGCATACCGCTCCAAATTAATGAAAGTACTAGCATTAGTGATCCNAAAAGACCTATCCATATCCCAGTTTTATCACNNCCCGTAGCNATTATAGCTTTTATATTCATATTAAAATTTGANAAACAATATGCTATTATGATGAGAGATCCAATTGCGAGNATGGCTGGATAATACCTACCTTTTAGNCCTTCAGTTAATCTATACCCAGCCATTATTAATGCNCCACCAGCACCAATTGCGCCTGCTTGATTTACAGTTGCGATGCCTGTNATTATCGATCCTAAGACTAAGAATATCAAACCAAGNGGTGGTACNAATGTCAGCAAAACATTAATCCAAAAATTGATATCTAAAGTTCCATCATATCGAACAGCAGGAGCTACTTTGGGTCTTATAAGGGCATAAAAAAGAATAAACAGCATATATAAACCAACAAGAATTAACCCAGGTACAAGTGCCCCTAAGAACATTTCGCCAGCACTTGTAGAACCAACACCAAATACGCTTGGCATGGAAATTTCACCAGTTGCGTCTTTAAATAAGGATGTTCTGGCCGATCCTGCTTGATCAGCTGCAGAGCCAAGTTGATCTGCTAAAATTATCAATACTATCGAGGGTGGAATTATTTGCCCTAATGTGCCTGAAGCAGCAATTGTTCCAGTTGCAAGTGATTGTGAATAATTGTTTCTTAACATTGCTGGTAATGAAATTAAGCCCATGGCTACAACTGTCGCCCCTACAATACCAGTGGTAGCTGCAAGTAAAGCACCAACAAAAACTACAGAAATTCCAAGACCGCCAGGTACAGGACCAAATAAGTTGGCCATCGTAACTAGCAGATCTTCTGCTATTTTTGACTTCTGCAACATTATGCCCATGAAGATAAAAAGAGGGATAGCAATCAGTGTGTCCCTTTCAACTTCCCAATAAACGCCACGAAGATTTGTT
Organism: Paracoccaceae bacterium; assembly: GCA_002683355.1. Classification (GTDB taxonomy): domain Bacteria; phylum Pseudomonadota; class Alphaproteobacteria; order Rhodobacterales; family Rhodobacteraceae. The sequence continues at coordinate 2,888 of NYTF01000011.1, read as the reverse complement.
ACACCTGATGAAATCCACTGAAATGGTCCACCTTGATGGAAGTAAGTGGATGGATCTCCACTAAAAACGTAACCACTAACACCAGCTAAAATTATGGTGATTATAGCTGATCCAGGGAGCGCAAAGGCCACAGGAAACCCAGAGCCTAAAGCTGTTGCCATGGTTATCACAAGGATAGCTAGAAAAAAGAGCTCCATAAAGATTCCTTAATGCGAAATAGGTTTTATTTTTCGTTTTTCAGGCTCGCCTCTTTGATCAGCCACAGCTTCAAAAAGATAACTTACAAATTGGATTTGCATCGTTATGGCGAAAATTAATAAAAATGCAGCCATTTGATATTTTATATACATACCGGCGGTGCCATTTTGCGAAACTTCAAAGTTCATAACTGGAGAATTTACAATTGCTTGTTTTGACCAAAGACAGATTACAAAAATAGTAATAGATGTTGTCATACCCAAAAGTATTACACCATAAGCATTAACTTTACCTTTTGTTCTTTCTTTAAAAGTTGAATAAAGAACGTCTACTCTTACATGGCCATCGTCAAATAAGGTATATGCTGATGCAAAAAGAAAAAGTGCAGCATACCAATATCTTACCAAATCGCCCATTAATGTTTGCTCGTANGAAAAGACAAATCTAGAAATAACAATTAANAGCTCCNCGCCAACAATCATTAAGGCAAGCCATAAAAANCCTAAAGTACGAGAAAAAATTGCTATTAAAAANCCCAATGNTATCAGGGGAAGNTGTATTTTGGGNCCAATAAACCCTGATCTTAACANNGCNGAAGCTGTNCTTTCGTTGAAAAGAGNCGTTAAAAGTCCTTCCACTCGGAGCCATGCNATAGACGCGTCTATTANACCGATAAGTAAAACAGAGAAAAAACAACCTCTAATAATATANGCATTAATTGCTGTTATTTTTTTTGCGTCTTTACGAAGCGTTGTATTTGACGTTTTGATAGACCAAAGCACAGCTAAAAAAAACAACGTCACATAAACAAATGGCTGTAATAAGTTTGTCAGGCTTGGTGTTTTTAAGAAATCGATTGTACCAGGATAATTAAATCCTACTGTCAAAACATTATTTATTAGAAAGGCAAGTAAAAAACCTAAACTGCACCAGCCTAATGACCTAATTAAGATAGCGGGTCTAGGAGCAATCTCAGGCTGGAGAGTTTTTGATGACAAGTTCATTTGATGTAGGGTCCGTTTAATAATAAAAGTTTTATTAAATTATAGGGCCAGCCAATCAGGCTGCCCCTATATATATTCTTGTGATGATTAAGTTAAACCGAGAACTCGGTTGCGTTGTTGAGAGAACTCAATCTCAGCAATGGCTCTGAAACCACCAATGTCTCTTAATGCGGACATGTAAGAGTCATTAACTCGTGCAGCCATTTCAGAATGCTGTCGCGTTTCTTCAAAAACCTCTGCTGAAGCTTCTCCAAATGCATCCCAAACGTCATCATTATACGAACGAAGTTGAGTTCCGTGCTCATCTACCAACTTTTGTAGATAAGTTCCGTTATTTGCCATGGCCTCTTCAGGCTGAGCAGCATTTTCTTCCATGCATGCTGCTGTTATGACTGCCTTCTCATGATCTGTGCAGTTATTCCAGAAATCTAAATTCATTCCGAAACCAAGTCCACCACCAGGCTCATGCATTCCTCCGGTGTAATAATATTTGGCAGCTTCATAAAATTTCATAAAGTAATCATTGTAAGGGCCTACCCACTCGGTTGCATCCACTGCACCTGAAACAAGGTTTTCATAAATTTGACCACCTGGAAGGGATACTGTAGACACACCAAGTTTTGACATTACAGTTCCACCCAAACCAGGAATACGCATTTTTAAGCCCTGGAGGTCATCAGGTGAGTTAATTTCTTTATTAAACCATCCACCACATTGTGCACCTGTTCCACCACATGAAAGAGCTTTTAGGTTGAATCCTGCTGCAAGCTCATCCCATAACTCTTGCCCACCAGCAAATTTTATCCATGCATTCCATTCAGGTGTAGTCATTCCAAATGGTACTGAGGTGAAATAATTATATGCTGGGTGCTTGCCTCCCCAATAGTATTCAGCAGCAATGTAAGCATCTGAATTTCCAGCTGCAACTTCATCGAAGCTATCAAATGCGCCCACTTTTTCACCGGCTGCAAAATATTCTGTTTTCAAGGCACCACCTGAAATAGCATCTATTCTAGCACATAAACGTTGAGCAGATGTTCCAAGCCCTGGAAAGTCACGAGGCCAGGTTGATACTATAGTGATCGTTTTTACGCCTTGTGCGATTGATGGTGAAGCTAGAGCAGCTCCTGTACCTACAATGGCGGCGCCTGTTAAAAATTTACGTCGTTCCATTCCCTATTATCCTCCCTATGGATTTGAGTAATTAGATGTCGCTCATTTACGACAAATTATTAAAGTGTGGTCTTTGCGTTTTGAAAAATTTAAAACTTAGCCACATTATTATGGTTTATAAAGATTCATATATATGAATCTTTATAAATAAAACCATAGACTAAGAACTTTCTGTGTAAAGAAAAAGATTGGGCTTTTCTTACTTAACAGTATAATAATTTTCTGTCTGAATTTGATTGTTTAACTTTAAGGTTAGTTTTTATGCATATTTTGGTGTTACAGCATGCTGAGGACGAACACCCAGGCTCCTTCAGGAAATTTTTAAAAGAAGATGGACATACGTGGGATGCTATAGAGCTCGATCGTGGCGAAAAACTACCTCTTATTGATTCCTATGACGCGCTCTGGGTTATGGGTGGTCCGATGGATGTTTGGGAAGAAGAAAAACACCCTTGGTTAAGAACTGAAAAAAAATTTATTAGAATGGCCGTAGCAGAGAAAGGTCTGCCATAT
>NYTF01000069.1 GCA_002683355.1 Paracoccaceae bacterium | reverse complement strand
AGATGGTGTTCCAGCTTCAAATTTATGAGGCGAAACATTGTATGATACTAAATCTTTTTGAACCTCTTTAATCATATCGCCACCACCCATAAAAGGTTGCATTTCATTCAACCTTTCTCGCTTGATGTAAATTGCACCTGATCCTGATGGGCCATACAATTTATGCCCTGTGATCGCAAAAAAATCACATCCAAGATCCTTAACATCGATAGGTAAGTGAACGGCAGATTGGCTACCATCTACGAGGACGGCTATTTCATCGTTCTTTACCGCTTCACATATCTTTTTAACATCCACTACTGTCCCTAAAACATTTGACATATGGGTGATCGCTATCAATTTTGTTTTTGGAGTAATCAGATTTAAAATGTCATCAGGATTTAACTCTCCCGCTTTGTTTGGCTCCGCCCATTTTAAAACAACACCTTGCCGTTCTCTTAAGAAATGCCAAGGCACAATATTTGCATGATGCTCCATCACAGACAAAATGATTTCGTCGCCAGCTTTTAATCTAGGGGCTGCCCAACCATACGATATCGTGTTTATTCCCTCAGTTGTTCCAGAGTTAAGTAAAATTTCATCTTGAAATTCTGCTCCTAAAAAACTCCTAATTTTCTCTCTTACAGACTCATATTTTTCTGTAGCCAAGTTTGATAAAAAATGCAGACCTCTATGCACATTAGAATACTCATTTGAATAAGTCAGATTAATAGCGTCTATAACACATTGCGGTTTTTGCGCCGAAGCTCCATTATCGAGATATATTAACGGTTTTCCGTGCACTTCACGCGACAATATGGGGAATTCTTCGCGTATTTTATTAACATCGTACATTCTGACCTCAATTTTTAATAAACACTACAGTTGAGTTGATAATATCATACTAATGTAGGTAAGGCTAATCTCTGGTTTGTAAATATTTAATGCAAATACTTAAGAAGATTTATATTTTGGTTAACTGCTTTTTAAATCTTAACATGTTTTTCTGATACCATAATGCTGAATTTTTTATTCCATCGATGGCTTTATCATCAAGCTCCCTTATTANTTTTCCTGGGACTCCCATGACTAATGAACCTGACGGAATAGTTTTACCTTCTGTTATCAANGANCCAGCTCCAATTAAGCAATTCTCACCAATATTTGCNCCNTTCAAGATTGTTGCNCCCATTCCAACAAGTGAATTATTTCCAATACTNCATCCATGAAGCATTGCTTTATGGCCGATNGTNCAGTTTTTNCCAATTGTAAGAGGATATCCTAGATCAGTGTGTAAAACTGAGTTTTCTTGGACATTNGATCCAGATCCNATTTTTATAATNTCATTGTCACCTCTTAAAGTAGCCCCAAACCAAATTGAAACTAATCTCTCGAGATGAATATTCCCAATGACATTTGCATCATCAGCAATCCATGTACTATCTATTTCAGTTAATTTTGGAGCAACCCCTGCCAGTGCATACAAAGTCATCAAGATTTACTTTCAATTTCATTATACTCATTTTGTAAGCTTCTAACATGTTCAACTAATTTTGGTTGTCGACTACGTCTCATTCTCTCACCACACAAAATATTCTTTATGGCTTTCGACGTTACATCTAAACTATCATTTATTAGCACATAATCATACTCACCCCAGTGGCTTATTTCAGATTTTGATTTTTTCATCCTATCTCTGACAACCTTTGAACTATCTTGTGCTCGATTANGTAACCGTAATTCTAATTCTTTGATTGAAGGGGGNAAAATGAAAAANCTAATTACGTCATCTTGTAGAGATGAGTTGCTTATTTGCTGCCCACCNTGCCAATCAATGTCAAATAAAACATCTTTTCCACTATTAAGTGCTTGTTCAACTGGTTCAAGAGGTGATCCATACAAATTTCCAAAAACCTCNGCATGCTCTAACATCTTTTTTGATGCTACCATCGCTTTAAACTTGCCTATCGANGTGAAATTATATTCCCTGCCATCTTTTTCACCAGGCCTTGCGTCTCTAGTGGTAGAAGAAATGGAAAATACAATGTTATGATCCCATTTTATCAGATCTTGGGCCAAAGAGGATTTTCCAGCCCCAGAAGGTGATGAAAGTATGATTAACACGCCACGCCGATTATTCTTCATGCATTACTCCACATTTTGAACTTGTTCTCGCAAACGGTCCACGATGAGTTTTAATTCTAATCCTATCTCAGTCAAAGCAATATCATTTGACTTAGAACATAAAGTGTTAGCTTCACGATTTAGCTCTTGTAANAGAAATTCNAATCTACGTCCTTTGGCCCCATTTGAATTAATAATTTTAGTTCCATTGATTACATGACTGTGCAACCGATCNATTTCTTCAGAAACATCCGCTTTTACNGCTAATAAAGCAAGTTCTTGTTCTATTCGGCCTTCGTCGAATTGATTTACACTCTCTGTAATCATAATTAAATTTTCTTTTAATTTAGCTGTGTATTTTTTTTTCCGTTTTGCTAGNATATTGTCTGTTTTCTTCAAGAGGACAGAAATATCTTCTATATTTTTTAAAAGGATATTTTTTAATTCTACGCCTTCTGTTAATCGAGACGCTAAAAAATCTTTCAATACATCTTGAAATTTTAGAAAGGTTATTTCCTTTAATTTCTCAAAGTTACATTCCTCAAAATTCTCTGGTCCAAAAACACCTTTAATTTGAAGATAATCAGTTGCTTTTGATGGCGCTAGAGAAATTCCCTTTCTTTTAGCTTCCGTTTGAACAATTTCATCTGCCTGGAAGACAGAATTCAAAAAATTTATGTTGATTTGAAAATCTTTGCTGCTTTCCTTTAAATCCATTCGAAGATTTAAAGAAATATTTCCTCGTTTTATTGATGCNCCCAGGATGGATTTAACTTTTTTTTCTAAATCTTCAAAACCAGTTGGTAACCTTGTTCGTAAATCTAATCCACGACCATTTACGCTCTTTAATTCCAAAGAAAAATTGATATCGTCAGTAATCCAATCTGNTGATGAAAATCCAGTCATAGAATNAACCATTATTTATTTAATATCCTTTGTTTGTCTTCCTAAATAAATAGTAAAAAAATATGTGATTAAGTGTTTTATCTTTTTGTTACTTTATTATTCTGAGAAATTTCTTCAGCTACTAAAAACGCCANCTCTAAAGCTTGGCTTGCATTTAATCTTGGATCACACGCCGTATGATATCTATCNGATAGATCTTCNTCTGACACAGCCCGNATNCCTCCTGTGCATTCNGTCACATCNTTTCCNGTCATNTCAAAGTGAACCCCGCCGGGATGACTACCCTCAGAATTATGAATAGCAAAAAATTCTTTAACTTCCCTAAGCACACTTTCAAACGGTCTAGTTTTATAACCACTAGAAGATTTTATAGTATTACCATGCATTGGGTCACACGACCAAACTACCTTAAACCCTTCATTCTCAACAGAATTAATTAGCTCTGGTAGGTGATCACCAACTAGTCCTGCACCAAACCTTGCTATTAATGTCAACCTACCCGCTTCATTTTCTGGATTAAGTGTTTCAATTAATTTTAAAAGTTCATCTTTACGAATAGATGGTCCACACTTTAAGCCTAAGGGATTTTGGACACCTTTGCAAAATTCTACATGGGCCCCATCGATTTGTCTTGTCCTATCCCCTATCCAAATCAGGTGACCAGAGCCAGCAACCGGAAAGCCTGTCGTACTATCTATACGACAAAGAGCTTCTTCATATTCCAACAATAGAGCCTCATGACTAGTGTAAAAGTCGACTGCTCCTAAAGTATGAGAATTTTTACTGGTAACCCCAGCAGCTGTCATAAAATTTAGAGCTGCAGAGATTTGATTGGCTAAATCCTCGTATTTTTCCGCACCTGGCCCATCTAAAAACCCTAATGTCCAACTATGAACGTGGTGAATATCCGCATAGCCACCTTGACTAAAAGCTCTTAATAAATTCAATGAGGCTGCTGATTGCGCGTAGGCTTGCAACATTCTTTTTGGATTTGGTTTTCTTGCATCTGCATTAAACGCAATGTCATTTATTATATCCCCTCGATAACTTGGTAACTCTACACCACCAACGACCTCCATTCCTGAAGAGCGTGGTTTTGCAAACTGCCCTGCCATTCTGCCTACTTTTACAACGGGACATTTTGCGCCATAAGTGAGAACGACTGCCATCTGAAGCATCACGCGAAATGTATCACGAATATTATCTGCACTAAATTCTTCAAAACTCTCTGCGCAATCACCACCTTGCAGTAAAAACCCATGTCCATTGGCTACATTGCCTAGTTGCTTTTTCAAGTTTCTAGCTTCACCTGCAAATACAAGAGGAGGGTATTTTGATAATTGCTTCTCCACATCATTCAAAACATTAATATTTTGATAATCAGGCATCTGCACTCTTGACTTTTTGCGCCAATCAGATTTTTTCCAAACATCCATTTCAACTCCAACTTTACTAAAAATAAACTGCAAAACTTTAAAAATTTAGTTACAAACCGTAACTTACCCTCTTGAATAGAATTTATAAACCTGTTTTTGCTTTGCAGAGATATAAAAATTTAAACGATTCTGCATTATTTTGTTTTTCATGCAAAGGTGGTTTATGATGGTAGAGATAAATTCTTCCCAAAAAAAGCGATTTGTGTTTTTGCTGTTGGATAATTTTTCGTTGATTTCATTTGCTTGTGCCGTTGAGCCTTTAAGGTTAGCTAACCGTTACCACAGTAGTGAATTTTATGAATGGAAAAGTGCTTCTGAGAATGGGAAAGTAGCCGAGTGTTCGGCTGGTACGCAGTTCCAGGTTGACATGGGTTTAGAGGAAATAAATCGAGGGGATACTATAATAATCTGCGGTGGTATCAACGTCAAAGATCATACAACTAAACCAATCTTGAATTGGTTAAGGCGAGAGGCGCGACGAGGTGTACATATTGGTGCTTTATGCACTGCAAGTTTTGTTTTAGCAAAAGCAGGCCTATTAAATGGAAAAACTGCGACTATTCACTGGGAAAATTATGATAGTTTTGAAGAAGAGTTCGATGAGGTTGAGCTATCGAAATCTGTATTTGTTGTTGATGGCAATAGAAGCTCCGCAGCAGGCGGAATAGCTTCGATTGATCTAATCCTAAGAATTATATCAGATGATTTGGGACCAGACTTAGCAAATACTGTGGCTGATCAATTAATTTATAATGCTATTAGAACAGAGCGTGATGGGCAAAGATTATCAATACCAACAAGAATAGGTGTGCGTCACCCTAAATTATCTTTAGTAATTCAAATGATGGAAAAAAATATTGAAGAGCCTATTTCACCATCCATATTGGCTCGAGAAGTAGGAATGTCGACCCGCCAACTTGAGCGACTATTCAGACGATATCTAAATCGATCACCTAAGCGATATTACATGGAACTAAGATTACAAAAAGCTCGTAATCTACTCATGCAAACTGAAATGTCAGTCATAAATGTTGCTTTAGCGTGCGGCTTTGCCTCTCCATCGCATTTTTCAAAGTGCTATCGTTCCCAATATAATACGACACCTTACAGAGAACGGG
>NYTF01000068.1 GCA_002683355.1 Paracoccaceae bacterium | reverse complement strand
GTGATCATCATGGTCGTCGTGATCATCATGGTCGTCGTGATCATCATGCTCATCATGGTCATCATGGTCCGCGTGGTCGTCATGNTCNTCGTGNTCATCATGGTCNNCGTGNTCNTCNTGNCCCTCNTCGTGGTCNNNATGATCATGCTCTTCAAAGAGTGCNCCCTCTCTNAANTCCATNANNTCNGTTTCTTTTTGNTCNANAAGCGNAATTATTTTTGCATTACTTGCAAGAGAATCTAGTGCATTTTCCATCCAAGGTGCTAATCCTTCACCCATCCAAAATACCAAATTAGCATCTTGCAGGGCTTTCGCTTCAGATGGGCGCAAATTGTATCGATGAGGTGACGCATTGGTTGGTATTATGAGATTAGGCTCTCCTACGCTTCGCATAACACGAGCAACTAATGAGTGCACTGGTGCTATATCAACTGCGACGCTTGGTACATCAGCCATAGCGGTACTACTCATTAGAATAGCAGCTGCTGACAATGAAATAAGTTTTCTGGACATTTCTTTTCCTACTGTTATATTATTACATCAAAGATATTTATTGTGAATGTTATAATATTGCAAGAGGAGAATTTAATTGTCTGAAATTAAGACTGCTTCAATGGCCTCTGACGGTCACGATCATCAAGCTTGCACCACAGAAGCGATCAAAACTGCAGAAAACCACTGCATCGANCACAAGCTTAAGTTCACGCCAATACGACGCAAGGTTTTAGAAATACTCCTTGAAGAAAATCGAGCAATTGGCGCATATGCAATTCTTGAAAAGTTACGTTTAGATGGCTTTAGCTCTCAGCCACCNGTAGCTTANCGAGCCTTAGATTTCTTGGGAGAACATGGCTTCGCCCATAAGATTGAAAGATTGAATGCATTTGTTGCTTGCTCCCACCCTGGCGAAACACATACACCTGCTTTTATGATTTGCNGACAATGTGACGCTGTTGAAGAGACAGAATCAGAAGAGTCCGACTTTGAGCTTTCTAAAATTGCAAAATCTTCAGGTTTCAAAATTGAACAAACAGTAATTGAAGCTGAAGGCGTGTGCCATATTTGCACAGGCTCGTGACTGACATGTCGTTAATTTCTATTGAAAAATTGAGTGTAAAATATGGTTCAAATACTGTCTTGCGAGCAGTTGATTTAGAAATTTCCTCTGGTGAAATTGTTACAATTGTTGGACCCAACGGATCAGGCAAAACTAGTTTACTTAAGGCGATCATTGGGGCGGTTCAACCCGCAGACGGGGTGGTCAAACTCAAACCAAAATTAAAAATTGGCTATATACCTCANCGCTTAAATTTTGATTCAACACTACCACTTACAGTTGAACGATTTATGCATCTCACTGAAAAGGTTAACAAAAAAAATTGTACTGCNGCATTAAAAACTGCNGGAGTTCCCGAACTGCAAAAAAAACAAATGTCTAATCTTTCAGGTGGTCAGTTCCAACGAGTATTACTTGCTCGTGCTTTGCTTGGATCACCAGAAATCCTGATTTTAGACGAAGCAACCCAAGGATTAGATCAACCTGGTTCTGCAGCATTTTATCGTCAAATAGAAGATGTTCGGCGCAATACTGGATGTGCAGTATTGATGATAAGTCATGATTTACATGTGGTAATGAGTGCTTCAGATCGAGTCGTATGTCTAAACGGACATGTTTGCTGTGCGGGCACTCCGTCAGCAGTTGCCTCAACACCCGAATATAAAGAACTTTTTGGAGCTGGTACAGATGGAGCTCTCGCTTTGTATAGACATGACCACGATCATGAACATGCTATAGCTTCTAACAAGGCCACAACTTAGTGTTAGAGGACTTCATGACACGCGCTACTTTGGCTGGAATTGGAGTTGCGTTAACTTCAGCGCCCTTAGGTTGTTTTGTTGTTTGGCGAAGNATGGCTTATTTTGGCGAAGCCACTGCNCANGCCGCTATGTTAGGNGTAGCATTATCTNTAGCTNTGCAAATTTCAATTTTTGCAGGTGCTCTTTTGGTAACNTTGATCATGAGTGCAGTGGTAACCCAATTATCTGGTCGAAACTACGCAACAGATACGCTGTTAGGTGTTTTTGCACACTCAGCATTAGCTGTTGGCTTAGTTATCGTGTCACTACTTTCAGGAGTTCGTTTAGATTTAATGGCNTATCTTTTTGGAGATATTTTAGCTGTATCCAGAGAAGATCTAGCTATAATTTGGGGAGGTGTCGCTCTAATTTTTGTACTAATTGGCTGGAGGTGGACCGCATTGCTCATCACAACTTTAAATGAAGAATTAGCCTATGCAAAAGGGCTAAATCCAAAACGTGAACAACTTATATTAACTTTATCATTAGCAATCACAATCGCCATTTCAATCAAGGTCGTTGGTATTTTATTAATTGCAGCAATGTTGATAATTCCAGCCGCAGCTGCTCGTAATTTTGCAAAAACACCTGAAGCAATGGTTCTCATTACAGGAGGTATTGGCGTTTGCTCAGCAATTGCTGGGCTCAGAGGGGCCTACATTTTTGATACTCCTGCAGGTCCTTCCATCGTTTGCGTCACTTTGATCTTTTTTGTTGCCCTAAGTTTTCTAAAGCTATTTGTTAAGAAATAATAATAAAAAGTATCTTGCCTGTTGATAAATAGCTTGAAATTTGATTTCACTAAATCGAATATGTGACTCAAATTAAAGATTAATTTTAGTCACATAAGTAAAACAACATCACACAGTAAAGACTGATCAAGTAAAATTAAATTAAAAATATAAAGGCTATGCCCAAACCTCTTTGGCAACTCTTCGAAAATTACCACCAAATATGCCTACAACCTCTTCCTCTTTCAAACCCTCAGCCAACAAATTAGCCGCTATCTCTGGTAATTGAGACGGTGCCGCACAGCTCTCAGCGCCACCTGGATATTGCTCAGGAGGCCAGAAGTCAGTGTTATCAAGTCCTGAACTATCACTAATCTCATAATCGATACCAATACCCACATGACCGGCACCAATCAAATGCACATAATACATAATATGTTTCGCCATTGTAGCACTGCTAACATCGTCATCACCTAAAAAAACGCCTATCCCATTAACTCCCACCACACCACCGCCAGCAGCGCAAGCTAATGCCTGATCGTCCCAAATATTGCGTTCATGATCATGTACTACCCGAGGGTTGGAATGTGAAAAGACAACAGGCGCTTTAGAAACTTCCATCGCCTCCATAGTAGTCCTATATCCAGTGTGAGAGCAGTCGATAAACATCCCAACATTGTTCATTTCACCAATAACCTCACGGCCAAACCCTGTTAAACCTATATCTTTATCATGACATCCCCCGCCAACGGCGTTGTTCAAATTATAGGCAAATGCCATCTGGCGAACGCCGAGATCATAGTAAAACTTCACCATGTCAATTGAACCGTTCAAAGCACACATTCCCTCGATATCAAAAGTTATAGCCATTAAGCCAGCCGCGTGCGCCGCATCCAGTTCAGCAACCGTACCCACCAGAACAATATCAGCCTGCTTATCTATCCATCGCCTTGCTAATGCTAAGTTCTTAACAGTAGTACTCCAATGTCGGACATCATAGCCAACATTGACCGAAAGATAATTCACCCCAGCATCCCGCCAGACTGATAGTGTTTTCAAATCTCTCTCATCAATAAGTTCAAAACCAGCATGTGCATCCCAAACTAAGGAGTTTGCGTGAACCACATTAGCTAATTGATTATTCTCCAACATGTATAACTCCTTTGATTTCATAAGGTTAAGTTAAGCTACAAAAATATGAACTAGTAAGTCATTAGAAAAATTGGCTATCAAGCTATCTTCGATCAAATGCTTAATCCAGATCCAAGACCACACTTAATTAAGATTGAGCCTAGATTAAATTCAAGCCATAGATGGTGTAAATCCACCCCAAGCTACAAATGCTCCATTCCTATATTCTGGTTTGCCATAAATAAATTCTTTACTATCAGGCAAGGTGGTCTTACCACCCGCTGCTCTTAATACAGCATCTCCAGCCCCAGTATCCCATTCCATGGTTGGGCCAAAACGGGGGTAAACATCAGCCTCACCTGCTGCGATCAAGCAAAATTTTAATGAAGATCCAACAGAAATTGTATTCTTAATATTATATTCAGCTAACCAATTATCTGTTGCTTCATCTCTATGTGATGCACTCGCGACCGCGACAACACCATCGGGAGTTGGATTACGTACAGAAAGTGAAACTGTCTTATTACCAGATTTTTCAGTTGCTCCCTTGCCAATAACACCAATAAACAAACGGTCGAGCGCTGGTGCAAAAACTACGCCCATAACAGGAACTCCACGATCAATTAATGCAATATTTACTGTAAAGCTTCCCTTGTTATCACGTTTTAAAAATTCTTTTGTACCGTCCAATGGGTCTACCAAAAAAAACTTTTCAGTCGCTTTAAATTGATGGCTTGCAGCATTTTCCTCAGATACAATTGCTATACCTGGCGCTACATCCATCAATGCAGGCAAAATAATTGCTTCTGCTGCCTGATCTGCTTCAGTAACTGGAGAACCATCTCCTTTGAATTTAGCTTTTGGATCTTTAGCGTAAACTTCCATTATTTTTTCTCCCGCTCTACGGGCCAATGGTTCTAATGCTTTACTGATTTTAATTAAATCCATATTTTTCCTTTTAAATAATAACTAATAATTCTGTACATAAACTATCATATATAACTGATACTGAAAACCACACTACAGAATTATTGATTATTTTTTTCTCGTTTTACCCATGGGCATTTCAGAAATTCTTTTCATTTCGCTAGTTTCAAAAAGTTTTGGATTATGAAGAAAATCCAACATCATATCAGTTGCATCTCCACCCCAAAATAATTCACCATTTATAACAAAAGTGGGAACTCCAAAAACACCATCATTAACAGCATTTTCAGTATTCCGTTTTAGACTTTCCTTGAAATCAGGACTTTTTACAGCCTCAGCTGGTTTTTCAATGCCTAATCTTTGACCCATCACATCAATGCCTTCCAATGAGTCTGGCTGAATACCTTCTCCATAAATCAAATCATAAATAATTCGCACATGCGACATCTTACTACCAGCAGCGATACAAAGTCTAAGAGAAGGCAATGGATTATAAGGATGACTGGATGGCATTTTGAAAGGTATACCTAGTTTATCTGCCTTCCACTGAAATAAGCGATAAACAAATTGCCTTTTGGGGGGGATTTCAGCAGGTCCTAATTGACCCCAGTTAGCTAACAATCCCCCAAAAACAATAGGAACTGGCTTAATTTTAATTTCGCTAGGTAAATCGGAAAACTGTGCCATCTGTAAATATGCGAAAGGTGAAATAAAATCGAAGTACCATTTAATTTCAGTCATAGTTTGTGTCCCCAATATTTGATCGTTGATCATTTTCCCAAATGTGTCATGTTACGAGAGATTTTGTCCAGTTAAAATAAAAGGTAGCCAAGTAAAATGATAGATCTGTATACTTCCCCAACACCAAATGGTTGGAAAGCCGCAATGGTTCTTGAAGAACTTTCTCTGGATTACAAAGTTAAAAATGTCGACTTAGCTGCCGGTGACCAACACAAGCCACATTTTCTCAAAATGAATCCAAATGGGCGCATACCAGTTATTGTTGATCATGATGCAGATGGCCTTATTATTTTTGATTCAAATGCTATTTTATTTTATTTAGCTGAGAAAACGGGAAAATTACTTCCAGAAAATGGCGTTCAGCGCCAAGAAGTTATGCAATGGCTTATGTTTCAGGCTAGTGGTATTGGACCTATGCAGGGTCAAGCCGTAGTATTTGAACGATACTTTTCCACTGACGTACCAGAAGCTAGAGCACGTTATCACAATGAAACTCGCAGGCTATACGATGTACTAAATACCAGGCTGAAAGGGAGAACTTGGTTGACAGAAGAGTTCTCAATCGCAGATATCTCTAATTGGTCTTGGATCCGAAGCCATCGCTGGGCACGGGTTCCAACTGATGGCTTAAAAGAGCTTGAGCGATGGATGGAGCAGATGCGTGCTCGACCTGCTTGTGATCGGGGGTTAAATATCCCTCCTTCACCAGGTCGTGCTGATGCTGTTAAGTCTTTTGGTAGCGCGATGACGACCACATGACTGAAGAAATTAATCAAATAGCAATAAATGGAATGGCTCACGTGATCCTGACTGTAAGCCAATTTGACAAAGCCCGTACTTTCTACAGCAGCCTTTTACCCCAGTTTGGTATGTCATTAGTTCATGATGGAGAGGACTTTTGCTATCATGTTGGAGCTCGAACAGCGATTGGAATTCGTAAATGTGACCCAGAATTCTTGGGAGAACGCTTTGAGCAGTATCGCGTGGGTTTACATCATCTATGCCTCAGAGCGAGATCAAGAAAAGATGTTGATAAGACAGCTAAGTTAGTCACTAAGTTAGGAGCTCAAATTATTCGAGGGCCTGAGGAAAGAGATTGGGCTCAAGGCTATTATTATGTTTTATTCGAAGACCCAGATGGCATTCGTTTCGAAGTTAATTTCATACCTGGAGCCGGTTTACTTAAAAAGGGCGAAAGCTTTGGGGCGGGTGAAGATTATGTAAGAGTCGAGGGCCAGGACAAAGTCTCTTAAGATTAGTGCTAAAAATTAAAACAGATTAAAAATTTCAAAATATATAATCTTCCACAAAGTTTACTGGGTGCAATTTAAAGCAAACAGAGAGATCGAAACAAAATTATTTCCATTCTAAAAACTTAAATATTTATACAATGTCTCATCTTTATCATGAGACATTATAGGCTCGCGCAATTATATTTTCCAAATCACATGAATCAGGCAAAGTTCCAAATGACCCAGTATAACGACCGCCTAAACGTGATAGGCAAAAAGCTTCTGAAACATACTTTGGAGCATGAATACTCAATAGTGTACCTTGTAAGGTTAAAGCCATCATTTCAGCTATTCGGCGCATTTTAGACTCACCTAAATCACTCTCTGTTAGTTCTAATCGTAATTCCATTATAGCTTTATCGAGGTTTGGATGATTATCACGCCCTTTTTCCACTTCTGCCAACAAGAAATCAATTGTATTAGGCTCTCTTGAGATTGCTCTCAACACATCTAATCCCATTATGTTGCCTGATCCCTCCCAAATGGAATTCAACGGGGCCTCCCTGTAAAGTCTTGGCATAATACTATCTTCAATGTATCCAGGACCACCATGACATTCCAAAGCTTCAACAACTAAAGAAGGGCATCTTTTAGTATTCCAATACTTTGCCACTGCCGTGCCGACGC
>NYTF01000067.1 GCA_002683355.1 Paracoccaceae bacterium | reverse complement strand
CCAGACTTTATAAAATCCAGTCCAATTTCTAATGACGGTGGTTGGGTTGACGTTGACCAGGCTACGCTTCAACATACAAAATTTTCAAACATATTTGGAATTGGCGATGTAACTTCAACACCTAATGCAAAAACTGCTGCTGCTGTACGAAAACAAGCACCAATCGTTGCATCAAATATTGTTGCATGTCTAAGTGGACAAAATCCTGCTCCTCAATATGATGGATATGGCTCTTGTCCACTAACAGTTGAAAAAGGAAAAATTATACTGGCTGAATTTGGTTATGGTGGAAAAGTGATGCCAACCTTTCCATGGGACTCAACAAAGCCACGTAGGTTAGCTTGGATTTTAAAAAAATCAATATTACCAGCGGTTTATTGGAGTGTGATGCTTAAAGGAAGGGAATGGCTTACTGGATAATAAATATTCCCAAAACTGAGAAAACACTAAAAATGTCAAATTAAGCAAATTACGAAACTGACCAAAAATTGGTCCAAAAATTAAAAATAATTAATCAAATATATTGGAGGAAATTCATGAATTTAAGACCAGACCCAACTTTTTACGCCACCGCAGAATTGGCAATGAAAGCTCCAGCCGAGAAATTGGCTTTTACGTTAATGCTAAGTCCCGACGGATCTAAACCAGATGGATTAGCAGTTATTGATGTTAACCCAAAATCAAAAACTTATGGTGATATATTACACAGTTTATTTATGCCAAATTTAGGTGATGAGTTTCATCACTTCGGATGGAATGCATGCTCGTCTTCACTATCTCCACTTACTGGACACGCATTTCTAGAAAGACGGTATCTAATTATACCAGGAATTAGATCTTCACGCATATATATTATCGATGTGAAGGAGCCACTTAAAGCAAAAATTCATAAGATAATTGAGCCTGAAGAAATTATGGAAAAAACTGGATATTCCAGACCGCATACTATTCACTGTGGGCCTGAAGGAATTTACGTATCAACTTTAGGTGGTGGTGGAAAGGATGGGACTGATGGACCTCCTGGAATATTTATAATGGATTGCGAAACTTTTGACATTCTGGGTCGGTATGAAATGGACAGAGGAGCTCAAGAGAAGGGCTATGATTTTTGGTGGAACCTACCACGTGATTATATGGTAAGTTCCGAGTGGGGCTTACCTCCTCAATATGAAGGAGGTATCGTTGCTGAAGATCTGTTAAGTAACAAATATGGTCACTCAATTCATTTTTGGGATCTACGCGCCAGAAAGAATGTACAAACAATTGATTTAGGTGCAAATCATCAAATGGCTTTAGAAATCCGTCCTGCTCACGATCCAGCAAAAGAGTATGGATTTTGTGGGGTTGTCGTAGACACATCAAACCTAGAAGGAGCAATCTTTACATGGTGGAGAAAAGAAGATGGAACATTTGAAGCAAAGAAAACCATAACCATTCCACCCGTTGCGGCAGATCCAGATGATTTGCCAGAGCTATTGAAAGGCTTTTCTGCTGTACCGCCATTAGTTACAGATATTGATCTTAGCTTGGATGACAAGTATCTCTATGTTGCTTGCTGGGGAACAGGCGAAATGCACCAATACGATGTTAGCGATCCAATGAAACCAATCTTAAATGGTAAAGTTGAACTTGGAGGAATTGTAACTAAAACAAAACATCTTAACGGAAAAGATTTTGGTTATGGACCTCAAATGGTTGAAATAAGTCGTGATGGCAAGCGAGTATACTGGACAAATTCACTTTACTCTACTTGGGATGATCAATTCTACCCAGGAGAGCGAGGAGCCGCCATGGTTATGGCGGATGTCGCAGAAAATGGTGACTTTACATTAAACAAAGATTTCTGGGTAAAGTTTCCTGAAGGATATAGATCACATCAAATTAGACTTGAAGGTGGTGATTGCTCTACAGATAGCTTCTGCTTCCCTTCAGTTTAATAAATGGAAAATTTAAGCAGTTTGACGGCCCTTTGGGGGGCCGTCATTTTTTCTGGCATATATCATGGTTTTAATCCAGCAATGGGTTGGCCTCTTGCCGTATCAGCAGCACTTTTTGAACGGAAAAAATCTGCCCTATTTAAGGCAACAATCGCATTAGGTATTGGCCACTTAATATCAATGTTAATTATACTATTACCATTTTCAATTCTCACATCATTTATCATATGGGAAAGTGAAATAAGAATAGTAGCCGGTCTCTTGGTAATATCCTTGGGAGTTTATCTTCTTATAAATAACCGACACCCAAAATTTTTAGCACGAATACCACCGTCAAAATTAGCGTTGTGGTCATTTTTGGCCGCACTGGCACATGGTGCTGGCTTAATGTTAGTTCCAATATTTCTTGGAATTTGCGCACCAGAAGATTTCGATGCAGGACATGAGGCAGCTAGAACTCTCATGGGCTCAAAAATTGGAACTGCTTTTATGGTAGCTTTAGTACATACTTTGGCCATGTCTTTGGTTGGCGCATTTCTGGCCACTATTGTTTATTTCTGGTTGGGTTTGAAATTTATTTCAAAAACGTGGTTTAATTTAGACTTTGTTTGGGCCATCAGCTTAATATTTGTTGGAGCAATTGGTGTTTTTACAGCTATCAATCACTAAACAGTCAGAATGTTTAGNCATTAATAATTTAACTTATATCACAATAAATTTTTAAAATTACTTATATTTGAGAAAAATCTTTCAGGTTGTCACTTGAGCTTTTTGTATCTCTCGCTTTACTTTTAAGGCTTTTTCTGACAATTCGCTGTCCTTTGCTTTTGCCATAAAACCATCCAAACCACCGCGATGGTCAACTGTTCTCAAAGCTGCCGCAGATACACGAAACTTAAAAGATCGATCTAAAATCTCTGATAAAATTGTTACATCATTCAAATTTGGTAGAAATCGGCGTTTTGTTTTATTGTTTGCATGGCTTACATTATTGCCGACCATTACACCTTTTCCAGTTAACTCACAACGACGCGACATAATATTTATCCCTAAAAAATTAAAACAGGCTATATTTCTTTTGAGAGCTTTCAATAGGCTTTGAATTCTGTGACGTCAAGAGATTCATATCTTTCTTAGAGTTTATTTTTTATTATTGTACTTAAAACAGTATCTACTGCTCGTTCTGGTGTAATTTCACCAGTAAAAACGGCATCACCAAGCTCTGTCGTTAATTTGGTAATTTCTGCATCAGCTTCTATTCTCCCAATTATTCTATTTTTCACTTCAGAATTAAACCACTTTAATGATTGGTGTTTCCTATTTTCAGAACAAACCCCAGTTTTTTGTCGCCAATTGTTCAGCTCCTCAATTTCATTCCAAGCATTATCCAATCCTATTGATTCCAAGGCAGACAAAGTTAATACTTTTGGAAAACTTTCTGGATCAATTTTTCTTTTGCGCAATAATCTCAAAGCACCGGAGTAATCAGCAGAAGTTCTAATAGCTGCCGCCTCTAAATCCCCATCTGCTTTATTCACCAGAATTAAGTCAGCAATTTCCATAATCCCTCTTTTGACACCCTGAAGCTCATCTCCACCACCAGGCGCTATCAAAAGAAGAAATATGTCTGTCATTTCCGAAACCATCACCTCTGATTGACCAACTCCTACAGTTTCAACAATTATGATATCGAATTTAGCTGCTTCACATAATGCGATTGCTTCTCTTGTTCTGAGTGCCACACCCCCTTGCAAATTTCCACTTGGCGATGGCCTGATAAAAGCTTTAGGCTCCCTTGACAATAACTCCATTCGAGTTTTGTCACCAAGTATTGACCCTCCAGATCTCTTAGAAGTTGGATCAACCGCCAATACAGCAACCTTCAAACCCTTGTTAATCAACATAAGGCCAAAACTCTCAATAAAAGTTGACTTTCCAACTCCAGGTGTTCCAGTTAATCCAATACGAATTGATTTCTTATTATTAGTATTGAGACTATCCATTAACGACAGAGCTTCTTTTCTGTGATCTGCTCGCGTGCTTTCAACCAATGTTATGGCTCTTGCTAAAGCACGTCGATTACCAGCGTTAATTTCATTTTGAAGCTCTTTCAGTTTCTCCAAACTCAATTCTCCTCAAAAGTTAGAGCCAAGCCATTAATACAATGTCGTTTTCCTGTTGGTTGTGGTCCATCGTCAAAAACATGACCAAGATGGCCACCACATCTTTTACAGTGTACTTCTACTAAGATTTTTAAAAAGTAGCGATCGTCCCTATAATCTACGTTTCCATCAATTGGAGCCCANAAACTGGGCCAGCCCGTGCCNCTGTCATATTTTTTTTCAGATGAATAAAGCGGTAAATTACATGCAGCACAATTATAAGTTCCAGCACGNCTTTCTCTCAGCAAATTNGATTTTTCACCGTAAAGACTGTTGGTAAATGCTCTTTCTGTTTTCCACTTACGTAAAATTGCAAATTGNGCTGGCGTTAATAATTTTCTCCATACTTTTTCCGAATGTGAAATTTCAAATGCTGCAAAACATTTTATTGGAGTGACGGCACACATTACTATGGCAGAGGAGNAGANNAGAAAATGTCGGCGATTTATCATTTGATTGGTTCNCTTACTATGCATAATTAATAATCAGTGCTAAACTATCTCAATTATTTCTTCAACATAGGCGATTTTAAAAAAAATATGCAACTTTGGATAATATTTACGATTTCTGCTNCTTTTGTCCAAAATTTAAGATTTATGTTGCAAAGAAATCTTAATCATTCGGGATTGACGCCCACAGGTGCAACATTTGCCAGATTTATTTTTGGAGCACCGATTGCGGCAATTTTACTTTTTATCCTCTTAACGAATTTTGACTATCCATTACCAAGCACTCAGACAAAATTTTTTTTGTATTGCGCGATGGGNGGCATAGCTCAAATTTTAGCAACTATTCTTACAATAAAAATTTTTGAAAAACGAAATTTTTCTATTGGGATAATATTTACAAAAACAGAAGTAATTCAAACAGCTATAGTTGGGTTTTTATTTTTAGGTGAATCACTATCAGCCTATGGTGCATTAGCTATTTTGATTAGTTTTCTTGGATTAATTTTTCTTTCCAGGCCAAAAAAACTTTCCAACCCGACGTCTATCTCAAAGTATTTTAACCAAACTAGTCTTATAGGGTTAGGGGCCGGTGCATTTTTTGGCTTCAGCGCGGTTGGTTATAGAGCTGCTTCTCTCTCCTTAATAGATGGAAATTTTATTATTAGGGCCGCAACAACTCTGGCCTTTGTAACTATTTTCCAAGCAACTCTTATGGCTTTCTGGCTAACTATATCCGATAGGAAAGAAGCATATAAAACTATCATATTATGGAGAATATCTGGCTTAGTTGGCATTTTTGGAATATTGGGAAGTTATTGTTGGTTTATGGCATTTACACTACAAAATGCCGCATATGTACGAGCTGTAGGACAGATTGAATTAGTTTTCACCTTTATTGGGTCTTATTTTTTTTTCAAGGAAAAACATACAAAATTAGAAATACTTGGGATAAACTTTATAATAATAAGCTTGGTAATATTGTTAAGTAGTTTAGAGTTTTAAGCACGCTCTGTGTACTCAAAGGTTTCA
The DNA here is from genome assembly GCA_002683355.1 of Paracoccaceae bacterium. GTDB lineage: Bacteria > Pseudomonadota > Alphaproteobacteria > Rhodobacterales > Rhodobacteraceae. The sequence continues at coordinate 6,764 of NYTF01000067.1, read as the reverse complement.
GTGTTAACTATTATAGACTCATCAGGTCCAACGAATGGAGGAATCATAACCCTGACACCGTTATCCAGTACTGCAGGTTTGTAACTATTTGCGGCAGTTTGTCCCTTTATCGCAGGTTCCGTTTCCTTAACAACGCAAGTAACTTTCTGTGGTACTGACACGTTTAGCGCTTCATCACCAAAATATTCAATTTTTACCATCATACCATCTTGNAAAAAAGGCCTTCNGTCTCCCAACAAATCTGATTGTAACTCAATCTGATCATAAGTCTCCATATCCATAAAAACTAACATATCGTCATTTTCATACAAAAATTGCTGATCCTTTTGCTCTAATCTTGCTTTCTCAACTTTGTCATCAGAACGAAAGCGTTCATTCAATTTCGAACCAGAACGTAAGTTTTTCATTTCAACTTGTGCAAATGCCCCACCTTTCCCAGGCTTAACATGATTAACTTTTACAGCGATCCAAAGGCCATCATTGTGCTCTAGNACATATCCAGGNCGAATTTCATTTCCNTTAATTTTTGGCATTTNTGACCCTTTNCTAAATGTGAAAATATTGACTTCGTATAACTTTCGCTTCTACACTATTCAAGTGCATCATATTTGTTGAACACTAGATATGCATTAATTGCATATCTGTTATGCAATAATTACATTACCAAAATACTGTCGTTTTATGATAGAGAAGTGGGAATGAAAACTAGCACTTAATAATTAGGGTAATAAAAATGCGTGACCACCACAACGACTTAGCTTGGACTAACGATCAAGGTTCTAGATCTAGAAAGTTATTTGCAGCAGTAGTGTTGGCGGCTCTTGATGATGCCATAGCCGATGATAAGAAATTTGGAAATGGTCCAGAAGTAATAGCCCGTTGGGCACGTTCTAGAGATGGTAGGGAAGTTCTTTCTTGNGCTGGTATAGATCCAAATGAGCGTGTAGTCGAAGGATTGATGGAGTTTGTTTCTAAAGGAATAAGAACCTCGGTAGCGCTATCTCGAGAAGAGAGCGAGAGACGAAGCCAGCTAGAGGCTGCTTGAAAATAGCTGATTAAGANAAGCCCACTTAAATCTGAGGGTTTGGATTAAACGTATCTCCATCAACAGCAATAACTTGTCCTGAAACAAAACGTGCTTTCTTACTTGATAGAAAAACTATCATTTCAGCGATATCATGAGCATCAATCCANGTCTGCATTGAAGTNCCAGCAGAATAACCATCGTAAATCTTTTCTCTCGTTAAGCCAGTAACTTTTGATTCATTAGCCAATACACTTTCCATTCTTGCTCCCTCCACAGCACCTGGACAAATGGCGTTAACCCTTATGCCTGATGGACCAAGTTCCATCGCTAAAGTCTTCATTAGCCCAATAACACCCCATTTAGCAGCACAATAAGGAGAACGATGGGGATAACCATACTGACCAGCTGTTGATGATGTTATATTCAATACACCTGAATTTTGTTTTTTGAATATTTTTGCTGCATATTTAGCTGCAATAAATGTACCATCTAGGTTAACTTTTAAGCAATGGCTCCAATCCTTAAGAGAAATTTGATCTATTGCTGCAGTTGGGCCCGCTATTCCCGCATTTGCGCATAAGACATCCAATCCACCCCAAGTTTTTATAATTTTATCATACAAGTTACTCATCCCAATTTCATCAACAACATCCAAACAACTTCCTTGAATTCCATCAGGAAGATCATTTATGGCGTCTTGATTAATGTCTGTAACCCAGACCCGTGCATTATTCTTTAAAAAACTTTTAGCAATCTCAAGGCCAATTCCATCCGCACCAGCTGTTATTAAAACTCTCTGGGTCATCGAGGTTGTCCCACATATCGACCCACACCATCAGGTTTTGAAATTCCCGAATGTGCTAAAGTCAATTTAGCTAATTTATCTTGAATATGATCAGCAGCATTACTTACTTTGCGAGTAGTCAAACTTACGTGCAATAACACATGCTCACCGGTTGCAAGTAATTGACCTGTATCTCCCAGCATTTCATGGATTATATGGATTTTTTTCTCTGTTCCATCCAAGCAGGTAGTCCTGATGGAAATCTTTGATCCTGCAAGGACCTCCTCGATATGACGAATATGTGTTTCAGCAGTAAAATAGCTCCCTCCTGTTTTTATATATTTCGCATCACATCCAATCTCTTCCATAAACTTGTCAGTAGCNTCACAAAACGCCTGCAAATATCTAGCTTCATTCATATGACCATTATAATCTGTCCAATCCAAAGGGATCACCCGAGTAGCNGTTAACAATGGTTCGTNCAAACTGACAACCTCATCTGGAGCAATCTTTTTGTCATACTCTATCAGAGTTTTACCAGCACCCCAATTTTGCCCTTTAAGAGCCCGCATCATTGCAACTAAATTATTATCCCTAATTTTTTCTAGTTCCCGAGGGCTAAAATCTGAAGATTGAATATCACATTGATTGCCAACCATCTCAACAAAATCATCAGTGAGTTCAGGAACATCCATTAGTTTAGTCCATGGCCATTTCAAACAAGGGCCAAACATAGCCAACATCGCTCGCATACCACCTTCTCCTCCAGCTAGATGAAAGGTTTGCATAGTTCCCATTTGTGCCCATCTTAACCCTGGACCAAATGCAATCGCNGCATCCAATTCTTCGGCTGTCGCAACTTTATCATGCAAAAGCCAAAGAGCCTCGCGCCATAAGGCTTCNTGTAACCTATCTGAAAGGAATCCTTCAATTTCGACACGGCAGTGTAGAGGGTACATACCTAAACTAGTGATTAATTCTCTTGCATCATCGATATACTTATCCTGAGTTTTTTTACCCGCAACTAATTCAACGAGAGGAAGTAAATAAACTGGATTAAATGGGTGCGCTACTATTAAGCGCTCAGGATATTTCATGTTACTTTGTAAATCAGTGGGCATTATTCCTGATGTTGATGAAGCTATAATACCATCGCTATTGGATAATTCGATTTGTTTGTAAACAGAATGCTTGACTTCAATCCGTTCCGGCACTGCCTCAATTATAAACGCTGCACCTATCGATGCCTCTTCAATGGTTTTACAGAAGGTTATATTTCCAGGCTTTGGCAATTCAACCTCAGACAATCCAGGCATTGACCTTTTTGCATTTTCGTAAACCTCACTAATTTTTCTCACAGCTTGATGGTCTGTGTCATAAATTTTTGTGTCCCAGCCATTAAGCCTAAACCTAGCCGCCCAACCGCCACCAATAATCCCACCTCCAATAATTGCTACTGTTTTATTCATATTAGCTTACCCTTTATAATATCTTGAGACATGTTAAGAATTTTTGTTGAATACCATTGCGCAAAAGCGGCTACATTATGCTCTAGGNTTGGAGAAAAAGGCCCTTGCCTAGCCTCTGGAGATTTTAAGCCAGAAAATTGGTTCTGTAATGCTACTATATCTTCGTCTAAAGCTGTATCCATTCTGTTGTAATATACCTCNGCCACTTCATCAAAATTATTTTTAGCGATTGTTTCTGGATGGAAGCAGGTTGACTGCGTAACAACACATGTGTGTTCATTCAATGGCCGAGCCTCATAAACCCACAGGGCGTCGTTTGAACAAGCAAATGTCATTGAGGGGAACATCCAAGTATATCTAGCACCTAATAAGGCTTCACTCTTTAGTCCAGGCATATTACCAAAAGCAAAAGTCTGCTGACTTTCAAGCAACCCACCAGTTCCTTCTGTTTTACCAAATTGTGTTGCAAAGTTACCTTTAGAAATATCACCCTGGTTGGGGGTATTATAAACAGCATCAATACTATCTCTGTGAACAAATGGNAGATGGTAATACTCGTTGAAAACATCAATGAANCATTTCCAGTTAAAAGCAAACTCTCTNGTCCAAGTTCTTGTGGTTATCATTTGNGATAGAGGCCAACACTCATGTAACTGTTCAAAATTTCCCAACCATTGATCTATATCAATTGGTTTTTCNTCAAAAGAAATGAACANAAAACCTAATCTTTCACTCATTGCATATTTAATTAAGTCATTATTACAANTCTGGAATGAAACTGATCCTTCCATTCTAGGTGCTGCTGCCAAGGATCCATCTNTTCGATACAACCAGCTATGAAACGGGCACCTAATCCCTTTTATATTTCCACTTCCAGANAGCAACTTGGCGCCTCGGTGGCGACATGAATTTGCCAGTGCGCTAAGTTCATTTTTTTTNGTTCTTATTAAAATTACTGGTCTGCCAATAATATCTAGTGTTGTGAAATCACCAATGCCTTTAAGACGGTCAGCTCTTCCTATCGGAATCCACCCATTATCAAAAATTGATTTTTTCTCTAAAGTTAATGCTTCAGATGAAGTATAGGCGAGAGGTGGTAAAGAAAAAGCGTTCTCTACTGGTTTCAAACATAAGGACAAACCGTCTCTCATAACTTTAGAAATCATCAGTAATTCCTTATAAAATTTTTAAAAATTTGGCTCTTGTTTAGTCAAATTTAACCTTTTTCGAACAGCTTCAGGACCCAATAATTTTGCCCCCAAATCTTTTACAATTCCAGCCGCTCGATGTACCAAACTTTCATTAGTTGCTAAAATTCCTTTTTCTAACATTAAATTGTCTTCCAAACCGACTCTTACATTCCCACCTGCCAGTATGCTTGCAGCAACATATGGCATTTGGTTTCTACCCAATCCAAAAGCAGAAAAGGTCCAATTATTTGGAACGTTGTTTACCATCGCCATAAATGTATTTAGATCATCTGGCGCTCCCCAAGGAACACCCATGCAGAGCTGAACTAAGGCGTCTGGTTCCAAAATACCATCTGCAACAAGCTGCTTTGCGTACCATAGGTGACCCGTATCAAAGGCCTCAATCTCTGGCTTCACACCTAATGCGGTCATTTTTCGACCCATTTCTTGCAAAACTCCAGGGGTATTAGTCATTACATAGTCAGCCTCNGCAAAGTTCATTGTACCACAGTCGAGGGTGCAAATTTCTGGCAAACACTCTGCAACATGTGCTACTCTCTCTGTTGAGCCTACCATGTCGGTTCCATTTTCATTGAGAGGAAGTGGCTCTTCAACTCCACCAAATACCATATCCCCCCCCATACCGGCTGTTAGATTAAGAANAACATCTATTGAAGATGATCGAATTAAACTAGTCACTTCGCGGTAATAATCTAACCTTCGAGAGGGTAGGCCTGTATCCGGCTCCCTAACGTGGCAATGAACCACCGCTGCACCAGCTTCCGCCGCCGCGAGAGCACTATCTGCAATTTCTTTTGGAGACCTTGGCACATTTGGAGATCTATCTTGAGTAGAACCCGACCCAGTCACAGCGCACGTTATAAAAACTTCTCTATTCATCTCTAATGGCATATNCANACTCCTTTATTGAAACCAAAAATGATTCCTGCAACTTGAGCAACCCTGAAAGCGACAAAAATAAAACAAATTAAATAATCTTTAAATTAAAATATTCTTAGTATGGCATTGGATAGGTTCTNTGAGCTTCATCAATTTTTGATAAAATCTCCTGACTGAGTTGCAAAGAGCTCGATTCCAAGGCGTTTTTTAGTTGAATAGTATTCGTTGCACCAATGATTGCAGACCCCATAAAACTGCGTGACCTACAGAAGGCTAAGGCCATTTGACATGNGTCAATTCCAAATTCCCTTGCAATAGATAGATAAGCTTCTGAAGCCTTAAACACATTTTTTGAAACTCTTCCACCAAGATTATTAACAATTGACATCCGTGATCCTTCTGGGATGGCTCCATTTTGGTATTTTCCACTTAATAAACCAGCTGCAATTGGCGAGAATGCCAATAANCTAACNNTTTCATGATGACATAATTCTGAGAGATCAGTATCAAAAAGTCGACATAATAAAGAATATTCATTTTGCACTGAAACTACTCTNGGTAAATTATACTTTTCACTTATTTTTAACCATGTCGCAGTGCCCCAAGCGCTCTCGTTTGAAAGTCCAAAATGNAGTATTTTACCATCATTAACCAAGTTGTTGATTGCTTCCAAAACTTCAAAAAAATGCTCTAACGTTTCTTCTTTTAGTTGATCAGAAGGATCATAATTCCAATTCTGTCGAAACATATAAGAGCCACGATTGGGCCAATGCAGCTGATAAAGATCGATATAATCTGTCCTTAAACTCTTAAGNGAATTCTCTACAGCCAGTTTNATTGATTTTTTTGTTATCCCNTCCCCATTTCTAACAGCTTTATAACCTTTACCAGAAATCTTTGTAGCAATTATAATATCGTTACGCCTTTTGGATTTTTCCAACCATTCCCCAATAATTCTTTCTGAATTTCCCTGTGTCTCTTTTGAAAGAGGATTTACAGGATACATTTCAGCTGTATCAATAAAATTGACATTATAATCCAAAGCCATGTCAATCTGCTCAAATGCTTCTAGCTTNGTATTCTGCGTACCCCAAGTCATTGAGCCTAAGCAAAGTTCTGAAACTTCAAAAGTATTTCTTCCAAGATTTTTTTTCAACATCTTCAATTTACCTCAATTATTATATTTTTGATTTGAATTTAGTAACCTCGACTACGATCAACTTCAAAAAGCAAAGGTTCATTTTTTAACAATTTACGATAGTTAAGAGCAATAGTTTTAAGTGCATCATCGACATCCCAACCTGACACATGTGGAGTTATCGCTATCTTCGAGTGTTTCCAAAAGGGGTGCCCTGCGGGCAGGGGTTCATTTTGTGTTACATCTAAAGTTGCTC
>NYTF01000010.1 GCA_002683355.1 Paracoccaceae bacterium | reverse complement strand
TCCAAATGGTGCCGGTAAAACATCCTTGTTTGAGGTTTTATGCGGGAGATACAATCAAGAATCTGGTAAAGTTTCGATGGGTGAGCAAGATCTATCCAACATAGCTTTCTTTCAACGAACAAGAATTGGTCTTGGTCGAACATATCAAAGTCCGGTCACTCCTGCTTCATTAACGGTTGGGGAAACATTTAGGGCAACTCGCAAAGCATATAAGCCATTTCTGAGTGTTCACGACGCAGAGTGGGCTGCTAGACTTACGAATTTACATGTTCATTGGGATACGCCGGCTGCTAGTTTGGGGGCGTTTGATCGTCGTAAATTACTTATTTCTTGTTTAATGATGAGAAATCCAAGTGTGATTTTGATGGACGAACCTGCTTCGGGATTAATTAATGCTGAGATAGATGAATTAGATCTTATCATACGCCGCCTTGTGGATGAATATGCCATAGGGGTAATTATGATAGAGCACCGATTGGAGTTACTTTCTGCAGTTGCAGATCGCGTTGTGGTATTGGACCTTGGCGAAGTGATTGCCAAGGGCGCACCAGAAGTTGTTTTTAAAGATCCAAAGGTACATGCCGCGTATTTTGAGGACATTAATGCCTGAAATTCTTAAATTACGTAAGTTATCTGCTGGATATGGTCCTTTGAGAGTTTTGCACGAAGTGGATTTAACCGTGCAAAATGGAGAAAGAATTGGTCTGGTAGGCTTAAATGGGCATGGAAAGACGACACTATTACGAGCGATTACACACATGTCTGGATGGCAACAGGGGTCTATAAAATTTAATGACGTTGAAATTGGTGGTTCAAGGTCTATTGGAGCTGGTCGTAGGACGCCAAAATTGGTACGCTCAGGTATTGCAATAGCGCCTCAAGGCGATGCAATATTTCCTGGATTAAGTGTTAGGAAGCATCTTGAATGTGGAGCTTTTACTAAATTAGCTTGGAAAGAGAGAAAAAATAGAATTGAAAAAATATTTGATATTTTTCCTCCTCTTCGTTCCTTGGAGCATTCTTTAGTTGGAAAACTTTCTGGTGGTGAGCGTAGAATGGTTTCAATTGGTCGGATGCTTATGGTGGAAGCAAAATTGTATTTAATCGATGAACCATCTCTTGGTTTAGCACCAAAAATCTCTAATGGAGTTATGGAAGCTCTTTGGAAGTTACCTGTTGAAAATGCTGCAATGATTATTGCCGAACAAAATGTAAACCTTTTGTCTGGAAAAGTGGATAGAATAGTTGGCATGCATGCTGGCCGAATGCGTGGTGAGGTTGGTCATGTATCGTTGTTGTAGGAGAAGTACTTGGATTTTGGACTAATTATATATGCTTTAAATTTAGCTTCGATTTACGCATTGATGGCGATTGGCGTTTCAATTTTATGGTCTAGTGTTGGATTATTAAATATGGCGCATGGAGCTACATTTGCAGTTTCAGGTTATGGGGCTTGGCTTATTACCGGTTTTATGAAGCCTATTATTATCGCAAGTTTTGGTAAAACTGCTTTTGCGAGTTTTCTTATGGCAAGTACTTTAGTTGGTTCTGCGTTAATCTCGGGTGCTATCTTTGGCGCAATAATTTATTTATTAGCCTTTTTACCAATACATGATAAACCAAACTATGCAGTGCGCGGACTGATTATAACGTTGGCAATCAATATCGCATCTGTTCAATCACTTTTATATTTGTTTGGTCCTCGCAATAGAGGACTTCCAAAGATATTTGGATTTGGCCGTTGGGAAGTCTGGGGTACAAAGATACGATATGATCAAGCTGGAACAATAATTGGTGCAATAATAATCTTATCGCTAACGTTGGCTTGGTTGAGATATAGTAGGCGTGGTTTAGAAGTTCGTGCAATGATGCAAAATTCTGAAGGTGCAGCTTATTCTGGCATTTCTAGAAAAGTCACGGCACTTCCCGTATTAATGCTTACAGGCGCTCTAGCTGGAATGGCTGCTGCCCTTCTTTCCCAAACTATTTTTGTTAGTCCTACATCGGGCTCAATTCCTCATATTATGGGAGTTACAATCGCATTACTAGGCGGTTTGGGCTCCGTTCCCGGTGCTGTTATTGGAGCCATATTAATTGGATTTTTAGAGGCATTTATTGGTTCTATCCCATTCCTTGGACAGCGATATGTCATGTTTGGAACGTTTTCCTTTATAATTGCAGTTTTAGTCATTCGCCCTCGTGGAATAAGTGGCTTATTAGATGATACCAGAGAGTAAGAATGAATAATAAGACTAAATTTTTTCTAGTTGGACGAAGGCATTGGGAATTACGGTTAAAGCCAAATTCAGAAGCTATATGGTCCCGTGCAAGAGTTCCATTCAGTAAAAGACATTGGCTTCAATGGCGAGGTTTGCATAATCCAAAAACCTTNACCAGAGAGAGAGTGTTGTTAGACAAAAAACCCCTATGGTGGACGATCGGATTATTATTACTAGCATTNATTACACCCCTTCTCTCAAATTCCTTAATTTCTGTAGTTTCTATTTTTTGCNTATACGCGGCGATTAATGTCCTTTGGACATTAATTGTNGGNACNGCTGGTATATTTTCATTAGCTACCTTGGCTGTTGTTGGCATTTCTGGATATGGGGCTGCTGCCGCTAATGTTTATTTAGGAGTGTCGTGGCCTTTTATGCTTGTGTTGGGTCCAATGATTGGACTGATATTTGGAGCAATATTAGCTATTCCTTCCACCCGATTAGATGGCTTGTACTATGCTCTCTTAACAATGGGGGTCTCTGAAATATGCCGGGTTTTTGTTACCCAATTACGAGGTCTAACAGCAACGGGTGGAGCAATCACCCAGGTAGACAGTTTTATTCCTGAAGAATGGTTTCTCCAGAGACCTGGTTTGCTTCTTGGTTTTGCGGGGTCATTTTTAATTTTGCTGGGAGCTCTTTTGGTCTGGCGATTAATAAATTCAGAAAGACTTGGTCTACTCTTAAGAGTTGCTAAAATGTCTAGAGAGGATGAGGCATTTGCAGAGGCAGTTGGAATTGATTTTAGAAGAGCTCGGCTGGCTGTCTTTGTGTTATCATCTGCTGCACTTGGTGTGATTGGTGCCTTTTATGCAATGTATTATAAGTCAATATCACCATCAGTATTTTCTCTAGATCAAGTAATGCTTTTATTTGCTATGATGGTCATTGGCGGCTTAGGTCGCGCTGAAGGTGCGGTTATTGGAGCTGCTATAGTAGTGTTGATTGATAAAGGGTTAATAGATCTTGGTCCGTTGAGAATAATAATAGTCGCAGTCATTATGCTTGTGGTTACGATGGTTACTCATGAAGGTTTAACTGGAGCGCGCGAACAATTTCGTGCATTTCGTAAAAGAAAAAGTGGTGAGCGTCGCGCTCGTCGTACAATAAAGGGGGGTGAGGTTATGCCCGAAGAAGCAACAGAAATTTATGATAAACAAGAAATTTATTACAGACGGTTCAATAAAAGACTAAGAGATCATCTGAAAACTTTGATAACGCCAGAATTAGTTAAGGAGCATAAGGATGCACCGCAAGGCAAGCACTCAGATCAACTTTCAAGAGTGTTAAACTTTTTCCGGCGTGGAGAGATGCCAGATAAATACGTCATTATGAGATTAAAAGAAGGCCAGGATAAGTATAGTGTTATGGCTGTATCTGGCGTTAAGGGAACACCACCTCGCGTAGTTGATGATAAAATTTACGAAAATTTAAATGAAGCATACCATGCTGTATTTTTACTTCGTGTTAATGACCTTTTAGAAAGTTGAAAATATGACTGATATTAGATTGTTTGGTTATTCGGATCCATTATCTGCAAAAGCGGGTGAGCCAATTGATTTTATGATTTCCGCAGAAGGAACAGATAATGTTAAAGCGGAAGTGACTAGATTATTGCATGGCGATTACAATAAAGAAGGCCCAGGCTTCCTTGAAGAAATGGTAAAAACTGATTTACCAAAATCTTTAGATGTGAAGCGACAGTATACTCAAACTGGATCTTTTGTTAAAGTTGAGGATTTAGATAACATACTATCATTAAAAACATCATTTACACTTCATGCTTTTATCTGGCCCTCAATGTTTGGAAACCAACGTCAAACCATCATGGGAAAGTGGTCTGTCACTAGTTCAATGGGTTATGCTTTGGGTATTAATCCTGATGGTAAGTTAGAATTCTGGGTTGGTGATGGTGAGAAGGTCGATAAAGTTGCTTCTGAAATTTCTTTAGTTCCAAAGGTTTGGGTCTTTGTGGCTGTTACTTATAATAGAGATTCTGGTGAAACCACAATAATTCAAGAAAGTGTGCAAAATAGTTGGAATTCAGTTATTGGGCCCGTTACGCCCTATAATCATAATAGTGTTGTTACAGAGTCTTTGCGAATAAAGCCAATTCTTGATGAAGATGATATGTTTCTGCTTGCTGGCTCAAATGAGAAAAATAAAGAACGCGGTTCTTTTGTTTCAATGCAATATAACGGGAAAATAGATCGTTGCGGTGTTGTAGGGCGAATTTTAACAAATGATGAGTTAAATTTAATCAAGCAAGGAAATGTGCCTACAGAGCCTTTAGCTTATTGGGATACAACTGAGGGTTATACTGATCGAGGCATTGGTTTGAAAGTCGTTGATGTAAGTCCGAATAAACTTTCAGGAATTGGTGTTAATCGCCCAGTTCGGGGAATGACTGGATGGAATTGGACTGGACGAGATGATAGCTTCCGTTTGAACCCGTCCCAGTACGGAGGAATATCTTTTCATGATGACGCAATAACTGACTGTGAGTGGAGCAAAACAGTTACTTGGACACCTCCAAAAGACTTAAAAAGTGGTGTTTATGCATTGAAGATAGGTTCTGGTGATGCCATTGATCGGATCCCTGTGATTGTCAGGCCTAATAAGCCAAAAGCAAAAATTGCAGTGCTTATGAGCACATTTACATATCTAGCCTATGCTAATGAGAGGTTATCCTTTGAAGCACAAATAGCCCAAGCCATTGTTGCGCATACGCCTGTAATTTCTGAAAAAGATATTGAATATCAAAAATTAGAGGAATTTGGACTTTCAACTTATGATCACCATTCTGACGGTGCTGGCGTTTGTTTTACATCTTGGAAACGCCCAATAGTAAACCTGCGCCCAGGGCATCGTATGGCTGGTATGACTATTCCCTGGGCGTTACCTGCTGATTTGTCGTTACTTTGGTGGTTAGAAAAAGCAGGTTATGATTATGATCTCATTACAGATCATGATTTAGACCGAGAAGGTGTTTCAGCATTGAGCCCATATAAAGCAGTCGTAAATGTTACTCACCCAGAATACTATTCTGAAGGAATGCTAGATGCCACTGAGGAATATTTAACTTCAGGTGGTCGGTTCTTGTATATTGGAGGTAATGGGTATTATTGGGTCACAGCAACATGCCCTGATGATCCAGCTTGTATTGAGGTTCGGAAACTTGATGCAGGCTCTAGAGCTTGGCAAGCAGAGGCTGGGGAGGGGTATCTCGCTTCATCTGGAGAACGATCTGGACTTTGGCGATCTAGAGGTAGAGCTCCGCAAAAATTAGTTGGATTGGGTTTCTCAACAGAAGGATTTGACAGTTCTGAGCCATTTGAGCGGATGCCAGACAGCTTTCATAAGCATGTTTCTTGGATTTTTAAAGGTGTTGGTGATGAGGAGTTGATTGGTGATTTTGGACTTGGTTTAGGAGGAGCTGCAGGTATTGAGCTTGATCGGTATGACTTGGCGTTGGGTACTCCACCACACACAATGTTGATTGCTGCTAGCCATGGTCACTCAGATAATTATCCCTTGGTATCAGAAGATATAACCTATGCCTTCCCAGGTCGTGGAGGGACTCAAGATCCTCAGGTTCGTGGAGACATGATTTATTTTACCACACCAAATAATGGAGCAGTTTTTTCAGCCGGATCAATTGCTTGGAGTCAAGCTTTGCCAATAAATGATGGAGAAAATAATGTAGGTCTTATCATGCGCAATGTGCTTGATGCCTTCTTAAAAGAAGGCCCCTTACCTGGTTCAAAATATGTAGGGGATGAAAAACATTGGCGGTAAGTTGGAATTATTTAAATTACCTTAATAAGCACTGATTACATCCGTATAAATGGGGTATTATAGTACCACAGTATTAAATTATTGTTTTTGTTGATTTAAATTTATTAATTAGTATTGACATGATTTGCATTTGATATAAAAGGCAGGCCTGTATCGTGGAAATGCGTTAAATATACATAGATGGTGGAAAATATGAAAACTTATACAGCAAAACCTGCTGACATTCAAAAGAAATGGATACTTATAGATGCTGAAGGTGTCGTATTAGGCCGTCTTGCTTCGTTGGTTGCAATGAGGTTAAGGGGTAAACACAAAGCGTCATTTACACCTCATATGGATATGGGTGACAACGTAATTATTATCAACGCTGAAAAGATCCAAATGACCGGTAAGAAAAGAACTGATAAAATCTATTATTGGCATACTGGTCACCCTGGTGGAATTAAGCAAAGAACAGCTGGAGAGATATTAGAAGGTGCTCATCCTGAGCGTGTTCTGACTAAGGCTATTCAAAGAATGTTGCCTGGTGGTCCTTTAAGCCGCCAACAAATGACTAACTTGCGGATTTATGCGGGTACCGATCATGGACATGAAGCACAAAACCCAGAAGTGGTTGATGTCAAATCTATGAATTCAAAAAATACTAGGAGCGCTTGAAAATGAGTGAAGATATTAAATCATTAGACGAGTTGAAGTCAGTCGTTTCAGGTGAGGAAGTTGCTGTAGAAGCTGCTGCAACTCCAAGAGAACCAAAGCGTGACAGCTTAGGACGATCTTATGCAACTGGGAAAAGAAAAGATGCTGTTGCCAGAGTGTGGATCAAGCCTGGTTCAGGGCGGGTAATGGTGAACGGACGAGAAATGAGTGTTTATTTTGCTCGCCCAGTTCTTCAAATGGTTCTAAGGCAGCCCTTTGAGATTGCAAGTGTGACTGGCCAATTTGATGTCATGGCGACAGTAAAAGGTGGTGGGTTATCAGGCCAAGCTGGAGCAGTCAAACATGGAATTTCTAAAGCGTTGCAGCTTTATGAACCTTCATTAAGAGGGGTTTTAAAGGCTGCAGGATTTTTAACACGTGACAGTCGGGTCGTTGAGCGTAAAAAGTACGGTAGACGCAAGGCTCGCCGTAGCTTCCAGTTCTCAAAACGATAAGGTAAATCTTAATTAAATCTTTATATAAAAAGGCAGTTAATCAAATAACTGCCTTTTTTATTTGGTAAAAGCGATCGTGTAATCTAACCTAACCAATAGTCACCAATCGGACTTATAACAGTTGTCGAAGAAACATCAGCACCAGCTTCTTCTCGTCTTTTTGCAACATCAGGTCGTTCACCAAATGTTTTCATAAATTCTGGATCTGGAACATCCATCATTACAAAGATAGAGGTCTCATCTGGGTTGGCGGCAGCCCAAATTATCTTTGCTCCTTCCATTGGCATTTCGTCCTCAAATGATTTGGCCATTTCTGTCCAAGTTTTAAAACCTTTTGAAATTTTTACGGTAACTAAAATATTAGGCATTTATATTCCTTTCCACGTTTGATGTGATTCCCATAATTAGGCTTTCCAAAGGTAAGTCAAATGGCAGGAAATGTAAAAGTTGCTGTTATTTTACTTCCTCATTCATAAATACTTATCTAAATAATGGAAGCCCAACGTAATCGCGTAAAATCATTCGTCTTATCAATTTTTTAGATTGCAATTAGTTCTTCGGCACTTAATCCATACATATCGCTTAATCCCGCTGTCGCACTTTTACAACTGCCTGCAACTGACGGTAAAATATGATTAATATAGAAACTGGCTAGTTTATAGTAATTTCCACTTCCATTGTCGGCGACTGCACTCTTAAGGTGAAAGAAAGCGCCAAGAACAAGTGAGAATGCTTCTAAATATGGAGTTGCTCCAGCTAAACGACTATTCAAGCTATCTTGGGATAACATCCACTTAGTGGCGTTTGTTAGAGCTTCTACTGCCAATTTTACCTCATTTGATAAATTATTTAGGGATGGTGGCGTATTTGCGCATAAATCATTGATCTCATTTATGAGTTCAAAGGCCGCGTCACCACCGTCCATTAATTTTCTTGAAACCAGATCGATTGCCTGGATTGCATTTGTTCCCTCGTAGATAGAGGTAACTCGTACATCTCTCCAATATTGAGCTGCTCCTGTCTCTTCCACGAAACCCATGCCTCCATGAATTTGAATGCCAAGATCAGAAATTTCCATTCCTGTTTCAGTTCCAAATGCTTTGGCCATTGGAGTTAATAATGCTGCACGAGTGATCCATTTTTGTTCACCGGTTGCCTTGCTCATATCTATTGCCACTGCTGTTGCTAAACATATCGCTCTCGCAGCATAAGTTTTTGATTTCATTGTAAGTAATTTGCGACGAATATCAGCATAATCTATAATAAAACCTGTCTGATTTGTTGGTGATTTCCCTTGTTTGCGCTCTGAAGCAAACTTTAATGCTTTTTGTAATGCAGCTTCAGCTACGCCAAGTCCTTCCGCGCCCACACCCAAACGAGCGTTGTTCATCATAGTAAACATCGCTTTCATACCTTGGCTTTCCTGACCAACTAACCACCCTTTTGCTGAATCATACTCCATCACCGCGGTTGGCGATCCATGTAGGCCCACTTTGTGTTCTAAGGAAACTACTCTCAAGTTATTCTTAATTCCCAAAGTGCCATCACTATTTGGAATAAACTTTGGAACGATAAATAAACTTATACCTTTGGTTCCGGGAAGACTGTCAGGTAATCTTGCTAAAACGAGGTGGCAAACATTTTCTGTAAAATCATTATCGCCCCAGCTAATATAAATTTTTTGTCCAGTAATTGAGTAACTGCCGTCTCCATTATTGATTGCTTTTGAGGTTAAAGCACCAACATCTGAACCAGCCTGTGGTTCTGTTAAGTTCATTGTGCCTGACCATTCACCGGAAATAAGTTTTGGAAGGTACAAGTCTCTAATTGTATCATTAGCATGGTTCTCAATGGCATCTATTTGCCCTTGAGACATTAATGGATTTAAGGCAAGTGAAAGGCAGGCACCATTCATCATCTCATTGACGCAGGTTTGAATTGTCAGAGGTAAACCCATGCCACCATATTTTTGATTTGCGGCAACCCCAATCCAACCTCCTTGAGCAACTGCTTTGTAGCCGTCTGAAAAGCCTGGAGATGTCCTGACTACTCCATTTTCTAGTATAGCTGGAGAAAGATCTCCTGCCCTTTGCAGTGGAGCCAAGACTTCTTCAGCTAATTTTGCGGCTTCATTTAGTATTGCTGATGTCGTCTCCAATGAGGCGTCTTCATAAAGGCTAGTCGCGCTGAGATTTTTGTAATCAACAACATTCGCTAGCATAAATGATATATCTGATAAGGGTGCTCGATAACTCATTAAAAAACTCACATTCTATCTTTTGGTNTTTTATAACAATGCTTTTTTTTAATTTATATAGGCTTTGTTATAAATATTTTCGAAAATTAATAAAACTTNCTATTAACTCATTTTTATGTAACTTTTTTTTAAAAACTTTAAAGGCTTAAGTTAAAAACTGATAAAATTATTGAAGGTTTAGATGATAAGTTCTATGGAGTGATTTATAATAAAGGAGAGTTAAACTTGAGCATGAAGCACAAAATAGCCATTTTGGGAGCAAGCGGGTATACTGGGGCAGAACTAATTAGGTTGATTTCCACACATCCCAGCATGTCAATTAGCGCTCTTTCAGCTGATCGTAAGGTGGGAATGAGTATGGAGAATGTCTTCCCGCATTTGAGACATTTAAAGCTTCCAAAATTGACCAAAATTGATAACATTGATTTCAGTTTAATTGACTTGGTCTTTTGCGCATTACCGCATGCAACTAGTCAAAAAATCGTAAAACAGCTACCTTTTCATGTTAAAGTTGTGGATCTGTCTGCAGATTTTCGAATAAGAGATCCCTTGCTTTATGAAAAATGGTATGGAAAGCAGCATGATGCTTTAGATCTTCAGGAGAGGGCGGTTTATGGTCTTACTGAATATTATCGCAAAGATATCAAAAAAACAAATCTAGTGGCCTGCACNGGCTGNAATGCGGCTACAGGTCTGTATCCTCTTTTACCTCTTATTGAAGATAAGGTAATTGATACTGATGAAATTATCATAGATTTGGCGACAGG
The DNA here is from genome assembly GCA_002683355.1 of Paracoccaceae bacterium. Taxonomy (GTDB): domain Bacteria; phylum Pseudomonadota; class Alphaproteobacteria; order Rhodobacterales; family Rhodobacteraceae. Next base: position 23,603 of record NYTF01000010.1, on the reverse strand, counting down.
TGTGTCTGGCGCGGGGCGATCTCCAAGTGAGGGAATTATACACTCGGAAGTTTCTGAAGGATTTCATGCATATAACATAGCTAAGCACCGACATTTGGCGGAATTTGATCAAGAATTGACAAAGGCTGCAAATAAAAATGTAGAGGTTACCTTCACTCCTCATTTATTACCGCAAAATAGAGGNATNTTAGCAACAATTTATGTTAAGGGTGATGCTAANAAAATCCATCAGTCTTTAGAAAAGCGTTATAATAAAGAGATATTTGTATCTATTTTGCCATTGGGTGAGGCACCCGCAACACGTCATGTTCGCGGTTCAAATTTTGTCCATATTGGTGTGGTACCTGATAGGCGAACTGGTAGGTGTCAAATTTTTTCAACTTTGGACAATTTAACCAAAGGCTCTTCCGGGCAAGCAATTCAAAATGCAAACATTATGCTGGGCATAGATGAGGCAGCAGGGCTTTTAATGGCGCCAATGTTTCCTTGATGATGNGTCTCAAGAAAAAAAGGCGAATTCAACTTATCATTATCTTTAGCATTTCTTTAACCTTTTCCGCTTTTTTAATTGGTTACGCCATGCGCGATGGAATACAATATTTTCGATCACCCTCGCAAGTTATTGAGCAGTCTCCATTACCTACTGAGCTTTTTAGAATTGGAGGCCTGGTAAAGGATGAAAGTTGGATTAAAGGTAAAAAGCATCAATTTGTTGTTACAGATACAGAGAATGACATTCCTGTAGAATTTATTGGAATTTTACCAGATTTATTTAGAGAGGGCCAAGGAGTTATTGCAACTGGTAACTTAGTTAACAACATTTTTATTGCATCTGAGGTTTTGGCTAAGCATGATGAGAACTATATCCCTAAAGAGGTCATGGATACCTTAAAAGAAAAAGGCCTTTATAAACCTATTAAATAATAATTATCAAGTACTTATACGGTAGAATTAATACTAAATAACTAAGTTATTTACTTTAAATCTTTAAGACTTTGTTTCTGATTTGAAGTTAGTAAAATTTAAGCTATTCTTAAAGATAATAGTAAAAGGTATATGATGATAACAGAACTCGGGCACTTCGCCTTAATTTTAGCTTTTAGCTTGTCTATTGTTCAAATGATAGTNCCGATGNTTGGCNTCAAGTACCNTTTAGGAAATTGGATTAATCTATCCAGTGCGNTAGCAACTTTTCAGTTTCTGCTTACTTTCATAAGTTTTGTTGCATTGATGAATGCATTCATTACATCAGATTTTTCAGTCAAGTTAGTGTTTAAAAACTCTCATTCTTTGAAGCCTATGCTTTANAAAGTGAGTGGAACATGGGGTAACCATGAAGGCTCGATGCTACTATGGGTGCTTATACTTACATTTTTTGGATTTTTGGTGGCGGTTTTTGGTACTAATCTACGGTCAGATTTTAAGGCTAGGGTGTTGTCTGTACAATCTGCGATTGGTGTATGTTTTTTTGCTTTTATTTTATTCACATCTAATCCGTTTCAAAGATATGATATTGTGCCCTTTAACGGACAAGACCTAAACCCTCTATTGCAGGATCCAGGTTTGGCGTTTCATCCACCTTTTTTATATATGGGCTATGTGGGGCTNTCAATGTCATTTAGTTTTGCTATCGCCGCTCTTATGGAGGGTCGCGTTGATGCAATATGGGCNAGGTGGGTTAGACCATGGGCNTTGATGGCATGGACATTTTTAACTGTNGGAATAGCAATGGGTAGTTGGTGGGCATATTACGAATTGGGTTGGGGAGGCTGGTGGTTTTGGGATCCAGTTGAGAATGCTTCTTTCATGCCTTGGCTTATTTCNGGNGCNTTGCTTCATTCTGCAATTGTNTTAGAAAAGCGTGAAATTTTAAAAAATTGGACAATATTGTTGGCCATATTAGCATTTTCTTTTTCATTAATTGGTACTTTTATAGTTCGTTCTGGAATTATCACTTCTGTTCATGCATTTGCGAATGATCCGACTAGGGGAATTTTNATCTTAATTATTCTTTTTATCGCTACAGGTGGTGCTTTANTACTTTTTGCAGTGCAATCACATAAAATTAAATCAAATAATACTTTTTCATTAGTAAGTCGNGAAAGTGCATTAGTTTTAAATAACCTATTATTGATGGTATCAGCNTTTGTGGTGTTTATTGGAACNCTCTGGCCATTATTTGCAGACTTATTTTTTGATAAAAAACTTAGTGTTGGTGCTCCTTTCTTTGATTTAGCATTTACGCCATTCTTTATNATCATTGCTATTATTTTACCTGTNGGATCTAGCCTTGCTTGGAAAAGAGGNAACTTTAACCGCTCTATNNCTGCATTATGGCCAGCTATGATTTTTGGAATTGTAATTGGTTCNGCCATTTGGGTCTTGCAGACAGGTGGGCGCATGATGGCTCCTATTGGCATATCACTTGCTACATGGTTAATTTGTGGAGCTGTTGCTGATCTGTGGAGCCGAGCGCAAGCAAAAACCATAAAATCAAAAATAAAGCGGATATTAAATTTCCATCGATCTGATTTTGGTAAGCTTTTTGCACACAGTGGACTTGGTATCACGATATTTGGAATTGCCGCTATAACTGCTTGGGAAATTGAAGATATTAGAGTGGTCAAGGAGGGTGAAAATTTTAATGTTGGTTCTTATAATTTTCTATTTCAGGGTGTGACTACCGGTTCTGAAAAAAACTATTTAGTAACGCGTGGTGATTTTCTCGTTAAAAAAAACGGCGAAGAAATAGCAAGAATGTATCCAGAAAAAAGGTTCTATCCTGTTGCCAGAATGTGGACTACGGAAGCATCTATTGACCAAAGTATTACTAGAGACCTTTATATAGTTATTGGGGAAAAGCAAGATGACGAGAGTTGGTCCGTACGAACTTATATAAAGCCTTTTGCAAATTGGATTTGGTTTGGAGCGTTAGTTATGGCATTGGGTGGGCTTTTGAGTATTTCTGACAGAAGACTTCGATTTTCTGCTGGTGCTCCAAGAAAAAAGATGAGCTCTAGATATGAATAAATTATTAGACGTATGTAAAATATTATTTGTATCAATTTGTCTGTTTTCTTATCCGATTACTGTGCTTTCTGTTGAATCAAATGAGATATTGAGTGATCCAGAATTAGAAGAGAGAGCTAGAGCAATATCAAAAAACCTTAGATGTTTGGTTTGTAGAAATGAAAACATTGATGACAGTAATGCGGAATTGGCTAAAGACCTTCGATTGTTGGTGCGTGAACGCTTAGCCATTGGTGAAACAAATAAAGAGATCACTAATTATGTGGTAAGTCGCTACGGTGAGTATGTGTTGTTAATGCCACGTTTTAATTGGCTTAATTGGTTTCTCTGGCTGTGTGGACCCATAATGCTTATTTTAGGTTTTATTGTTGTAATCTGGTCATTTAAAAATAAATCTAAAACTAATGACTTTTCACTCTCTGAAAAGGAGCGGCAACGTATTAAGGAATTATTGAAGGATTGACGATTAACTTAAATTAAGATTTTAAAAGTATTAATAGTTTTTATTGAGGAATTTTTATGAAATATGAAACAATTAGATATCGAGTTGAGAACGATATAGCGCTTATTACCTTAAATAGACCAAAAGTTATGAACGCGTTGACCGTTCAAATGAGAGCGGAGATCGAAAACGCCTTTCAGCGAGCGGCTGGAGAAGCCAGAGTTGTGGTTATGACTGGAAAAGATAAAGCTTTTTGTACGGGGCAGGATCTTGGAGATAGAGCAAATGCAGCAGATGTCGATATGGAGCAATCATTAAAAAAGACATATGAACCAATGTTAAAAGCTATATTTGAATGTCCTATTCCAACTATTTCTGCTGTAAATGGGCCTGCTGCAGGTGCAGGAGCAAATTTAGCATTAGCAGCTGATATTGTCATTGCTTCTGAAAGTGCATACTTTCTTCAAGCTTTTGGTCGAATAGGATTAATACCGGATGCAGGCGGAACCTACACTATGCCTAGATCTATGGGGTTTGCAAAGGCGCTAGGTGCTTCATTATTTGCCGAGAAAATTCCAGCGAAAAAGGCAGATGAATGGGGTTTGATTTGGGAAGCTGTGGCTGATGATAAGTTTGAAGAGACTTGGCGCGCTAGGGCTGAATTTCTTGCAAAGGGTCCCACGCTTGCGTTTTCAAAAATGAAATTGGCTTTACGTGAAAGTTGGAATCATAATTTAGATGAACAATTAGCAATGGAAGCTAAAATTCAAGGAAAAGTTGGGAGATCTAGAGATTTCTTAGAGGGCGTTAGTGCCTTCTTAGAGAAAAGACCGGCTAAGTTTGAGGGCCGTTAAAAGGCATCTTCAAAAAATAATGCCATTTCCTTAAGAGATTGTTTGGACTCGGGTATATCTGGATAGTACTCGAATACATGCCACATTCCCTCCCAGACTCGTAATTCAACATTAACATTAGCGCCCCGCATCACTTTTGATAACCTAATACATGAACTTAGCAATAAATCTCTGGTCCCACTGGTAATTAATGTTTTTGGATAAGTCTTATCAAATTGTCCGTAAATTGGAGATAAAAGGGGGTTGTCATATTTGTTACCACCGGCATATATATCTGACACCGCAGTGACATTTTCTAAATTTAATATTGGATCCCTTTTATCGTTGTATACGAAACTATCTCCTTCGTTATGCAAGTCGCAGGCGGGCGATAAAAGCCCCATTTTTTTTGGCATTTTGAGATTATGTTTTTTTAATAAATGAGTGAGTGAAAGCGCTAAGGTAGCGCCGGCACTTTCGCCCATCAACAATGGCGGATATAGCGACTTTGCCCAAAGAGTTTTTGCAAATTTAAATATGTCATCCAAAGCAGCTGGAAAAGGAAATTCTGGTGCAAGTCGGTAATAAGGGCAGTAAATTATTGATTTCGTATAATCTGCCATTTGTGCGCTTATAACCAAATCATTAAATGGTGATCCTGTAGTAAAACCGCCACCAAAAAGATACATGATTTGTCGATTGNTAATGGCTTTTTCNGGTTCAATTTTTAGAGTTTTTATTCCACCAATTTCTAGATATGAAATTTGGCAATTAAAATCTTCTATNGCTTTTTCTGACGCTGCTTTTGATTCAATATCAATGCTTTGACGCAAAGCNACCATATTATCAATATCAACAAAGTTTGAATTTTCACTTTGTANTAACTTATGTACGTACTTCGCCTCNTCACTCATAGATCCANGTGGTTTTGNCATTCTTTCAGTNTCNGGCTANCTGGTCAAGNATCCTTGCCCAGCTTCTAATNCCCCGATGAAAACTAGAAAGATCATATTTNTCGTTTGGTGAGTGTATTTGATCATCATCNTTTCCAAAGCCAATTAACATTGCATCTGTATCTAAAATCTCTTTAAAATGACCTGCTATCGGAATTGAGCCTCCACATCCTACAAAAGCTGCTTCCTTGGGCCACTCTAGAGACAAAGCTTGTCTCGCCTTTTCAAAAGCTACATTTGTAGTCGACATGTGTGTTGCTTTTGAGGGTGTTTCTTCGATGTAATCGACAGAGCAATCTTCTGGCAGGTTTTTTTCTATATATGTCTTTAGACTTTCAATGATCTTAACAGGTTCTTGATCTCCAACTAATCTAAAACTTATTTTTGCAGATGCTTTTGAAGGGAGGACAGTTTTAAAACCTTCTCCTTGATAACCGCCAGAAATTCCATTTACATCACAAGTTGGTCGTGACCAAATCATTTCTAAAGGGGAGCATTCAATTTCACCAGCAGGTATTGATAGGTCTACTTCATCTAAAAAATGACTATGGTCAAAATTTAGGTTTGCCCATTGCGTTTTTAATTCTTTAGACAGCTCATGCACACCATCATAAAATTTGGGAAGGGTAATACGCCCATTGATATCATGTAATCCTGATAAAATTTTAGTTAAAATTCTTATGGGATTTATAGAAATACCACCATACATTCCTGAATGCAGATCACGGGAGGGTCCGGTTATTTGGACTTCAATTTTTACTAAACCTCGTAACATTGTAACTATTGCCGGTGTTTCTTCACCATACAAGCCAGTGTCACATATTAAAGCTATATCCGATTTTAATTCTGAGGCGTTTGCTTTCATAAACGGAACGAGTGAGGGAGAACCACTTTCTTCTTCTCCCTCAAAAAACATTGAAACTCGCACTGGCAACTTTCCATGTATTTTTTTCCAAGCCCTACAAGCTTCAACAAATGTCATNAATTGACCTTTATCATCTGCTGCGCCCCTTGCTCTGATAACCTTACCTTTTTTTGTTTCCTCTAATTTAGGCTCAAANGGAGGGCTATCCCATAATTCCAACGGATCAGCCGGTTGTACGTCATAATGGCCATAAAACATAACATGAGGACCAGTGCCTTTTGAATGTCCCACCACCATGGGGTGGCCAGAAGTATCTCGTCTGTTAGCATCAAATCCCATTGTCCTTAGGTCACTAACTAGCCAATCTGCTGCTTTTTTGCACTCTGATTTGTANGCATGATCTGTGGAAATTGATTTAATCTTAAGTAATTCAAACAATCTATCAATTGAGTTTGGGAGATCTTCATCTATTTGNTTCAATACTTTTGATATTGTCATTTAATATNTGCCTTGTTTTCTAAATTGCTAATTAAAATAAAGATTATCAGGTTATTTTGTTATCCAACCTCCACCTAAAATGCGAGTGCTATTTTTATCATAAAAAACACAAGCTTGACCTGGTGCTATCCCTTCCTCAGCCATTGCCAATGTTACTGANGCGGATGTTTTTCCAGTAGGTTTGATGATTGCTTCTTTTGGTTGCGACGTTGAGCGAACTCGTACATTCATATCTCGTATTTTTACATCGTCAAAGGCGGTGTCTCCAATCCAATTCACATCGTTTATTTTTATTGTTTTTGTCGCCAATAATGATTTGGGCCCTACTACTACTTTTCTGTTTTCNGCATCTAATTTTAATACATATAGCGGATCTCCACCTCCAATGCCGAGTCCACGGCGTTGACCTACTGTGAAGTTAATAATTCCGTTATGTGTGCCNATTTGTTCTCCATGAATATCTACAATTTCGCCTGGTTCGACTGCTTCTGGTTTAAGCTTTTTTATAACATCAGCGTAGGATCCGTTTGGGACAAAGCAAATATCTTGACTATCAGGCTTATCAGCCACTGAAAGACCATATTTTTTCGCAAGTGCTCGCGTGGCTGTTTTAGAGTCTAAATGGCCTAGAGGAAATCTCAAAAAATCTAATTGATCTTGTTTCGTGGTGAACAAGAAATAGCTTTGATCTTTAAGTTTATCCGTAGCACAATGCAATTCAGCTTTTGTTGACCCTTGCACGCGTTGAATATAGTGGCCAGTTGCCATGCAATCAGCGTNCAAATCTTTTGCAGTTTCCAATAAATCTCTAAATTTGACNTTTTCATTACATCTTATACATGGAACAGGGGTAGATCCTGCAAGATAACTCTCAGCAAATTCATCAATAACATTTTCTTTAAACATATTCTCATAATTTAATACATAATGTGGAAAATCCATTTGTTGGGCAATTTTGCGTGCNTCGTGAATATCTNTTCCAGCACAACAAGCACCTTGTTTTGCAANTGCTGCTCCATGGTCGTATAATTGAAGNGTGACCCCAATCACGTCATAATTCTCATCCTTTANCATGGCCGCAACGACTGAGCTATCTACACCACCTGACATTGCGACTACAACTCTGGTTTCAGAGGGGCACTTGGCAAAGCCTAAAGAATTTATTTTTTTTGACATTTGAGCCTCAACTACTTTGATACCATATACATAAAAAAATGTAGTAGCTACAAGTATCGTTTTAACAATTGTTTTGAGTGTAAAATGATTAAGCAAAATAAATTGATATATTAATTTGAGATGTATTCTAGACGTCATCCTAGTATAGGTTATGATANTATTAGTAAGCTACGCCTTGGAGTGTTTTTTGTGAAAGAAATTAATATTACAGATTTTTCTGCTGAGGAGGCAAAAAAAGAGTTAGCTCGTCTTGCTATTTTATTAAAGAGAGCAAATCTCGCATATCACCAAAATGATAATCCAATTATGTCAGATGCNGAGTTTGATCAGTTAAAGTTATTAAATCAAAAAATTGAAAATTTATTTCCACTATTAAAAAGAAGTGATAGTCCAAGTGAAAATATAGGAGCTCCGTCTGCTCCTGGATTTAAGAAAATTAAACATGCTAAAAAAATGTTTTCTCTTGGAAATGCTTTCAGCGAAACAGATTTAAATGAATTTGATTTAAGAATACGGAAACATCTTGGTCTTAAATCAGACAAAATAGTAAATTATGTTGCCGAACCAAAAATTGATGGTTTGTCGTTGTCCTTAAGATATGAAAATGGAATTTTGAAATATGCTGTGACAAGAGGAGATGGGGAGATAGGCGAGGATGTTACCAACAACGCTAAAACAATACAATCCATACCAAAAGTACTGAGTACATCCCAAGATATTCTAGAGGTTAGGGGTGAAGTTTACATGTTGCACGATAACTTCATAAAATTGAATAAAACTCAAAAAGAAAAGGGTCAAAAAACTTTTTCAAATCCTCGGAATGCAGCGGCCGGGTCTTTAAGACAATTGGATGCAAAAATCTCAATGGAAAGGCCTTTGAGTTTTTTCGCCTATTCATGGGGAGAGTTGTCAGAACCATTAGGAGAAACACACATTGAAGCCCTCAATGAATTAAAATTGCTTGGTTTTAATACAAATCCACTGACTTTAAGAGTTCAGGATATTAAAGATTTGCTAGCTCAATACAATTTTATAGAACAACAACGAAACTCTATAGGTTATGATATCGATGGGGTTGTTTACAAGGTTGATAATATTGAACTTCAAAATAGACTTGGTTTTAGGACTTCAACGCCAAGGTGGGCAATAGCTCACAAGTTTCCTGCTGAATTAGCGTGGACGTTATTAGAGAAAATTGATGTTCAGGTCGGGCGAACTGGTGCTATTTCACCCGTTGCAAGGCTGAAACCAGTTACGGTCGGTGGCGTCGTAGTATCAAACGCAACATTGCACAATGAAGATTATATTGCAGGCATTGGGGGTGATGGATCAGCCATCAGGAATGGAAAGGATTTACGTGAAGGGGATTGGGTTCAAATATACCGTGCTGGAGATGTAATACCTAAAGTTGCTGATGTTGATTTAAAAAAACGCAAAGAAAATATCCAAATATTTAAATTTCCTCAGGAATGTCCAAGTTGTGGTGCCATAACTTATCGTGACCCAAAAGATGCAGTAAGGCGTTGTCTTAATTTTAGTAATTGCCCAGCACAGGTAGTGGAAAGACTAAAGCATTTNGTGTCCCGAGGTGCTTTTGATATTGATGGTTTAGGAGAAAAACAGGTTGAGCAATTTTTTTATAGTGGATGGGTAAGNGAGCCTTCTGACATATTCGATTTAGAAAAAAAATACGCTTTTCAGTTAACTAATAAAGATGGNTGGGGTCAAAAATCAGTCGATAATTTGATTGACGCTATAAACTCNAAAAGATCAATTAGCCTTGATAAGTTNTTGTTTTCTNTNGGAATANGGCANTTGGGTGAGGGGGCATCCAAACTAATTGCACGCCATTATTTGAGTTGGGATGCATTTTCTATGGCTATGGAAGAGGTTTATAAGCAAAATACTGATGCTTGGAATGATCTTATTTCTATTGATGGAGTTGGGGAAACTCTTTGTAAATCTCTTTTTGATACCTTTTCCAATCAAAATCAAAGGTTACAAATTAATAGGTTAGTAGATAAACTTGATGTAGAGCCGTTAGAATTAATACACGCTTTGGATAATCAAGTATTCGGAAAAAAAGTTGTTTTTACTGGCACTCTTGAAAAAATGTCTCGAGGCGAGGCTAAGATGCATGCTGAGCGATTAGGGGCACNGGTTGTGAGTTCNGTCTCNGTAAAGACTGATTTAGTAATTGCTGGGCCAGGGGCTGGCTCGAAAGCTAAAAAGGCTGCAGAATTGGGAATAGCTATCATCAATGAAGATGATTGGATCCAGCTTGTTGGGTCATTAGCGTAATGGCTGGCCGGCCAGAAATTCTATTTCCATTATTTTCTAACCTCACCAGTTTAGNTGGTATTGGCTCAAGATTGTCAGAGCGTCTGCATAATCTGGATATTATATATCCGAAAGATATGCTATTTCATATTCCACAGTCGATATGTGACAGATCGTTAATTGACTCAGTATTGAATGCTGATTTGCCGCAAACTGTTACTGTCAGGGTGCAGGTGATAAGACACATTCCAAATTTTGAAAAAGGTAGACCATACAAAATTGAGGTGAAAGATGAGCAAACTAAATTCAATNTTGTTTACTTCCATCCACGAATTCAGTGGCTNAAGGATATCTTTCCAATAGATGAAGTTCGTGTAATTTCTGGAAAGGCTGAGAGTTTTGATTCCGTTATTCAAATGACCCATCCTGAATTTATTGTAAAAGAAGATAAAATTTTAGAGATTCCAAAAGTTGAACCAATATATCCCTTAACATATGGCTTATCACAAAAGGTCATTAATAAAAGTTTAAGAGGAATTCTAAAAATAATCCCTAGTTTAGACGAGTGGATTGAACCAAACCTGAAAAATAGAGAAAAGTGGTTGTCTTGGAAGAATTCGATCGAATGTGTTCACTCACCAAAAATATTTAACGATCTTGNGGCTTCAAATACCAATCGCCGAAGGTTAGCGTATGATGAATTTTTTGCGCATCAATTGACTTTGGCTATCGCACGTAAGTCAAAAAAAACTTCAACTGGTTTAGCATCAACATCGATTGGTAGTTTTGTTAAAAAGTTAATCATTTCATTATCATTTTCACCCACCGATGCGCAAATTCGTGCTAAAGATGAAATAATTGATGATATCTCTAAACCCATAAAAATGAATAGATTACTACAGGGAGATGTTGGTTCTGGTAAGACATTAGTAGCAGTTATGGCCATGCTTGAATGCGTTGAATCAGGGGGACAGGCAGCATTTATGGCTCCTAGTGAAATACTAGCTCGCCAACATTTCGAGACTTTAAGCACTATGCTACAGGATTTTCAACTTAACATTAAGATATTGACAGGAAGAGATAGAGGAGCACAAAGAGAAGAGCTNTTATCAGAATTAAAGGCTGGTGAAATAGATATNTTAATTGGAACCCATGCTCTTTTTCAATTGGATGTAATTTATCATAAACTTCGACTTTGTATAATTGATGAGCAACATCGGTTTGGTGTTCAGCAGCGTATGGAATTAGGCGCAAAAGGCAAGGCGGTTGATATTTTAATAATGAGCGCCACGCCAATTCCAAGATCGCTTTCTTTGGCCCAATATGGTGATATGGACTTGTCCATTATCGATGAAAAGCCAATCGGGCGAAAACCCATAAAGACAGTTTTAGTGTCTTCGAATAGAATTAATGAGATCGTGGGTAGGATGCAAAAAGCGATCCAAGATAATAAGCAAATTTACTGGGTTTGTCCTTTGGTATCTGAAAGTGAAGTTTTAAACNTAACTTCTGCTGAGGATAGGTTCTTATTCTTAAAAGAGCACCTTGGAGAAGATTTGGTTGGAATTATTCATGGTCAACAAAAATCGACTGAAAAAGATACCACCATGGAAAGATTTTTATCTGGAGNTATAAAANTATTAGTTGCTACNACAGTTATTGAAGTGGGAGTAGATGTTCCCAACGCATCAATAATGGTGATTGAGCATGCAGAAAGGTTCGGTTTAGCACAATTACATCAATTACGAGGTAGGGTAGGTAGGGGATCAATGCAAAGTAGTTGTCTATTATTGTTTGATAACTCTATCAGTAANGCTGCAAAAGACAGATTATCTGTATTGCGTGAGACCGAAGATGGGTTTNTAATTGCAGAAAAAGATCTTAAAATTCGTGGTGGGGGCGATTTGATCGGACTGGAGCAATCTGGATTGCCAAAATTTAAAATTGCTGATTTAGCAACGCATGCCGATTTGATGTTAATTGCGCACCAAGATGCTAGGTTTCTTTTAAATGAGGACCCTANGTTAACTGGGAAGAGGGGTAAAGCTGCTAGAACTNTGTTATATTTAATGGAAAAAGAAAATTCTATCCCTTTGATTTCAATAGGTTAGCATTATTTAAAAAATTGTTCTTGTTATGTTCTCAATGAGGTGNTAGAAAAGCGGAACACAAGGGGAACAAAGAAATGATTAAAGAAACTCAAAGAATAATAAAATTTTCCAATAAAAATATATTAGTTGATACTATAGCNTGTGGACTAATTGTCTTTTCACTCCTNACAGTTCTTTATTTACCTTCATTTTTCTGACCAGGAGCCATTAATCTACTTTGATCTATTGCTTCGACTACAGCATCTGCTGTTAGCATTATAGATGAATGTCTATTATGGTAGTTTTTTGCAGATCTTAATGGCTCGTATCCTTCAAAAGGAGGGTCTGGAATTGGCCCAGTATCAGTTAGCATACTATAAAGTTGCTCTCGTCCTTTTTTTATTTGTGTAGTAGAGAGGCCAATGATATTTTTCCCTAATACAGATGCTGCTGCTTGGCCGAGAGCGCATGCTTTAATATCTTGGCCAAATTCAATAATACGATCATCTTTAAGTTTGATGTCAACTGTCACANTTGATCCACATACAGGAGAATGTTTTTTAACGGTCGCATGAGGTTTTGTTAATCTATCCGTCATAGGAATTTTTGCAGCCAATTGTAAAATTTTTGACGAATATAAGTTAATTAGGTCTATTTCATTTTTCGACATTTTTCTTCTTTATGGGCCCTTGGAGTTAATCTAAAATCTGTATAATCAAAATTCAAGAATTGTATAATACATTCTTCCAATTTTCAGAAATTAAATTGCTTTTTTAGGGTTTTTAAGGTCAGTCCCTCTTCGATATAACTTCTTAAAGATTTTGATTGTTGTTTTTTTGCTAGCTTGGAATTTTTATCGTCGGTTATTAACTTGTGATGATGATATCGAGGCTCTGGAAGCTTTAATATAATCTGCAATAATCTCTGCACTGGTGTTGAATTTAAGAGATCATTCCCGCGAACAACATGGGTTATATTCTGATATGCGTCATCAACAACAACGCTCAGATGGTATGAGGTTCCAATATCTTTTCGTGCAATCACAATGTCATCTTGTAAAAATTGAGAGCCCAACTCAACAATTCGTGTGTAATTATGATCAAAATTTTCTATAAAGGTTAGATTTTTATACTTTAGATTTTTTATGTAAATTATTGCTTTATCNATATTTAACCTAATATTATCGTTATGTGTTCTTCCAGCCATCGACCTTTTTCTACAGGTATGGAGGCAATTTACCTGGTCGTTTTCATGACTTAGCGCTAANAACGCGGTATTTAAATCCTTTCTAGAACAAGAACATGGATATAAAAGATTTTTTTTATTTAGTATTTCAATTGCTTGCTGATAATACATTAATCTATTTTTTTGATTTATGACAGGTTTTAACCAGATCATTCCCAACCATTCCATNTCTTGAAAAATACTCTTTTCGTATTTTTCTTTACATCTTTGGTAATCAATATCTTCTATTCGCAGAATAAACTTTCCATCACTTCTAGTGCTTATATCCCAAGCAGTCAGTGCAGAATACGCATGGCCGATGTGAAGATAACCAGTCGGTGANGGAGCAAATCTTGTTGGCAATTTTTTCCTATCCTTATCTTTAAGGCATCATACCCATGACAACCANGCGCGTTTAGCCCTTTCGGTGTAAGCTTGGTATCGTTCTTTTCTATTCCGTCTTCCAGTTTTTATACCTACAATTGGAGGAAAAAGTCCAAAGTTCACGTTCATTGGTTGAAAAGTGTCTTTATGTGCACCATTGGTAATATGATTTAAAAGAGACCCAGTAGCAGTTTCTAAAGGTGGTAAGGTGGATTTTTGGTCCTGAAGTTCGTTTGTTGCAAATCTTGAAGCCAATAATCCCATTGCGGCACTCTCAACNTATCCTTCGACACCAGTTATTTGCCCTGCAAATCGAATGTGTTTGTCTGANTTTAATCTCATTTCTTGATCTAACAATGTTGGAGAATTGATAAAGGTNTTTCGGTGAATTCCGCCCAANCGAGCAAAATTAGCATTTTCCANTCCGGGTATTGTCTTAAGAACTTCTAATTGTGANCCATATTTCATTTTTGTTTGGAATCCGACAATATTTAGTAATGTTCCGAGTTTATTGTCTTGTCTCAACTGAACNACCGCGTAGGGTTTTTCGNGCGGTTTATGAGGGTTTGTTAGNCCAACTGGCTTCATTGGTCCAAATCTAAGTGTTTCGCGCCCTCGTTGAGCCATTATTTCTACAGGAAGACAGCCCTCAAAGTATGGTGTATCTAGTTCACCTGGTTTGAACTCTGTATAATCGGCGGTTAATAGTGCATCAATAAACTTCTCATATTGTATTTTGTTCATAGGACAATTTAGATAGGCTTTTTTTTCAGAGTCTGTTTCACCTTTGTCATATCTTGATTGATACCAAGTCTTACTCAAATCTACGCTATCAGTATAAATTATTGGCGCGATTGCATCAAAAAATGCAAGAGATGCTTGACCTGTTTTTTCTAATATAGCTTCTGCCAACTTATTAGATGTTAGAGGGCCTGTTGCAATAATTGTGTGCCCGTCCTTAGGTGTTGGTAAGTCTATGATTTCCTCATTTGATACACTTATATTAGGGTGATTTTTAAGTTTTGTTGTGACATCATCAGATAGCAATGCCCTGTCAACCGCTAAGGCCCCTCCTGCAGGTAGCCTATGCTTTTTTGCTGCGTTTATAATTATGCCGCCAGCATTTTGCATCTCCCAATGTAACAATCCAACAGCATTCGTATTGTGATCATTCGATCTAAAGCTATTAGAGCAGACCATTTCAGCGAAGTTTTCTGTTTGATGTGCAAAAGTTTTTACTATTGGGCGCATTTCATGAATTACGACTTTTAGGCCCCGATTAGCGGCGTGCCATGCTGCTTCACATCCTGCCATTCCAGCACCAATTATATGAAGTTTTTTNTNCATTTAATTTATTTTAGATNGTATGTCTTATNATATTTATTAGTAAGCTTTGTTATCAAANGTTTAAACTTCTTTTTTATCATCAGGCTCATCTTCATCTTGGTTTTGTTCAGCAATCCAAGCAACGGAAACCACTTCNTCCTGATCTGATGTATCAAAAACCTTTACTCCTGACGATGATCGTCCTTGTCTAGATATGCCNTGAACTGGACACCTTATTGATTGTCCCGCTGAGGTTACAAGCATTATCTGATCTTCCTCTTCAACAGTAAAACTAGCAACAATTTTATCGTCTCTACGTGTTAGGTTTGCAGCTGCGATACCTTGACCACCACGTCCACTCACTCGATATTCATGAGCTGATGATCTCTTGCCAAATCCAGATGCTGTTATTGCTAGAATCCACTCTTCCATTGCTGATAACTCAGCGTAACGTTCTTGAGATAATGTGGATGTAGTTTCCGTGTTCTCTCCCGTTTCATCTCCCGTTATGGCTCTTCGCATTTTGAAATACGCAGATCTTTCTTCACTGGTAACATCTACATGGTGAATGACTGCCATTGAAACAACGTTATCTTTTGGCGCTAATTTTATACCTCGGACACCAGTGCTATCTCTACCTTTGAATATCCTAACGTCATTTACAGAGAACCTAATTGCTTTACCCATTTCTGTAGTCAATAAGAAATCCATGTTCTTATCACAAATCCGTGCATTAACTAAGGAAACGCCCTCAGGTAACTTCATGGCAATTTTTCCATTGGATCTGACATTTGTGAAATCGGATAATGCATTTCTTCTCACGCCACCACTTGATGTCGCAAATACGATTTGTAAATTATCCCAGTCGTCTTCTGCTGCATCCACCGGCATTATAGCAGCAATTGAAACTCCTTGATTTAATGGAAGAATATTTACGATCGCTTTTCCTTTAGTGTTTCTACCGCCTCGAGGTAATCGCCAAGTTTTTAACTTATAAGCCATTCCATCAGTTGTAAAAAATAATAATGGCGTGTGCGTGTTTGCTACAAATAATTGGGTGACGACATCATCCTCTTTGGTTGCCATTCCTTGTGAGCCTTTACCTCCACGTTTTTGTTCTCGATATTCGGCAAGTGCTGTTCTTTTAATATAACCGCCAGAGGTCACTGTAACCACCATGTCTTCTCGTTCGATTAAATCTTCGTCTTCCATATTGTCGATATAATCGATGACTTCTGATCGGCGAGGCACAGCAAAATTATCTTTGACATCTTTTAACTCTTCAGAAATGATTTCCATGATACGATCACGGCTTCTTAAAATATTTAAAAATTCACGAATTTTTTGAGCCAATTCTTGAAGTTCGTCAGTAACTTCCTTTACACCGATAGCGGTTAAACGTTGTAATCTTAATTCTAAGATGGCTCGTGCCTGAGTTTCGGATAAATTGTAACTGCCATCTTCGTTAATAGGATGAATTGGATCGTCAATTAATTTTATAAATTCGATGATATCTTTTGCAGGCCATTTTCTAGACATCAACTTGGATCTTGCTTCGGCCGGATCAGAAGATCCTCGTATCGTTGCTACTATCTCGTCTACATTTGAGACAGCAACAGCTAATCCACAAAGAATATGACTTCTTTCCCTAGCTTTTTTTAGATCAAATGCAGTTCGCCGGGCTACAACCTCCTCTCTGAATTTTATAAAACTTGTTAAAAACTTTCGAAGAGTCAGTTGTTCAGGGCGACCACCATTCAAAGCAAGCATGTTGCAGCCAAAGCTTGTTTGCATTGGTGTGAACTTAAATAATTGATTAAGCACAACCTCTGCGGTCGCGTCGCGCTTTAATTCAACCACGACCCTCACACCAGTTCTATCGCTTTCATCCTGAACATGTGCTATGCCTTCAATACGTTTATCACGTGCCATTTCAGCAATCTTTTCTATCATAGAGGCTTTGTTCACTTGATATGGTATCTCTGAGATAATAATGGCAAACCGATCTTTTCTTATTTCTTCGATTTGCGTTTTTGATCTAATAATTACGCTTCCTCTTCCCTCAGTATAGGCTTTTCGTGCTCCGCTAAGGCCTAATATTAAGCCACCTGTCGGAAAATCAGGTGCTGGTACATATTCTGTAAGCAGTTCAGAGGTTAGATCAGGATCATTTATTAATGCTTGAGTGGCGTTAATAATTTCACCTAAATTATGTGGTGGAATATTTGTAGCCATTCCAACGGCAATTCCGCCAGCTCCATTCACTAGCATGTTGGGAAACTTTGAAGGTAGCACTGATGGCTCTCGATCTTTACCATCATAATTGTCTTGGAAGTCTACGGTATCTTTCTCAATGTCAGCAAGAAGCGCATTGGCCGCTTTATCCATCCTTACTTCGGTGTATCGCATTGCGGCAGGATTATCTCCATCCATTGAGCCAAAATTGCCTTGTCCATCAAGTAGCGGCAATGACATTGAGAAATCCTGAGCCATTCGGACTAAAGCGTCATATATTGCACCATCGCCATGTGGATGATACTTACCCATGACATCTCCTACTGGCCGTGCAGATTTTCTGTAAGACTTGTCAAAGGTATTATTAGTTTCGTGCATTGCATATAGAATACGTCGGTGAACTGGTTTTAAACCATCTCTAAGGTCCGGTATTGCTCGGGATACAATAACACTCATTGCGTAATCTAAGTACGATGTTTTCATTTCGTCCTCTATCGCAATTGAAGGACCATCATGTTCATGAAAATGCATTTCATTTTCATTGTTTTCATCATCGTTTTCCGGTGTTTCGTTCATTGTAAAGCCCAATGTTTAGTTTATCTATATTTNGTNTNNCTAANCATAGCAAATACNAGATCTATTNGCAATTAAAACTGCCAATTTATCANNNATTATTNATTAANTATAATNNATAAATAATNNNCNATTAAGGTNNACAATAAATNGCTTTANATTNTNNTNCTAANNCATTGTTTANAANGGNATTTCATCGTCNAGATCNTTATTTATATCNGNTTGATNNTTACNANNAGATATATTTGTTGTATTTTGATCATAACCNCTATTTTCAACGTTGTTGTTAAAGCTGTCATTTGCACCATTATCGTTNCGATTTCCAAGCATTGTCAATTGACTGCTNTAAGGTCGCATTACTACCTTTGTTGTATAACGATCTTGGCCTGANTGNTCTTGCCATTTTTGCGTTTGCAANTGTCCTTCAATGTAAACTGATGATCCTTTTTTNAGGTATTGCTCAGCAATTCTNACTAATGGCTCTGAAGTGATTTCAATCCGATGCCATTCTGTTCTATCTCTATTTTCNCCAGTATTACGATCCTTCCATCTTTCTGAGGTGGCGATGCTGAAATTGCAAACTTTTCCTCCTGATGGAAATGTTCTTACTTCTGGATCGTTACCTAAATTGCCTATAATAATCACCTTGTTTACTGATCCAGCCATTGGACTTACCTCCTTATAGAATCTAAATTTTATACTAACATAGTTAGAACATTGGATTGACTTAAAGAAAAGAGATATTTCAAACTATACTTAATTATTAGACATTTAATTTGTTTATTTACGTTTTATCAAAAGTCGTCATATTTTGAGATATTTAAGTTAGTAACTTGTTCGTTTTTTTTTTTTGGTATAGGAGAACCCGTGAGTAGGGTTATGTAAAATAATAAGATGGTAATATCTATGTTGAAACTTGATACTTTAAACGACACAAATGTTAACACTGAACCTTTTAGCTACATTGTTATGGAGAATTTTTTAAAACAAGATTCTCTGGATGCTGCTCGAAAAGATTACCCTGTGGTCCCTGGACCTGGTTCTCATCCACCGAGTGGATTAAAAATACATGGTGGTTTTAAGTTGTTAATTGAGGCTCTTCTTGGCGACAATTTCAGGAAATCCATTGAAAAGAAGTTTCAAGTTGATTTAGAAGGCAAGCCAACAATGTATACTGTTAGAGGTTTTTGTCGAGCTAAAGACGGAAAAATTCATACTGATAGTAAAACAAAAATTATAACAGTTCTTTTATATATGAATGATGATAATTGGTCTAGTGATAATGGACGTTTGCGTCTTTTAAATAGTTCTTACAACTTAGATGATTATTTTGAAGAGATTGAGCCAAAAGGTGGTACAGTTTTAATTTTCAAACGTTCTGATAACTCATGGCATGGGCATCACAGTTTTGAAGGCGAACGCCGTGCCATTCAATTAAATTGGGTCATAAATGACGCAGTTGTAGAAAGAGAACAAGGACGACATGGGTTTTCATCTAAGTTAAAAAGATTTTTTAACAAGTAAATGTAAGAGTTGGGTCTGTAGTAATTGCAATTTCNTGCACATCTCTTCAGTCAATATTTATGAAAATTTAGTTTGATTACACCATATATATTATTGATAACTTTAGGTTTTGAAGTGCTATAAAAAATTATGCCTTGGGCAGGTCTTGAATTTGTAGTCACTGTGGTTGATTGTTCTTGAATTACTGAGAATCATTACTTTTCGATTTTTTGCATCGCTGTTGGCATGCCTGTACGCCTTGCAATGGTGTAAAATTTATTCACAATAATTATAGACAACATTACAAAAAGATAAAATGGTACNAAGATGTATTAACCTCTAACTGATAGTTTGCACTTTTTTTTAATAAATACGCTAAAATAAATGTGAGAAATAGAAACTATGGAGTTAACCCCCAACTTCCTAAAATTGTCATACCACCGATAAAGAAAATCAGAGTTAGTGTTACAATCAACTCAAAAAATAATAGAAATAACGTTTTTTCATCTTTTAATTTAAGCAAGCTGAAACTATTTTGTTTTCGAATGCTCTAGGCTAAAATTTCCTATCCGAAGACTCGATTTGTTATCCACAATTAAGAAATTAATCAATTAATCTTTGTTCATCTTTTTTTAAAGTTTGGATATCTTCTTCGACCCACTTTCCGCCACATCTATTTTTTTTTCGTTCTATCCATTTAAAAGATTTGTCGATAGACAGCTTCATCAAATCAGAACCAAAATCTTCTAATGTATCAACTCTATTATTATTTTTATTATGAATTTTTCTTAAAATATGTATTCCGATATAAGGTGTTGGATGTCCATCTGGCCTATAAAATTTACTCATTTTTTTGTCACCCTTTCTGCCGTCTAATGTTATTGAATTAGGATACAAAAAACTATGATATGATAATTTGTCACTGCATAGTTCTCGCAAAGGATCTAATAATTTACGAATTTGCAATGTGTTATTATATTTTGAATTACAACCTTTGAATAAGGCATGATGGGGAGTTTCATAAACATGGACNTTTATATTTTTTTTGCAAAGAGTTTTTATAGAGCTTATTAAATTGTAAAATGTACTATTTTTAATTTTTTGCTCTATTTCGAAAGTTTTTGTAGTAAATATTTGTTGATTAAGTTTTTCTAAATCAGGTTTATGATGACTCCAATCTATCGATTGATAGGATGGTGAGATGGCTCCAATATTNTCCCCGTTTTCCAGGCGTATTTTTGCCATTATTAATCTAAAATTATAAGCTAAAGATGCGCCAGTAGTGAATTTATTCTTTAATCGATTAATTTGAACATATTTATTTATATCGCCATTTGTGTCGATATTGAGTATACTTTCTTCAAATCCGTGCTGTTTTTTAATTCCTTCTTTGTTATCGTAAAAGCTCTCAACATTTAAATAAGCGTGTTTTAGGTTTTTATTTTGAGCGGCTGATTCTACAAATCGTTTTGTTTCATAAGATGTTGCCCCAGATACGCCATGATTAAAAAAAGATAAGTTTATTATATTTTCTGATAATACTGGATCGAATGCATCGCGTACCCAAGATGCTCCAAATGCAACTGCATCTGGTTTCAAGTTATCGTGCATTATAGGTTTATATTGCCTGCCCCATCCAGGAATCATTTGAGCTATAGCAATGTTTTCCTTAGTTTTGATAAAAGAAGAAGTGAAAATATTGAATGAGATTATAATAGTTATAACAATCATTAAAAGCATCAAAATTAATTTTGTGTATTTTCTTGAAAGAGTTGANTTTTTAAACATTTCTTAAAATTGAAANTATATGAAAGGACTTAAGCTCGATAAAGAAAGCCAAGCAGTCACAAATAGTGTTAATGATAATAATGCCCAAAGTGGGGTCAGCCTAAACTGGAATTTTTTTTGAAATCTGTTCATAACATTNTCCCTAAATTTTTCTTTTGATGAGGTCACTTTATATTTTGCCATTATTTGCATACTATTTGGCATCACCCAAATTATAAAGAAGTACAATGGAAACGCTAGCAATATCCCTTTTGTTACACTAGTGAGAGATTGAGTGGGCCCAAAGCCAATCATGCCTAAGATAATTCTAAAAGCGGTTTCCAAATCGGGAGATCGAAAAAAAACCCAACCAATAGAAATGAAGACAAAAGTAAAGACAATCGAGAATATTTGATATAATTTAATTTCTTTTATTAACAGCACCATCCTAATTGGTTTTGTGCTTTTAATCCAAAGTTGATAAACTATTAGCAATAATCCGTGGTATATGCCCCATGTTACGAAAGTCCAGCCAGCACCATGCCATAAGCCTCCTAAAACCATTGTTAAAATTAACGCAAATAATGTTTGAAACAAGCCATAACGATTGCCACCTAAAGGTATGTATAAATAGTTTCTTAAAAATAATGAAAGAGAGTTATGTGCCAACGTCTCCAAAACTCCTGTACCGATCTGGATTTGTAAGGGGAAAAAAAATTAAATGGTAACCTAATACCGAAGATTAACGCCAAACCAAGTGCCATATCCGAATAACCAGAGAAATCGAAGTAAATTTGAAAGCTGTAGCCAAAAGCTGCTGTCCAAGCGTCTAGAGTGCTTAGTATATTGCCACTGGCTGCATGATCATAAAGTATATCAATATATGATGTATAAGGGTCTATGAGTACGGATTTTTTAAATAATCCAAGCGAAAANAAGAAAAACCCTAAATTAAAATGTGGAGATTTAATTGACCATTTTTTAATTCTTTCAATTTGTGGGAAAAACTCTTTATGACTTACAATAGGTCCGGCGATTAGTTGAGGAAAGAAACTTACGAAAAGTAAATAATTTAAAAAATTTATATTCTTAATTTCTTTTCTGTAAAAAGAAATTAAGAATGCTATCTGTTGGAAGGTGAAAAAAGAAATGCCGAGTGGAAGAGCTAACTTATAGATGGGGCCATCCCAGCCTGTAGCAAGTGAAATACTTTCTAAAAAAAAGCCAAAATATTTAAAATAACCCAATAAAAGTAAATTAATTGCAATACCAAAAATAATAATATTTTTTTCATTTGTATATTTTTTTAATTTTTTAAGATTTTTTACGATCATAAAATTAAAGATAATTGAGAGTAAAAGAATNGGTAAATATACAGGTAACCAATAAGAGTAAAAAATTAGGGAAATAATAATAAGTGCAACTTTACCAGATTCATTTTTAAATTTTGTCAATAAAACATAAAAAGGTAAAGTTATCACCATTANAGTTAAAAATAAGTTTGACGCAAAAACCAATTGAGAGTCCAATATCTAATAATATTTCTAAAGCCTACACTGAAATTTATTATTCATCTATATTTGATTGACCTTTTTTGATCAATTATAGTTTCATATAGGCTCCTGACTCGTTAGTCTGGCCAAACACGGTAAACGCTTTATATAGTCAATATCGAGGGTAGCTTGAGGTCATTGATGGTAAGTACAAATTTTATAAAAGTGCAGGGTGCTAGAGAGCACAACTTAAAGTCAATTGATGTAAAGATCCCCCGTGATAAATTAGTAGTAATTACTGGATTATCTGGATCAGGAAAGTCATCTCTAGCATTTGATACTATTTATGCGGAAGGCCAAAGGCGTTATGTTGAAAGNCTTTCAGCGTATGCAAGGCAATTTTTGGATATGATGGAGAAGCCAGATGTAGATAATATATCAGGGCTTTCTCCTGCTATTTCAATTGAACAGAAAACAACCTCAAAAAATCCTAGNTCAACCGTTGGTACGATTACAGAAGTTTATGATTATTTAAGATTATTGTTTGCTAGAGTTGGGACGCCATACTCTCCAGCGACGGGCAAGCCAATTGAGGCGCAGCAGGTTAGTGATATGGTTGATAGGATAATGCAATTACCTATCGACACGAAAGGGTATCTATTAGCACCGATAATTAGAGACAGGAAAGTGGAGTATCGTAAAGAATTTGTTGAATTGAGAAAGAAAGGATTTCAGCGTGTTAAAGTAAATGGGGAGTTTTTTGAGTTGGACGAGCCACCAACTTTGGATAAAAAGTTTCGTTATGATATCGATGTTGTTGTTGACAGACTCGTTATTAAACCAGGAATCGAGGGGCGATTAGCCGATAGTTTTAGGACGGCGCTAGATCTGGCTGACGGAATAGCGTTTTTTGAAACTGTGGACAATAATG
>NYTF01000066.1 GCA_002683355.1 Paracoccaceae bacterium | reverse complement strand
GAAATTTTCTGCGTCATGTAAATGTTCCCTGAAACACTGTGTTTATATTACCAATATAATTGAATAACAATTGAAACAATTGAAAATAGTTGATATTTTTCATTAAGTGTTTGATTTATATATCATATTGTGTCAAATGCTTGGCCTAGTGCAAATTGGAGAGATAATAAATGTTTCGTTTATTTTCAATACTGTTCATAGGATTTACTTTGACTGGTTGTTTGGATCCAATGGAGCTGGCAAATGGTTCATCTCAAGTTTATTGGATTTCAAAATCAAAAAGTGAAAAAATTCCAATAAGAATGATGGAATCTGTTAACAATTACAGGATTGAAAATAACTTACGTCAAATCACGTTGAGTGAAGAATTGAGTAAAGTTGCTCGGGAGCATTCTAAAGATATGTATGATCAAGATAGAGCGTGGCATTTTGGATCTGATGGTTCTTCACCATTCGAGAGGGTGGCCAGATCTGGATTTTCTGGTCAATTAGTAGGAGAAAACATTTCAGAATCTTTTGAGAGTGATCTAGACACATTAGATGCATGGATGCAAAGTTCTGAAACTCGATCAATAATTCTGAGTCAACAGGCGGGTTTTATGGGGATTAGTTGGTATCAAGCTGAAGATGGTAAAATATGGTGGACGCAAATTTTTGCTAAATAGTTTTAAGGTAGAATATCAATAATCGTTCCCATTTTTACNANGGCATATATTTCTTCAATATTTGAGTTAGAAACTGAAATACATCCCCAGGTCCAGTCTTTTTTTGGGCGTCTNCCAAAAAAACCTTCTCTTCCATGTATAAAAATATCCTTACCAGGAGATTTTCCAAGTTGCTTTGCTTCTGCTTTATCATTTTTATTTGGGTAAGAAATACCTAATGATAGATGATACGCACTCTTTGGATTTTTCCGATCGATGTAATACCTTCCCTCAGGAGTTTTTCCATCGCCTTCAATTTTTTTATCNCCAATNGGGGCAAATCCTANATCAATATTATAACTTTTTACTGCTTTTTTGTTACTNTAGAGGTACATTTTTCTTGATTTTTTAAATACAGCTATCCTGGTAATTTCAAAGGCATCATTTTTTTTAAACCAAGATGAGCAAGAAGATATTGTGGTGCTTAGAAGGCCTATTACAAGAGCTCGCCTTAGAAGCATTTTTTGATTTTNTTTCAATTTTAACCCTTACCCTTTACAGTGATAGATTTTNATTAGCAGTTTCTTTTGCAATTTGTGCNTTTGATTTTCTGCCTCTTTCTGTTTCTGATTTTAACTGCCCGCATGCTGCCATTATATCTTCGCCTCGTGGCTTTCTAATGGGGCTAGAATAGCCTGCCTTATGAATAATATCTGCAAAAGCTCTAATTCTATTATTGCTTGAACGTTTATATGGAGCGCCAGGCCATTCATTAAAAGGTATTAAGTTTATTTTTGCAGGAATACCTTTTATTAATTCAATTAAACGTCTTGCGTCTTCATCGCTATCATTAATTTTATCTAGCATTACGTATTCAAATGTTATTCTTTCTGAGTTGGAAAGTCGTGGATAATCACGTAATGCNTGGAGCANTTTCTTGATATTCCACCTCTTATTNATTGGNACAAGTTTGTTCCTGACTTCATCTGTTGTGGCATGAAACGANATGGCCATCATACAGCCNATTTCTTCACCAACTTTTGCAATTTCTGGTACTACTCCACTGGTTGATAACGTAATTCNTCGTCGCGAAAGCGCCACTCCAGATGGNTCCATAGCTATATTCATAGCATCTTTAACTGAGTCAAAATTATATAGTGGCTCTCCCATCCCCATTAAAACAATATTGCTCAATTTTCTTGATTGGCCAACTAAATTATTTGTTGCTGTTGGCCATTCNCCTAAATCATGTCTTGCTATTAAAACCTGAGCAATTATTTCAGCACTATTTAAGTTTCTTACCAATTTTTGTGTGCCAGTGTGGCAAAATGAGCAGGTTAATGTACAGCCCACTTGGCTGGAAATACATAATGTTCCTCTATCGGTTTCTGGTATGAAAACTGTTTCNATTTCATGTCCTCCAGAAAGNCTTAANAGATACTTTCTNGTTCCNTCTTTTGAAACCTTTTTNTTGACNATTTCNGGTAGGCTGATTTGAAAATAATCTGANATTAAACTTTGAATTTCTTTNGAGATATTACTCATTTTTGANAAATCTGTTACGCCTTTTTGATACAACCANCCCCATATTTGATTAAGTCGCATATTTAAGTTTTTTTCCTGAATACCTGCTTTAAGCAAATGCTCTGAAAGTAATAGCTTAGGAAGGCCGATNATGTTTACTTTGGGATCAATAGCTGCATTTCGTGGAATTGTAATCACGTCGTTTATTAAAGGAGCCAGTGATGCCAACTATATATTCCTTATTTTTGTTATGGTTATTTATTCAATTAGATGTATTTACGTGCCACACCGTTTTTGTGCTTCCCCAAAGGCAGCTGAGAACCCTAAAAGGCTAAAAGTATCTTTAGTCCTAGTACCTTTTGATGAAACTCCCGAGANTAGTGCTTTTGCTCCCCGTCTTAANGAATTCAATAGTTCTTCATTTTCNCTTGAGGATTTTGGCCAAGCCCATTCACCATCTGTTTGAGATAATATGTGTTCTGAAGANCCNATTGACACTTTTACTGAGGATCCACTTTTAAATGGATAACCACTGGTAAAAGAAATTTGCCCATAAATATTTTTTGCAGGTTCAAAAAGGGCAAATAATTGAATCTCTGATCTCTTAACTTTAACTGATTTGCCATTTCTGTATGCCTTTGTTCTACTTGGGGCAGAAACAATCCAACACTGTGTTGGATTGTTTTCTATAAAAACAGACCAATCTTGCTTGGAATCAACACGATTAGTAGAAAAAGTTTTTGAAATGGCTGGCACTCCAAAAAGGATCGTTATTACCGTTAAAACACTAAAATATCTTTTCATTAATAAAGTCTGCCTTGTTTTTTATATATTGTAATGCTGNGTATGTACTAAGTATAATGGATNAAATTTATAATTATCATACTTTAACTCAATTTTAATTAGTAATTCTAGTCCTAGAATGTTTTATTAACTTAAAATTACTATTTAAGGAAATTCTATGTCACTTGCTATCCCAATGGTTGAGGTCTTGAGAGGTGATTTTGTTGAGTCAATACATTTTGGTCATGCGGTTATTTCAAACTCAAATGGCGAGATTATTGAAGCTTGGGGTGACCAAAATAGACTAACATTACCAAGATCATCTTCCAAAATATTGCAAGCCATACCCCTTGTTGAAAGTGGCGCTGCTAGAAACTATAATTTGAAAAGTGAGCATCTGGCATTGGCATGTGCATCACATCAGGGGTCGGAAATACATACAAATATTATTAAAAAATGGCTTAATGCAATTGATAAAACTGATAATGATTTACATTGTGGAAAGCAATTTCCTAGTGATCCGCTAGCGTATGGAGAATTAATAAAAAATAATTGCAAGCCCTGCCAATACCATAATAATTGCTCTGGAAAGCATGTGGGTTTTTTGACATTATCAAAGCATTTAAACGGTGATCCAGATTACAATCAATTAGATCATCCTGTTCAGAAGGCCATTAAAAGCTGTTTTGAAGACTTGACACATACTGCAAATGCGGATTCTGCTATTGATGGGTGTTCTGCNCCAAATTTTGCATGTTCCTTGCATGGNTTGGCTCAATCTATGGCTATCATTTCTGAAGCAAATGAAATTAGCTCTTCAAGTAGGANTATAGCTACTTATAAATTGACTCAAGCTATGCTTGAGNATCCACATTTAGTTGCTGGTGAAGGGCGTGCTTGCACTGAATTGATGTTGGCAATGAATCAAAGAGTGGTTGTGAAAACTGGGGCAGAAGCTGTTTTTATCGCAATAATTCCTGAGTTNAAACTAGGTATCGCATTGAAAATAGAGGATGGTAACATGCGTGCCTCAGAGGCTGTAATAACAGAGTTATTAGTGCGTTATAATATGCTTGANCGAAANCATCCTATGGCAATAAAGCGATTAAAAGGACCAATAAGAAATTGGAATGACATCAAAACTGGAGAATATAGGATTTGTTTTTAATCAAAAGGAAATAAGCTGTTATTGTAAGTGCATATTTGGTATTNAAAATAAATCTGACTTTATCGTTAATTCGATATCAGTATATAAAATATTTTGATAATTTTTTGAGTATTCGTGCGTTACACATTCGTATNATAATTTAGGACTTACTTGATGAAAAATCGTTATCCGAGAAACATGTTGGGATATGGGCCAAGAATACCAAATTTTCATTGGCCAAATGGCTCGAAGATCGCGGTTCAGTTTGTNGTAAATTATGAAGAAGGTGGTGANAACAATATTNTTCATGGAGATAAAGNTTCTGAAGCNTTTTTATCTGAAATAATAGGTGCTACATCGTGGCCAAACCAGCGTCACTGGAATATGGAGTCGATCTATGAATATGGTTCGAGGGTTGGATTTTGGAGGTTGGCCAACATTTTTCAAAAAGCTGATATTAGGCCGACCGTTTTTGGGGTGGCTACTGCTTTAGCGCGTTCGCCTGAACAAGTTGCAGCTATGAATGATATGGATTGGGAAATTGCAAGTCATGGATTAAAATGGATTGAGCACAAAGATATGTCAATTGNGGAGGAGCGTAAACAGATAAGGAAAGCNATAGCNCTTCATAAAGAGGTTACAGGCAAGGAACCCAAAGGATGGTATACTGGCAGATGNTCTATGAATACTGTGAATTTAGTAAGTTCAGAAAAGATCTTTAAATATGTTAGTGATGCATACGATGATGACTTGCCTTACTGGAGATCTCATAAAAACTTAGATCAATTAATAATTCCTTATACCCTAGATGTGAATGATATGAGGTTTGCATCGTTGCAAGGTTTTAATAGTGGAGATCAGTTTTTTACTTACTTGAAAGATACATTTGATTGCTTATATGAAGAAGGCCGCAATGGGCGGGCAAAGATCATGAACATAGGACTGCATTGCAGGTTGGCAGGAAGGCCTGGGCGTGCGCAAGCTTTACGTAGGTTTATTGATTATTGTCGTGATCATGAAAAGGTTTGGTTTCCAAAACGAGAAGAAATCGCAGATTTTTGGATCGAAAATAATCCACCTCTACCACTTGCTCGCCCATCTCAAATGGTTAGATCAGAGTTTTTAAATGCCTTTGGAGGAATTTTTGAAAATTCGCGCTGGGTAGCTGAACAAGCATTTGAGTTGGAACTAGGTCCTGCCCACGATACAGCGATAGGGATGCATTCGGCGCTATCTAGAAGTTTTAGGTCGGCAAGTAAGATCAAAAAACTGAAGGTTCTGAAGGCTCATCCTGATTTAGCCGGTAAATTGCTTATTTCAAATAATTTGACTAAAGCAAGTACTTCGGAGCAAGAGTCAGCAGAATTGGACAAACTTACAGAAGAAGAATTTTCTATTTTTTCCAATTTAAATCACAGATATTTTGAAAAGCATCGTTTTCCTTTTATCGTTGCTGTAAGGGATTATGATAAAAAGGGGATATTAAATTTATTTAGAGATCGCTTGGAAAATGATACAGAATTAGAATTTGATAGGGCTTGCGCTCAAGTGGAACGAATTGCTTACATAAGATTACAGGATATTCTACCATGACTGATTATTTTACACCTAAGGGAGGCCTTCCCTCGCAGAATATTATGCATACTGGACGTGCCATTTTTAAAGAAGCTTATGTTTTTATTCCCAAAGGGGTAATTACAGATATTGTTAGTTCAAGATTTCCAAATTGGCTAAATACGAGGGCATGGGTTCTTGCAAAACCCATGTCAGGCTTTGCTCAAACATTTTCACAATATATTATGGAAGTTAGCCCAAAGGGTGGTAGTGTGGAGCCAGATCCTGAACCAAATGCAGAGAGTATATTATTTGTTACAGACGGAGAGCTTGACTTAGAGTTGAATGGCGTAACCCATAAGATGAGTGAAGGAGGCTATGCTTATGTATCCTCAGAATCGAAATGGAAGATATTCAACAAATATAAAAAGACTGTTAGCTTTCATTGGATTCGAAAATACTACGAGCGAGTTGATGGTATTGATGTGCCAGGTTCATTTGTTACTAATGAAAAAGAAATTTTGCCAGGTGGATTGACGTCGGATCAAACAGATGGAATCTGGTCAACAACTCAATTTGTTGATCCAAATGACTTAAGTCATGATTGTCATGTCAATATTGTTAACTTTGAACCTGGTGGTGTAATACCTTTTGAGGAAACTCATGTGATGGAGCATGGTCTTTACGTGCTTGAGGGTAAAGCAGTTTATCGTCTAAATGAAGATTGGATTGAGGTTGAAGCTGGAGATTTCATGTGGTTACGATCCTTTTGTCCTCAGGCTTGCTATGCTGGTGGACCTGGTCGGTTTAGGTATTTGCTATATAAAGATGTGAATAGGCATCCACAACTAAAGCTGTGATCATGATTAGAGAAATAATTATTGAAAAATTAACAGCGAAAAAATTTAAGGATTTTGGTGATGTNGTGGAAACCAAAGATAATCCGTTGTTAATAAACCAAAATATGTGTGAACGTCATAATAACCTTGCATCACTGCAAGTATCTAACGGCGGAAAAACTGGTATCAGTATTTTTTCAAGTAGAAAGTATATACTGCCTTTCGAATTATCCTTAATGGAGCGACATCCATTGGGATCACAATGTTTCATCCCGATGTCAGTAGAACCATTTCTAGTGATAGTTTCGCCAGATAAAAATGGTCGGCCAGAAAGGCCATTAGCGTTTATTACCAATGGTCAGCAGGGAATTAATTATAAACAAAATGTTTGGCATAGCGTATTAACACCACTAGGGGAANANAATCTTTTTGCNGTGATAGATCGGATTGGATCTGGAAAAAACGTAGAAGAGTTTATTTTTGGTAAGCCCTGGATCGTAAAACTTAATAGGTAGAAATTTGAAAATATAATATTGCATTAATTAATGAAATGTTATGAACTAAAACGACTTTGCTANGTATTGTTTTAAAAGATTGATTTGGAGAACTGTCATGGATGCTATTAATGAATTGCAGAAAATAGTCGGTTCGGAAAATGTNCTCTATGGTGAAAGTCTTGNACAATATGAAATCGATCCAAGNGGTAAGTATAATGGTTCATCATTAGCGGTTGTTAGGCCTCTCAATACTGCTCAAGTTAGTGAGCTTGTAAAATTAGCAAATGAATTGAAAATGCCAATAATCCCTCAAGGAGGNAATACAGGATTNGCAGGTGGTTGTTTCGCTGGTGAAGGTGGCGATGCNATAATTTTATCATTGAATCGTATGAATAATATTAGAGAAATTAGAAGTGATGGAAGAATTGCGATTGTTGAAGGAGGAGTAATTCTATCTAAACTGCATGATGCTGCTGCTAAATATGATTTGATTTTTCCCTTATTTTTTGGGGCTCGTGGTTCTGCTATGATTGGAGGAAATTTAGCTACTAATGCAGGTGGTTCAAATGTTTTGCGTTATGGAAATACCAGAGATCTTGTCTTNGGAATTGAGGCAGTTATGCCNAATGGACAAATCGTTGATTTGATGTCNGAATTACATAAAGATAATTCTGGTTATAATCTGAAGCATCTTTTAATTGGTGCCGAGGGTACACTTGGAATTATCACTGCTGCTGTGGTCAAATTGTTCCCAAAACCAAAAGCGTATGCAACAGCGATAATCTCAATACCTGACTTAACTTATGCATTACCTATTTTGAACGAGCTTAATAAAATGACCAATAATTGTGTTGAGGCATTTGAGTATATGCCTGAAGAATATTTTAATGCGCTTTGTGAAAGATTTGAAGATATGCGGCAACCATTTACGAAGCCAGCTAANCATGCAGTTTTCTTNGAAATTGGAGCGATGTCGCAGGAAGATGCTATGCCAGATAAGAATGGAAATATCCCAATTGAGGCCAAGGTAGAGAATTTATTTGCCGATTGGCTGAAATCAGGTGAAATTTTAGATGCAGTTATTTGCAAGTCTGAAGCGCAAAGATCAGAAATGTGGGAAAGAAGAGAAAGAGCTTACGAAGTAGGGCTGTTGAAAGGAGTACCGGTGGCTTGTGACGTTTCGGTGGCCATTGATAAGGTACATGATTTTTTAACTACTGTAAAAAGTAGAGTTTATTCGTTAAATCCAAATTCTGAAACCTTAACAGTTTCTCATTTGGGAGATGGAAATTTGCATTTTACCGTGTGGATGGAGCCCAAAACAAAAGGAATGGGAACCCTGGAGGATCGAGAGAAAGTAACAGAAGTTATAGAAGAGACAGTATTAGAATTGGGAGGAAGTTTTTCTGCAGAACATGGAATTGGATTAGCTAAATTGTCCTCTATGTCCCGTCGCAAAGATCCAAATGCTATCGAAGTGATGAGAAGCATAAAAATGGCCTTAGATCCTAACAATATCATGAATCCTGGTAAGGTTATTCCTGCGAGATTAAGCTAACACCATTTACTTGAACCCTAGAAAAAATCTTTTCCAATTTTTCTTTTTAAAATATTTCCAACTTCTTTACCAATGTTAAAATTGTCCGAAATGTGGCCACTTTTTTTATGAGCAATTTTTTCAGTGCCATCTACTTTTAATACTTCTCCTTTTAAGGTTATTTTATTGTCATCGATGATAGCTAAGCCTGCAATTGGAGTAGCGCAGGAGCCATCTAAAATTTCTAACATCGCTCTCTCAGCCTGTGCCATTATCATTGTAGGTATGTGATTAATGTCTTTTAATAAACTTTCGATGTAACCATCTTCAATCCGGCGTTCGACTCCAATTATTCCTTGCGCTACTGCTGGGAGCATCTCTGATATTGATATTGGTCTAGAAGTAAGTTTATTTAGGCCAAGCCGTTTTAATCCCGCCATTGCTAAGAAGGTACAATCAGCTACCCCCTTATCGAGTTTATCTAATCGGGTTTGAACATTTCCACGAAATTCAACAACTCTCACTCTAGGCATTAAATTTAAGATCTGAGATTTTCTGCGTAAAGATGAGGTGCCAACAATATGGTTCTCACTTAAGCTTGACAGTCCCTCTATCTTATTTGAAACGAATGCATCACGAGGGTCTTCTCTTTGCAGAAAGCAATCAATTACTAGGTTGAGCGGCTGTTTTGTTGGCATATCTTTCATAGAATGCACTGCTATATCTATTCTTTTTTTTGATAAAGCTTCCTCTATTTCTTTTGTAAAAAGGCCTTTTCCACCAATACTACCCAAGGGCTGGTCAACTATTTTATCACCAGTAGTTTTTATTATAATAATTTCAAAATTGCTTTCCCTTAAATTATGGGCTTTAGCTAGCAGGTTTTTAACTTCACACGCTTGTTTGAGAGCTAAAGGTGATCCACGAGTTCCAATGCGAATAAGGTTATTATTAGAGCTGATATTAGATTTCATATCTTTAATTACAATTGCTTTTAATAAACAGCAATGCTTTTTAAGGATAGAATTTATTGACAGTTTAGGCTTCAGGCGTCATTTGTCATTTAACTGGAGCACTGGAATGACAGAAGAAAAATTGTTAATAAAAGCATTGGAGGGTAAGACTACCAGCAAACCTCCTGTCTGGCTGATGAGACAAGCTGGTAGATATCTGCCTGAATATCGTGCCACTCGAGCAAAAGCAGGTGATTTTTTATCATTGTGTTATAATTCTGAATTGGCTGCCAAAGTTTCTCTTCAGCCAATTGATAGATTTAATTTTGATGCGGCTATTTTATTTGCAGATATTCTTCTAATACCACAAGCACTTGGTGTTCAGTTGAAGTTTGTAGAAGGAGAAGGGCCACGTTTATCTACAATAAATACTCAACGTGAGCTGAACAATTTAAGGCCTGTTGATGAAATTGATGCTACTTTACTGCCTGTTTATGAAACGGTTAGGATTTTGAAATCAAGATTACCTAATCATGTAGCACTTATAGGCTTTGCTGGTGCACCGTGGACTGTCGCTACCTACATGATTGCTGGAAAGGGGACTGTCGATCAATCACCCGCTCATAATTTACTGAAGCATAATAATATTGTGTTTGAAGGTTTATTGGAGAAAATTACAGCGGCGACCATTAATTATTTATTAATGCAAATAAAATCTGGGGCGGAAGTAATTCAAATTTTTGATAGTTGGGCAGGTTCGCTGAATAGGACAGATTTTGAGAAATATTGTATAAAGCCAATAAACACGATCATCTCGAGTTTGAAAAAGATCTATCCAAGAATCCCAATAATCGTGTTTCCAAGAGGAGCTCAACAGCGATATTTGGGGTTTGCAAAAAAAACTGGAGCTCAATCAGTCGCTGTGGATCAGAACATTTCATTGGAATTTATGAAAATGTTACAATTGGAAACTTGTGTTCAAGGAAACTTAGATCCTACGCTCATGGTTAAAGGTGGAAATGAACTGATTGATGCTACTAAACGGCTTAGAGATGAGATGGCGGGAGGTCCACATATTTTTAATTTAGGACATGGGATAACACCAGATGCTTGTCCAAAGCATGTAGAGTTAATGCTTAGGGTATTAAGAGATTAAAATAAATGTGTGGAAAGCTATTATAACCATTTTGCGTGCGGTGGGAGACTCATTAGAACAGCATCTGGATCATGGCCTGTAGCTAGCCCAAATTTTGTGCCTCTATCATAAATCAAATTATATTCTGCATATAGGCCACGATGTAGTAACTGTTTTTCTTTTTCGTTAGGCCCCCATTTAAGATTTTTCTTTTGTATTATAATGTCGGAAAATGCTGGGATAAAAGTGCGTCCAACATCTTGCGTAAACGAAAAATCATTTTCCCAATCTCCAGTATTATGTTCGTCAAAAAAAATACCACCCACACCACGGGTACGTTTTCGGTGTGGAATATAAAAATATTTATCTGCCCACATTTTATAATCTGGATAAAATTTTGAATCGTGAAAGTCACATGTTTCTTTCAGTGCTGCATGAAACTTTTTAGTATCTTCTGGATCTTCGATGCATGGATTTAAATCGATACCTCCTCCAAACCACCAGGCATCCTCAGTCCAAAACATTCTAGTATTCATATGAATCGCTGGCAAAAATGGACTTTTCATGTGTGCAACAACAGAAATACCAGACGCCCAAAAGTATGGATTACTTTTTAAGTTAGGTAAGCGCTTCGTCTCAGTCATCACTTTAACAGCCGTTTCACTTAGCTCACCATAAACCGTTGAAATATTCACCCCTACTTTTTCAAACAAGTGACCATCACGCATTATTGCCATTTCACCACCACCTAAATCAGCATTGTCTCGGGAAGGGCGATGCGTTTTTCGTTTTTCAAACTTAACCTTACCAACATTGGAATGTTTGTCATCTGATTCACCATGTTCCAAGGCTTCGAATTTTGAGATGATTTCGTTTCTCAATTGCCAGAACCAAGAACTCACACGCTTTTTTTCAATTTCCATCATATCTATAAACTGCACTTTTGACTGAATCTATGATTACGTTTTAGCATCAAGCAAATTGTATTGCTACGACATAACTGCAGGATGTAAATAAGCTTGACCTTCTAACAAATCAAGCAGAAGTCTTATTTATGAAACAAGATATAAATAATCGGCTTGGCCTAATATGGATTTTGATATCTGTTTTTTTTGCCAGTATTATGGCTATATCTGTGAAAGAATTAGGGCAAATATTTGATAGTCGGTTGCTAGTCCTTTTCAGAGCTTTTTTGTTAACAATCTTTTTAGTTATTCCAATACTTTTTATTCCTAATATTCGAAGCCAACTTAAATTTTCAAAGCCTAAGTTACATATATTTAGAGGTATTTTAATCGCAGTTTCAACACATTTGGGATTTTATACTTTAACTAAGTTACCAATTGCGACCACAACTGTGCTATTTTTTACTGCCCCAATTTTCGCAACAGTTTTGTCAATTTATATTAATAAAGAAAAAGTTGGTTATCGTAGATGGTTTGCAGTCTTGGTAGGTTTTTTAGGAGTAATTATTATACTAGAACCAGGTTTTGATGGCACGTTTTTTGCTATGTTAAGTGCTCTATGTAGTTCATTTCTTTTCGCTGGGGCATTAGCTTTCTCTCGCACTATTGTTTCAGCAGATGGGGTAATTTCAACTTATGTATCTTCAGTTTTCATAACATTTTTGGTAAGCATTCCGTTAACCTTTACACATTTTAATAATACTTTTGTTGCTCTAACCTCTATTTATATTTTTAGTCTTATTATTTTATTAGCGGTAACTTCATTTATTCGTGGAATAGGTGATATGCAGGCTTATAGATATGGAGAAGCAGCGATCTTGGCGCCATTTACATATCTTAGATTGATTTTTGTTGGAATTATTGGATACTTTATGTGGGATGAGGTTCCTACAGTTATTACATTGCTTGGTGCTTTAACCATTATTGGTTCCGCTTTATACATCGGACATAGAGAGACAAGGCATAAATAGTTTCTTATTGAAAATTCATATAAGCCTGAGTAAAATAGTAAACTAATAACTTCACAAATCACATATGGAAGATCTAATTATGCTGAAACCTAACCCTCAAGTAGTAGAATTTCTTTTGTCCAGAAGATCTCGCCCAGCCAAAACTTTGGTTGGTCCAGGCCCAACTGATAAAGAATTAAAAGTACTTTTAACAGCTGCTGCTCGTACTCCTGATCATGGAAAATTAGAGCCTTGGAGATTTATTGTTTTTCAGGGAGCTGCTTTTTCGCGGCTAATAAAAATTATAGATAGTCGGGGGAAAGAACTAGAGCTTGAGCATGAAAAAATACTTAAAACCTGTACCGCATTGAAAACAGGCGCTGTTATGGTTGCTGTAGTTTGCTCACCTAAAGACTCAAAAAAAATACCCGAAATAGAGCAAGTATTATCAGCTGGTGCAGTATGTTTGAGTTTGCTGAACATGGCCCTAGCCAGTGGCTGGGGAGCAAATTGGTTAACAGATTGGATTTCTCGGGATAAAAAGTTTTTGAAACAAGGTTTAGGTTTGGATGATCATGAGTTTGTTGCTGGCTATATACATTTAGGCTCTGAAAGTACCGTTCCGCCAGAAAGACCAAGACCAAATATGGACGCAATTACTACATGGATAGAGGATTGATCTTTATCGTGTGATATCTAAGATCGATTAAAAAATGCAATATCTTGTACTCGAATTAACCCCGATGTAATGACAAAAATTAAAGCTATCCAAAGAACCAAAGATATTATTGTAACATAAATTGTTTTCTTTTTAAGCTGAGGACGAGAAGGGGCTGATGCCGGAGTGCCTGGAACAATCTTTCCGTCTTCCCCTTGGCTTTTTATTTTTAATGGAAGTATTATGAATAAACACATAAACCAAATTACGGCAAAAAGTACTAATGCTGCGCTTATAGTCATTTTGTAGCTTCTTCTAGTTCAATCAAGCAGCCGTTAAAATCTTTTGGATGCAAGAATAACACAGGAAGACCGTGAGCTCCAATTTTTGGCTCACCGCTGCCTAAAATACGAGCGCCTTCAGAAATTAGTTTATCTCTGGCCTTTATAATATTTGAAACTTCGTAACAAATATGGTGAATGCCACCACTCGGGTTTTTCTCAAGGAAATTTGTTATTGGACTATTTTTGCCCAATGGGTATAGAAGCTCAATTTTAGTGTTTGGTAGATTTATAAACACCACAGTTACACCGTGATTTGGTTCATCTTGTGGATCACCAACAATCGCGCCTAACGTCTCTTTATATTGTTTTATGGATGCATCAAGATCTGGAACTGCTATTGCAATATGATTTAATCTACCAATCATAATTTCCTCCTTAAAATATTATTAGGTTTACAAGCCTAACGATAAAAATATTAATTTTTTTTCTTTTTTGTGCTCTTCTTCTTTTTTCCCTTTTTCCCAGGTTTGGACATACGAGCTTCAAGTAATTCTAAAGCTTTTTCTAAATTAACAGTGCCTGGATCAATTTCTTTAGGTATTGTAGCGTTTACTTTTGCCCATTTTACGTATGGACCATATTTCCCATTCATAACATCCACTGGACCACCTTTATCAGGGTGTTCACCTAGCTCATGGATAGGTTTGGCTGTAATTCCCCGACCGCCACGGCTAGCAACATTTTCTGCTAATAATTGAACTGCGTGGTTCATACCTACTGTAAATACCTCTTCAATTGTTTGTAGATTAGCATTAGTTCCACCTCGTTCTGAAGTGCTTTCAGCATGTTTAAGGTACGGACCAAAACGCCCAATATTAGCCCAAATCATGATACCATCCTCTGGATGTGCTCCAATTTGACGAGGAAGGGATAATAAGCGCAGTGCTTGTTCCAAATCCACTTCGGCTGGATGCCATTCCTTTGGGATGGATTGTCGGGGTGGTTTGGTTTCATCGATAAGTTCGCCGCGTTGCACATAAGGGCCGAAGCGACCCTTAAATACATATATTTTATCATCTCCGTCAGTGCCTAAATGTTTGCCATCGATGGGGATACCACTTATATCCTCTGCACCTGGTGGGCCAAAAGCACGTGTAAATCTACACTCTGGGTAATTTGAACATCCAATGAATGCACCACCAGATCGAGCTGTTCGCATCGATAGTTTACCATTGCCACACACTAGGCAAACCCGAGGATCTGAACCATCTTCAGTTGTAGGGAATAAATGTGGAGCTAAAACTTCATTAATTTTTTCTAAAACTTCAGTAATTCGTAGATCCGCAGTTTCAGCTATCGCTGTTGAAAAATTATTCCAAAAGTTCTCTAACACTTTTTTATAATTAAGTTTACCAGCCGAAACTAAATCTAGTTCTTCTTCCAAACCTGCAGTAAAATTATAACCTACATATTGTCGAAAGTAGTTTTCTAAAAAAGCAGTGACCAGTCTACCTTTGTCCTCTGGGTGCAACCTTCCTTTTTCCTTTCTAACATAATCTCGTTCCTGGATGGTTGTAACTATTGACGCGTATGTTGATGGCCTGCCTATTCCTAACTCTTCCATTTTCTTCACGAGAGTTGCTTCAGTATAACGTGGAGGTGGTTGCGTAAAATGTTGATTTGGGGTTATATTTTCTTTTGTTAATGTGTCTCCGATAGACATCTTTGGTAAACGCTTATCATCTTCGGTTGATGATACCTCATCTTTGCCTTCTTCATAAACTTTTAAGAAACCCTCAAACCTTACAACTTGTCCTGTTGATCTTAGGCCTACTTGCTCATCAGATGAGAAGATTTCAATTGTTGTTCGTTCCATTTTCGCTGAAGACATTTGACTTGCGATTGTTCTTTTCCAGATTAAATCATAGAGCTTAATCTGATCTTGCTCCAAGTGGCTCAATTTGTTTTTGTCTACAGCTAGCTCTGTGGGTCTGATACATTCGTGCGCTTCCTGAGCATTTTTTGTCTTATTCTTGTAAATTTTTGGAGTTTTTGGAACAAATTGATCGCCATATTTACTTCTTATTAAATCGCGAGCCGCTGTAATAGCTTCAGGTGCCATATCAATCCCATCTGTGCGCATATATGTAATGTGCCCTGATTCATATAATCTTTGAGCAACAGACATTGTTTGTTTGGCACCAAATCCAAATTTACGACTCGCTTCTTGCTGAAGTGTTGACGTCATGAATGGAGGTGCTGGGTTTCGACTGATAGGCTTTGCGTCAAGTGATGTAACTAATAAGTCACGAGAGCTAACAGCCTGAACAGCTAATTCAGCTGCTTCTTCAGTTTTTATATCAAACTTCTCTAATTTTACCCCACCAAGTACTATTAATCTAGAATCAAAACTAACACCCCTTGGTGTGGTTAACGTTGTATTAATAGTCCAGTATTCTTTAGATTTAAAAGATTCGATAGCCATTTCGGCCTCGACTATTAAGCGCAAACACACAGATTGAACTCTTCCAGCTGATTTAGCACCAGGTAACTTTCGCCATAATACTGGTGAAAGATTAAATCCTACCAAATAATCCAAAGCTCTGCGGGCTAAATAAGCTTCAACCAGTTCCATATCAATTTTTCTTGGAGAGGCCATTGCTTGAGTAACAGCTGATTTAGTTATAGCATTAAATACAACCCGTTTGACTTCGGTACTTTTATTTATAATTTTTTTCTTTATGAGAGCTTCTTCTAAATGCCAGCTTATTGCTTCACCTTCACGATCAGGATCAGTTGCCAGAATTAAACTATTATCTTCTTTTAAAGCATCTGAAATCGCGCTTATATGTTTCTTAGACCCGGTTGATATTTCCCACAGCATCTTAAATTGATCTTCTGGATCAACTGACCCGTTTTTTGGTGGCAAATCTCTTACATGACCATATGAAGCCAAGACAACATAATCAGATCCAAGATACTGGTTAATTGTTTTAGCTTTTGCCGGACTTTCTACAACTACAACTGGCATTGAACTTTCCTTATACGAGTCAAAAATCAACAATCACGTAAACGCGGAAAATGAGTTGTATCAGGGGTGATTGTCAATAACTTATATTCTTTTCTTTAAATTATTTTAATTAACCAAAAAATTTTCTAGCAGGTAACGCTTGTGAGAGGTTTATGTTTTTTATATTGAATCCATTTTCATTTTCATTTTCTGATATAGTTTCTAATATGTATCCATCTGGTCTTATTAAGGCTTCAGCAATATTATTATTTCTTAACCAAGCTTTCACATTAGTTGAGGTAAATCTACCTTTTTGCTTTTTTAATGAGTAAAAGCCGTTTGGACTCATATCATCAGATTTTTTTAATTCGCTTAACAAAAATTGAGGGGCCAATTGTCCTTCAATATTCGATCTTTTTCCCAAACCTGGTCCTAATGAAGGCCAAATAGAATCCATTTTGGTGGTTTCTTGTTGAGTTTTGCTGGTTTGATTAATTACTTTTCCTAGGCGCACAGTTAAATCGATAAACTCCCTCACATTGGGAGATCTTTCACTTTCGTAGGTTTCTAGGATACTTTTATTTATGCCATTTAATACAGCTGTTAACTTCCACGATAAATTTGCGACATCCCTTATTCCGGCACACATCCCTTGTCCCATAAATGGCGGCATCAAATGTGCTGCATCGCCAGCTAAAAATATGTTTCCTGCCGACCATTTTTTTGCGAGAGAGGATTTAAAAGTATAAATTGCCGAACGTTCTATTTTAGCATCTGCTGGTGATATCCACTTTTTTAACCTCTCCCAAACGTCATTTGGCGTAATTTTTGTAAGCTTATGATCTTTTAGTCTCATTTCCCATCGCCGTCTGTTTCCTGTGCCCCTTACGTAGGTCATTGGTGAGTCTGGATCACAAATTTGAACGGTATGGTCTCCTAAATCAGGACGATCATTTTTCAATACAAGATCAATTACAAGCCATCGCTGCTTAAAGCCAAGATCCATTAATTTTTCACCTATTAACTCCCGAACAGCAGATTGTGCCCCATCACAACCAACGACAAATTGACTAATATGCTTTTCGCCTGATGTTAGTTCGATGGTAACATTTTTTCCATTGTCACTTACTTTTTGCACCTCTGAATCATAATAAGTTTGAATATTGGGAAACCTTTTTAGGCCATTAAGCAATGCTGTTTCCAAATCTGGTTGGTGAAATCTGTAACTTTCATACCATGCCATAGGACCAATGTCCTGGGAACGAGACCAATCGATTAAGGTATGTGACTTTAAATCTTTAAATAGCATACCTTTATTTACTAGAGAGGAACTAGTTATTTCTGAGCTAAGTCCGATTGACTGGAAAACTCTCATGACTTCCCCATCAAAATGAACTGCCCGTGGGAGTGCATAAGGTTGGTTTTGTTTTTCAAATATCGATACTGATACGCCTCTGTTAGCTAAAAGGTTAGCTAATGTGGCTCCAGTTGGGCCCATTCCAACTATTGCTATTTCAGAACAGTTATTCAAAGTTCTTCTGTTTTGGTTCCAGGAACCTTTTCGCCTTTGATGTTAATATGTGTGCCGTCTATACCAATCTTTGCTAGCGCCCAGAAGATTTCAACTCGGTGGCCATCTGGATCTAATATGTAAATAGCTTCATTTTCTCCCCATGAACCATCCCCTGAAGAGACATAACCACTATGAACTACCGGCCCACGTACTACTTCAATTGAATTTTCATTAATGATGCTTACCACTTTTAACCAATCATCTCTTGTGTCGCATTCTAGAGCAAAATGATGGAATGATGGAGGGCCATCTAAGTCATCTTCTGGTCTTGAAGGTCTCTTGCGATATTTTTTTTTGGGATTGTGTACTAAAACGAGCTCGTGGTGAGCATCCCCTAATCGCATAAACGTTAATTCAACCGGAATTGCTGGCACTTCAAAAGCCTTGTGTCGCTCAGTCAACTTAAAGCCCAAGATTTTTCTATAGAATTCTATGGATTTATCAGTATTGCTCACTTCCATAGAAAAATGTTGCATTCTAGCTATAGCGCCATGTTTCACAATATTCTCCACAAATTAAATTTGTGTTTTAATAGATGGTAATGATCTAATTTGCAAAATTAAATTCTGATAAATGGTTGTAAAATTTTTGGCAACCAATTGTTGAATACTAGAGGAGCTTGAGTGGCTACAAGACATATGCATAGTTCGCCTGGATCTGCTTTTGGAGTATGGGTTAACTTATCGTCGCCAATCTCAATATCTCCACGTTCAAAATGGGCTACCTCATCTGAAAAAGCACCCTGTAAAACCATAGTCATTTCAAGTCCCTTGTGACTATGGTCAGGTAACTCCATACCTGCTGGAATTGACAATAGTCTCGCGCTCGCATCCTTGTTGTTGAATAAAATCGATTGTTTTATGCCTCCACCAATCGGTTTCCACTTTATTTCATCTTCGCTATGTCCAATGTAATTTTTTAGAGGATTAGGATATATGCTTTTGG
The DNA here is from genome assembly GCA_002683355.1 of Paracoccaceae bacterium. Taxonomy (GTDB): domain Bacteria; phylum Pseudomonadota; class Alphaproteobacteria; order Rhodobacterales; family Rhodobacteraceae. Next base: position 21,552 of record NYTF01000066.1, on the reverse strand, counting down.
AACTTTTTTCTGTTTCAAGAATTTTTTCGTTTGAATTAGATATTAATTCCATTGTTTTTAAAAAACTATCCTCATCCACGTCTATTTTCTCTTGGTTTGTAAGAATAGCCCCGCCTACTGNGTCTAANGCTTCTACTTCTACTCTACATTTATCGCAGAGTGAAATGTGGCATGCAACTATAATACTGAAAGCTTCGGGCAATGTNCCCGTCGAATATGCNNCTAAAATCTCATNTGGAATATGGTGTTTTGCTTCAATCATATTTNTTTACCTAACTCTTTTCTCAAACGCTCTATNGAAAGCCTNATGCGGGATTTGACCGTTCCTAATGGNAAATCGGTTAACTCCGANATTTTAGAATGACTNAAATCTCCGTAAAANGCTTTCTCNATTAANANTCNTTGNTTCTTAGGTAGCTTTGATACAGCAAAAGCCAAGTTTTTTTGTTCTTCTTGAAGAATNAANCTTTCACTTGGATCATCCTGCTTGCTTTCCATCCATGGTAAATCCTCTGGCTCAGGGCGCCTAATTTTTCTGATAGCATCTAATTGCTTGTTTCGAGCAATCGTAAATATCCATGTGGCAGCACTGGCTTTTGTAGGGTCAAACATATGCGCCTTTTGCCACACTGATGCCATAGCTTCTTGCATACATTCCTCTGCTTGACTAACTGAACCTCCAGATTTTAGTAAAAAGGATTTAATTCTAGGGCTAAAATAGTTGAATAATTCTCTGAAAGCGTCAACGTCGCGATCCTCAGACAATTTCTTAATACAATTAGACCAATTATCGGCGAAAGATTTGTTCATGTAAGTCGTATTATTCTTTTCTTTTGCATTAATCAAATGCGAAAAACTTAATTGAAATGAACGTAGTTTAAAGTCAGATGGTATGACAAATTGAATTTGCATACAATAATAACGCTGGGTCGCAACTATTGGATCATGATTAAAAATATGATCTAATATCACAAATTGAGAGTATAAACTTAAAATAAAAAGGTATTATTGGTTGAAAGATTTTAATAGTAAAAAAATGAAAATAGCAATTGTAGGTGCTGGAATATCGGGCCTTGGATGCGCTTACTTACTTTCGAAACAGAATGAAGTAAAATTATTTGAAGCTTCAACTAAAATAGGTGGCCATGCTCGAACTATTTTAGCTGGAAAAAATTCCGATACTGCTGTTGATACTGGGTTTATAGTTTTTAATTATGAAAATTATCCTCACTTAACAAAAATGTTTGAAGAGTTGGACGTTCCAGTCAAAAAAAGTGATATGAGTTTTGCAGCTTCAATCGGTAATGGTGCAATAGAATATGGCATGAGTAGCTTAAATATGATGGCAGCACAGCGAAGAAATGTTATCAGGCCAAAATTTTGGAATATGATGAGAGACATCATGCGTTTTAATGAAACGGCACTCGACCTTTCCCGTGATCCAGATACACCTCTAGATGAATTTCTCGATAGCATGAGAATGGGAGAGTGGTTTCGGAATTATTATTTTTTACCAATATCTGGCGCTATTTGGTCTTCGTCGCCAGAGCAGATGAAAAGGTTTCCAGCAAAGTCACTTGTGCAATTTTTTGATAATCATTCACTTTTATCATGGAATACAAACCAATGGTATACGGTTGACGGTGGAAGTGAGCAATATGTTTCGAGAATGGCTGCTGCGATAGATCGATATGGTGGTACCATTAGAGTAAAGTCGAAGGTGTCCGGAGTCAGGCGTGTTAATGGAAAAGCTCTTGTGAAAACTGAGGATGGAGATTGGGAAGAATTTGATCAAGTAATTTTTGCATGTCATTCAGATCAAGTGCTACCTATACTAGCCGATGCGACAGCTGCCGAAAATTTAATTATAGGATCAATAAAGTATCAAAAAAATAAAGCTGTGATGCATACAGATATTAATCAAATGCCTAAACGAAAGCGTGCTTGGGCATCCTGGGTTTATAAAAGCAAAGCTATGCAACCCGATCCAAAGGTTGGGATAACTTATTGGATGAACTCTTTGCAATCATTACCTACTGAAGAACAAATATTTGTCTCTTTGAATCCTTCTCCAGACATAAATGAAGATCTGATCTATGATGAAAAGATATTTGAACATCCGATTTTTGATCGACAAGCCTTTGAGGCTCAGGAAAAATTGAAATCAATTCAAGGTCAAAATTCCACATATTATTGTGGTGCTTGGACGAGATATGGATTTCATGAGGATGGCTATTTTAGCGCTGTCAGGATTGCTGAGAAAATTATAGCGATTGACAAAAAGTTGGCCGCCTAAATGTTGGAATATGTAAAGGCCAAAACTTATCATTCGAGAAAGGGTAAAATAAGGAATTCATTTTCTTATGGTGTGGATTATCTCCTATTAGGGGATGAAGAAAGACACACTGTAAAAGGATTTTCGCATAACAAGTTAAATTTTTTTTCAATCTTTGACACGGATCATGGTGGCGAAATAGGACGAGGAAAAGGCCATGCTTGGGCACGGGCGATACTAATAGAGAATGAAATTAACATCACTGGCTTGCGTATAAGTTTATTGGCTCAACCAAGAATGTTTTTTTCAAAATTCACACCAGTTAGCTTTTGGCTTTGTTTCGATGAAGAAGTTAAATTGAGAGTGGTTATTGTTGAAGTGAATAATACATTTGGGGATAGACATAACTATCTCTGCTACAATGATGACCTAAGTGAAATTAAGACTAACAGCATTTTAACGAGCAAAAAACTGCTTCATGTATCTCCTTTCCAACCAATGTTGGGGGATTATAAGTTTTTATTTGATATCGATGATAAACACATATCAATACGAATTGAGTATGCGCATGAAAGTGGCGGAGTTATTGCTACTCTTGAAGGTAATCGTCGAGTCCTCACTTCTAAATCAATTTTGGTAGCGTTACTTAAAAGGCCTTTTGGTTCCATAAGAGTATTAGCCTTGATCCATTTTCAAGCAATAAGACTTTGGATCAAGAAAGCTCCTTTTAAATCTCGTCCAAAACCATCTTCAAAAGCGGTGAGCCGGTGAGTAATAAAACTGCTTTGAGTAATTATGGTGGGCATTGGAGATATGCTTTTTTTGCTGCACCACTGGCTGCTATTGGAATACCGATTTACATTCACGCTCCAAAATATTTATTGGATACCTATGGCTTCTCACTAACAGCTCTTGGAATAATTTTTCTTGGGTTACGTTTGATCGATGTTATCCAGGATCCATTTTTAGGCAAGTTGGCACAGCTGATTGGAAAATATAGACAGCTTTCAATACTATTTTTTATTTTTCTGTTAATATCTAGTCTTTGGTTTTTTTTTGCTGTTGAGCCATTCTTTAATACATTTGCATATGTCTGCCTAACATTATTTTTTATGTTCACGGCGTTTTCTTATATCAGCATCTGTTTTTATGCTCAGGGAATAAAGTTTGTTGAAGCGCAGTCTGATCGATCACATTCACATTTGTCGGCTTGGCGAGAAACGGGTGCTTTAATTGGAATTATTACTGCGTGTCTTTTACCGAGTGCCTTGGAGTACTTGAATGTCGATCCTATGAGGGGTTTTGCTTTTGTTGTTATTTTACTTTTAATTATAGCATATTTTGTGATGAAAGGTTCGTGGAATTATGGTACAAAAGACCCAGTTAAAGACTATACCATATTTTTATTATTGAAGGACAAAACCACACGAGGTTTTCTTATTTTGTCGTTCTTAAATGCGAGCCCAGTAGCGGTAACATCAACACTCTTTTTGTTTTTTGTTGAAGCCCGTTTGCGAATGCCTGAATTAGCGGGTCTATTTTTGATAACATTCTTTGTTGGTGCTGCGATCTCAGTGCCTTTTTGGGGTAAATTAACGTCTAAATATGAATTAAAATTTGTACTTTCTATTGGTATGACGCTGGCAATTTTGACATTTATGTTTACTTGTTTAATTGGGCCTGGAAATTTCCCCGCTTTTTTTATAATTTGTATTATTTCAGGAGCATGTCTAGGTGCTGATATGTCTATTTTGCCAGCCATGTTTGCGAGGCACGTAGCTAAAACTAAATTTGATAATTCTGTAGCTTTTGGAGTATGGAATTTCTTCAATAAATCAACACTAGCAATTTCAGCTGGGTTAATTTTACCTGCTTTAGCTGCCACGGGATTTCACAGTGGCACAAATCATTCGAACACTCAGTTATTAAGTTTGACAATCTTATATTGTTTTGTGCCGTGTATACTCAAGATTATTGCGTTATTGACCTTAAATTTTGGACCTATTGAAAGGAATAAGAATTGACTTGGATACTATATATTGTGACTTTACTATCGCTTTTCAGTTTTATTAAAATCAATTTCTTTTCTTTTAAAAATCAGAAAATAGCAGCCTTTAATAATGATAGTCAGATTTTTGACATAAGAAAGATTTTGAACGGTAATATGGTTGCTGAGGGAATGATTTATGGTGTGTCAGGCCAACTATCAAGTACATTCACAGCACGTTTTAATGGGGCATGGGATGGAAATCTAGGTACTTTCACTGAAAAATTCAATTTTTCAACTGGCAAAGAGCAACTAAGAAAATGGAATTTAAGTATTGATAATGATGGAAATATTGTTGGGACAGCAGATGACATAATCGGAAAAGCTACTGGCAAACAAATTGGATCTGCTGTCAAATTAAATTACAAGCTAAGGTTGTCGGATGATTTGGGGGGGCATGTAATTTCAGTTGTTGATTGGATGCACCTTTTGGAAAATGGTACTGTATTCAATCGATCAGAATTTAGAAAATATGGAGTGAGAGTAGGAGAATTGGTTGCTACTTTTAGGAAAGAGCTATGACATCGCTGTCCAATAAAACCTATTGGTTGATAGGTGCCAGCGACGGAATAGGGTATAGCCTCGCTAAAAAAATGGATGAATTGGGCGCGTCACTTGTAATTTCCTCCAGAAATAGGGAGGGATTGGAACAATTGGGCAATTCACTTAAGAACAACGCGCGAATTGTTACTTGTGATGTGACTGATCTTGATAGCGTTAGCACAGCTTTTTCATCTATTGGTAATATTGATGGATTGGTTTACATGGCGGGATATTATGCTCCAATGTACACTCATGATTGGAATCATGACGAGGTGTTAAAAATTGCTGATACAAATTTTATGGGAGCCCTTCGCGTATTAGGCGTCTGTTTGCCTGATTTTATTAAAAGAAATGAAGGTCATATTGTAATTGTTGGTTCATTAGCTGGTTTTACTGGCTTGCAAGGTGCGATTGGATATGGTGCAAGTAAAGCAGCATTAATGCACCTTTCTGAAAATTTAAGCGCAGACCTTTATAGGACAAATGTAAAAGTACAATTGTTTAACCCTGGGTTTGTTAAGACCAAACTAACTTTGAAAAATAAATTTTTTATGCCGTTCATAATATCAACAGAAAAAGCAGCGATAATAATCGCAAATGGAATGTTAGGAAGTAAGCGCGTAATTAATTTTCCTTGGTTCTTCTCCTTGGTTTTTAGAATTGGAAGGATTTTACCAAAAAAATACCTAATTTTTGGAAAAAGATAATTAATAATTTAGCATTATTAAATGTGATCACAAAAGAAGTGTTTAAAATAATTTATATTGACAATTATATTTTTTGTGATCACATACAGATTTAATGGCAGAAGAAGCAAAAATAAATGAACCGTCATTCCAAGATCGGATTTATCGAGAATTACGACAAAAAATAATGCTAGGGGACTTAACTCCAGGTCAATCACTGACTTTAAGAGGTGTGGCTGAAAGTTATGAAGTGTCTATGACCCCTGCGAGAGAGGTATTAAGGCGATTGGCTGCTGAGGGTGCACTGATTGTTACAAATACAGGGCGATTTATGACGCCTATTTTATCTAATGATAGATTGGAAGAATTGGCTGCCTTAAGGGGTTTGCTTGAGCCAGAAATAGCAGCAAGAGCATTACCTCGAGCTCATTTAACCCTAATTGACAGATTGCAACTAATTAATAGCCGCATTTCTCAAGCAGTTATCCAAAAAGAACCAATATCATATGTTCAAGCAAATCTAGAGTTCCATCGGAGTTTATACTTGAGAGCTCAAGCGCCTGCGATACTCGCTTTAGTTGAAAATATCTGGTTGCAAATAGGGCCTACAATGCGGAACTTGTATGAAAAAGTTGGTGTAAATGAAACTCCAGTGCATCACCTATCTATTCTTGCTGCGTTGAAATCGGGTAATGAAAGCGAATTAAGACTTATGGTAAGGACCGATGTGACAAAAGGCCTAAGAATGCTAACAAGATAGTGAATAATATTTAAGAATGTATTGGGCCATCTCCACATGACAACGCTGCTTCCTTAATTGCCTCAGAAAATGTCGGATGTGCATGACAAGTCATCGCCAAATCTTGAGCTGAAGCACCAAACTCCATAGCGACGCACACCTCATGAATTATATCACCAGCGCTAGGCCCAATTATATGGCAACCTAAAATCCTATCTGTTGCGCTATCAGCAAGCAATTTCACGAATCCAGAAGAGGAAAAAACTAATTTAGCGCGACCATTTCCTGCAAAATTGAATTTTCCTACTTTATAATCTTTGTTGGTTACCTTTAGAGTTTCTTCCGTCATTCCTACCGAGGCAACCTCTGGATTTGTGTAAATAACATTTGGAATGTGATTGTAATTAATTTGGCTATTTTGACCAGCAATAGTTTCTGCAACTAATATGCCTTCCTCCTCAGCCTTGTGTGCAAGCATTGGCCCATTAGTAACATCTCCAATAGCGTAAATTGAAGATAAGTTTGTACGATTATGATTATCAGTCTCTATCATACCTTTATCATTTATAACGCCACCAATGCCCTCAAAACATAGTCCACCAGAATACGCTTTACGCCCTGTGGCTACTAAAACAATATCTGTCTCTATCGATTCTTCAATTTCCTTCTTATTGTCATTATAATTTACCTTTATCTTATTTTTAGATTTTTGAACTGAAGTAACTGCACAATTTGTTTGAAAGTTAATACCTTGCTTTTTTAAAATACGTATTAGATTTTTTGAAATATCCTGATCCATATCTGGAACAATTGACTTTTGGAATTCTAAAACAGTTACTTCCGTTCCTAAACGACTATACACACTGCTTAGTTCCAGGCCAATAACACCACCGCCAATAACTACTAATTTTGTGGGAACTTTCTCTAAACTTAAGGCGCCAGTGGAGCTGACAATTTGTTTTTCATCAATTATTATTCCTGGTAATGAAGAAGTTTCAGACCCAGTAGCAATTACAATATTTTTGCTAGTATAATTTTTGCCATCTACTTGAATTTCACTTGTACTTATAAAGTGTGCATGACCATTTATGTAGTGAATTTTATTTTTTTTGAACAAAAACTCAATGCCCTGAGTATTTTCATTTATTGTAGTATTTTTGTATTTTTGCATTTCTTTCCAATCTATGACTGGAGGCTCACAGACAAGACCCATTTTTGCAAAATTATGTCTTGCTTCATGTAACTGATGGCTCGCATGTAGTAACGCTTTTGACGGAATACATCCGACGTTTAGACAGGTCCCACCAAGAGTTGGACTGGCATCAATGCAAGCAGTTTTTAAGCCTAATTGTGCACATCTAATTGCACAAACATATCCACCTGGGCCACCACCGATTACGATTACATCAAAACTATCCATTTTTAATTCCTTTAGCTACGCTAATTTATTGATACTTCTCTGCCATCTTGCAATTGATAAGTTGCAGTAATGCACGTGTCTGTAGCTTTAACGACTGAAACACGATTGTCATTAAAATCCAGAGTCCACAAGAGGCTCTCCAGAGCATTCTTATGGGGAGTAGCTATAAGTAAACTTTTAAATCGCAACCCAGTATCTGCCATTTGAAAAGATACATGCTTAGTATCTGGCCATTCTATTAAAATAGGGGCTGAGCCCCATAAGGGAACAAGACCATCAGAGCGCAAAGAAAACTTCCACTTTAACTTACCTCGACTCATTTCTATTGGTTTTCCAAAATCTGTATCAATGCCCAAATTCTCTAATAAAGCCAAAGTGCGGTTTATATTTTTGGTTCGGCAGACCCAACCAATTATTTTTGGCGATTTATATAAAGCAAGTTCCACTTTTGGATCATCCATGCCAAACCATGTATTTCTCTTGTTGGGGGGAGCTGACAAATCTTTTGACAAAATTTCTAAATAAGTTTTATTTCCGGAAGACAAGACATGATTATGTGTACCCATTTGGTCATGTTTTCCACCGTAGGGAATTTTGCTATGCAATTTGCCTTCGGCCCATTTTACGCCGTCATTGAGATTACTAGTGCCAATAGCAATATGATCAAATTCAATCATTATAGATCCATCAATAATCTTCTTGGATCTTCGAGTGCTTCTTTAACCCTGACTAGGAAAGTTACAGCTCCCTTTCCATCGATCAATCTATGATCATATGATAGCGCTATGTACATCATTGGGCGAGCAACTATAGCACCTTCTACCACTATTGGGCGATCTTGAATTTTATGCATTCCAAATATTCCAGATTGTGGTGGGTTTAGTATTGGAGCGGACATCAAGGAGCCGTACACTCCTCCATTTGATATTGTGAATGTTCCTCCTTGCATTTCGTCCATAGTTAATTTGCCATCATTTCCTTTTTTCCCTAACCTTGAAATTTCCTTTTCAATTTCTGCAAAACTTAATTTATGAGTATTTTTGACAACGGGCACTACTAAGCCATTAGGTGTTCCAACGGCTACTCCCATGTTTACATAGTTCTTGTAAATGATCTCATCATTATTTATTTCTGCATTTACCTCGGGGATTTCCAATAATGCATGGCTACAAGCCTTTACAAAAAATGACATAAAACCAAGGCTAATTCCATGTTTTTGAATAAATAGATCTTTATAATCAGTCCTAATTTTCTTTATTTCAGACATATCTACTTCATTGTAAGTCGTCAAAATAGCTGCTGTATTTTGAGCTTCTTTAAGTCTGCTCGATATTGTTTGACGTAAGCGGGACATTTTTACGCGTTCTTCATGCCCATCTTCATTTTCTATTTGTGAATTGTTTGAATTATTTTCAATTGCTTTTGCCACTTTTATCATTGGCGATAAAGTTTGAACATCTTCTTTCATAATCCTTCCATCTCGCCCTGATCCTATTATTTTTTTAGGGTCAAGATTTTTTTCACTCATTATTTTTTTTGCGGATGGTGCATTTTCAATATCTTTAATTAAATCTTCAGATTCTTCATTTTCAGGCTTCATTATTTTTTTGTCATTAGGCTCCAAAAATGTTCCTTTTTCTAATATGGCTAAAAGAGCATCAACATTCACTGTTTCACCTTCTGCAACAATAATTTCTTGCAATCTTCCTTCAGCTGGTGACGGTACTTCTACAGTAACTTTGTCAGTTTCTAACTCACAAAGCATCTCATCCAAAAGAACTGTCTCTCCAGGTTTTTTAAACCATGTTGCAACGGTTGCCTCAGTCACACTTTCTCCTAAGGTAGGTACTCGAATTTCAGTAGCCATTCGTTATTTCCCTTCTAAATTAAGAGCTTCAAATATTAATTTGTCTTGTTGTTCTTTATGCTGGCTCGCGAGGCCCGTAGCAGGCGAAGCGGATGCAGGCCTACCCACATATTTTGCTCTTTTAGCCTTAATACTCAAATTATTTAAAATTTGCTCTATATTTGGCTCCATAAAACTCCACGCACCCTGATTTTTTGGTTCTTCTTGGCACCAAATTAATACTGCATTTTTAAATCTACTGAGCTCTTTGGTAAGTGCTTGTATGGGTACTGGATAGATTTGTTCTATTCTCAATATGTAAGTATTTTTCAAATTGAGTTTATCTCTTTTCTCAAGCAGGTCGTAATATACCTTTCCAGAGCAAAGAACTACTTGCTTGATTTTGCTATCAGACACGAGTTTAATTTTTGATGTACCTTTTTGAGCATCGTCCCATAAGACGCGATGAAAACTGCTGCCTTCAATAAATTCTGCCTTTGATGAAATAGCACTTTTGTGCCTTAAGAGTGATTTGGGTGTCATAAGAACCAATGGTTTTCGATAAGTGCGATGTAACTGTCTACGCAATATATGAAAATAATTAGCTGGTGTTGTACAATTCGCTACAATCCAATTTTCTTCAGCAGAATTTTGTAGAAAACGTTCTAGTCTAGCTGACGAATGTTCGGGCCCTTGCCCCTCAAAACCATGTGGTAATAACATTACTAAGCCGGACATTCTAAGCCATTTACGTTCCCCAGAGCTAATAAACTGATCAAACATTATTTGCGCCCCATTTGCAAAATCTCCAAATTGAGCCTCCCAAATAACAAGGGCATTTGGTTCAGATAAAGAATATCCATATTCAAAGCCTAAAACAGCATATTCGGAAAGCATGCTGTCTATGACTTCATAAGGTTTTTGGTCATTTTCTATATGATTTAGGGGGAAGAATCTTTCTTCTGTTTCTTGATCAATCAAGACCGAATGTCTTTGGCTGAATGTACCTCGTGCGCTATCCTGACCTGCTAATCGTACAGGAAAACCTTCAAGCAATAGCGATCCAAAAGCTAATGCTTCACTAGTTGCCCAGTCTAAGCCTTCACCTTTTTCTAACATATCTGCTTTCGCAATCAGCAGTCGTTCAACTGTTTTGTGCAGTTTAAAGCTCTTTGGCGTTTTTGTAAGAGCTACTGCAATCTTCTCAAAGGCTTTAGTAGAAATAGATGTGCTACCTCTTTGATAATTTTCTTTATTCTGATCAAGGTGTGACCATCGACCATCTAACCAATCTGCCTTATTTGGCTTGTAATTTTCCCCAGCTTCAAATTCCTTGTTCAAGATATTTTGAAAGTTTGCTTTACTAAGCTCAATCTCACTCTCTGGGATCAAACCGTCTTTAATCAGGCGTTCACTATATAATTGTAAAGTTGTTTTTTGCTCTTTTATTGATTTGTACATTAATGGCTGCGTAAACATTGGTTCATCACCTTCATTATGTCCAAAGCGGCGGTAGCAAAAAATATCTAAAACAACATCTTTTGCAAATTTCTGACGAAATTCCGTAGCTACTCTTGCTGCGTGAACCACCGCTTCTGGGTCATCACCATTAACATGAAAGATAGGTGCTTCAACCATAAGAGCAATATCAGTGGGATATGGTGAAGAGCGGCTAAAATGTGGTGCTGTTGTGAAACCAATTTGATTATTTATTACGATGTGCATCGTGCCTCCGGTGCGATGGCCAGTTAAACCGGATAAACCGAAACATTCTGCTACGACACCTTGGCCAGCAAATGCAGCATCACCATGAAGCAAAATGGGCATAACACTTCGACGAGTATCATCATCATATTGCTCTTGCTTGGCTCTAGCCTTGCCTAGTACAACTGGATTGACAGCTTCCAAGTGACTCGGGTTAGCAGTTAAAGATAAATGAACTTTGTTGCCATCAAATTCTCGGTCAGAGCTTGCCCCTAAGTGATATTTCACATCTCCTGAACCATCTACTTCCTTTGGCTTGTAGCTTCCCCCCTGGAATTCATTGAAAATAGCTCTGAGAGGTTTTGCCAAAACGTTTACTAACACATTCAATCGCCCTCGGTGAGGCATGCCGATTATTATATCTTTAACACCTAATGCACCGCCACGTTTTATAATCTGTTCCATAGCTGGGACTAAAGACTCCCCACCATCCAGTCCAAATCTTTTAGTTCCCATGTATTTAACATGTAAAAATTTTTCAAATCCTTCTGCTTCAATTAATTTGTTTAATATTGCTTTTCTACCTTTTTGAGTAAAACTTATCTCCTTCCCGTAGCCTTCAATTCGTTCTTTTAACCACTGACTTTCATCAGGATTTGAAATATGCATGTACTGAAGTGCAAAGGTTCCACAGTAAGTTCTTTTTACAATAGCGACTATTTCTCTCATCGAAGCGATTTCTAAACCCAAAACATTGTCAATAAAAATTGGTCTATCTAGATCAACATCGTGAAAACCATAATTTTCTGGTTGCAGCTCTGGGTGCGCATTATTTTTTAAGATATTTAATGGATCTAAGTTTGCAGCAAGGTGCCCTCTGATCCGGTATGCTCGGATAAGCATTAGCGCTCTTACAGAGTCTAAAACCGCTTGTTTTAGACCATCATCTCGAATGTTTATACTCTGCGCATGGGCTTTGCTCTTTATTTTTTCTTCATATTGTTGATCAACTTTTTGATCAAAATTTGAATTATTATAAAAGTCCTCTGTGTTTATTGGAGGCCAGTCGGGTCTTTTCCAAGAAGGATTGTAGCTATTTTTTTGAATATCATTGTTTTGATCGTTAAGACTATCAAAAAACTCTTGCCATTTTGTGTCTAGTGCGTCGGCATTTTCTGAAAATTTCGAATGAAGATTTTCCATATATTCAGCATTGTTGCCTTGAAGAAAACTTTGTAAATCCACCGAGGTGTTTTTATTATTGTCTGACAATTTATCACCTCATCAAAATCGAAGCTTATTAAATTTTGTGTTCTTTAGTTAATTTATGCACTTTATTTATTTATCCTATCGCTTTTAATACGGCAGCACCTAAGTCAGCGGGGCTTTCAGCTACGATGATCCCAGCTGATTTCATGGCTTCGATTTTATTCTCTGCTCCACCTTGGCCTCCAGCTACAATTGCTCCAGCGTGGCCCATTCTTCTTCCTGGTGGTGCTGTGCGGCCAGCAATGAAACCAGCAGTAGGCTTTGATCTTCCTTTTTTAGCTTCATCTTTTAAAAATTGGGCGGCCTCTTCTTCTGCAGATCCCCCAATTTCCCCAATCATTATAATTGATTGGGTTTCACTGTCTTTGAGAAACCATTCTAACACATCTATGTGTTCTGTTCCTTTTACAGGATCGCCTCCAATGCCAACACATGTTGATTGACCCAAACCAACGGCAGTTGTTTGACCAACCGCCTCATAAGTAAGCGTCCCTGATCTTGAAACAACGCCAACAGAACCCCTTTTGTGTATGTGAGCTGGCATAATGCCTATTTTACACTCACCTGGGGTTATAATACCTGGACAGTTGGGGCCAATGAGTAAGGTCTTGCTGTTTATTAGGGCTCTTTTGACTTTTACCATGTCTAAAACGGGGATTCCCTCAGTGATACATACTACTAATTCTAATTCAGCATCGATCGCTTCCAAAATACTATCGGCAGCATATTGTGGGGGAACGTATATAGCTGTAGCATTTGCCTTAGTAATTATTTTTGCTTCATGTACTGAATTAAAAACTGGGAGGCCTAGGTGCGTCATTCCACCTTTTCCTGGTGTAACGCCACCCACCATTTTGGTCCCATAACTAATTGCTTGTTCTGAATGAAAACTCCCTTGAGATCCGGTAAATCCTTGACATATTACTTTTGTATTTTTGTCGATTAAAATAGACATTTAGTCTTCCTCAGTTCTGTTTCTAACTGCTGATACAATTTTCCTAGCAGCGTCACCAAGATCATCAGCTGCGATTACGTTCAGCCCGGAAGTATTTATAATGTGTTTTCCATCATCAACATTTGTCCCTTCGAGACGCACAACAAGTGGAACTTTTAGGCCTACTTCTTTTACAGCTTCAACAACACCCTCAGCAATGACATCGCATCGCATAATCCCACCAAATATATTTACTAATATACCTTTTACATTTTTGTCGGAGGTTATAATTTTAAATGCTTCTGTAACTTTCTCTTTAGTGGCGCCTCCGCCAACATCGAGAAAATTTGCGGGCTCAGCACCATAAAGCTTCACTATATCCATCGTAGCCATCGCCAATCCGGCTCCGTTAACCATACAACCTATTTCACCTTCAAGAGCAATGTAGTTTAGATCAAATTTGGATGCTGCTAGTTCTTTCTCATCTTCTTCTGTTTCATCCCTTAGCTTTGCAATATCATCATGTCTAAATATAGCGTTGCTATCAAAGCCCATCTTCGCGTCCAAACATTTAAGGTCNCCACTCTTAGTTATNATAAGTGGATTAACTTCTAACATCTCCATATCTTTTGCGATAAATAACTTATAAAGTTTACCGATNAGGTCGCCACATTGTTTAACTTGNTGTCCTTTCAGGCCAAGAGCGAAAGCGATTTGTCTACCATGAAAAGGAAATAAGCCTGAAGCTGGATCAACTGAGAAGTTAGAAATATCTTTTGGATTTCTCTTGGCTACTTCTTCAATATCCATCCCACCCTCCGTGGAACAAACAAAAGTGACTCTACTAGTATTTCTATCTACTAACATGGCCAAGTACAATTCATTTTCAATTTCAGAACCATCTTCAATATATACGCGATTAACTCGCTTTCCAATTGGGCCTGTCTGATGGGTTACTAGCGTATTCCCCAACATTTTTTTTGCTTCTTCTGCTGCCTGTTTAGCTGTAGCTGTGATTCTNACCCCACCATTTTCTCCAGCGCTTGTTTCACTAAAGTGACCTTTACCACGTCCACCAGCGTGTATCTGTGCTTTAACCACCCACAGGGGTCCTGTGAGTTCATTTGCCTTTGTTTCGGCCTCTGCTTTATTTAATATTAGCCTACCGTTTGAAGTTGGTATTCCATATTTAGATAATAGGGCTTTAGCCTGGTATTCATGAATATTCATTTTAGACCTATAAAATTTCCCTCCTGAGATTTGGCACAGATCAGAACTTTATAAAACAAGTAATATGTAAAAAGTTAATTTAAATGATAAATCAATNGGTTTTGTGATCACAATAAAAATATTGTGATCACAAAAACTTATTTTCTTTTTATTTTAANGAAGNATCTATATTTTTACATGCTGCAATCAACCCGTTGACAGCTTCTACAGACTTATNAAACATTATTTTTTCTTCTTTGTTTAATTTGATATCAATCACTTTTTCGATGCCATTTGATCCAATAATTGTTGGTACACCCACGTAAATTCCATCTAAATCATATGCGTTATCAACATATGCAGCACAGGGAAGTACTCTTTTCTGATCTTTCAAGAAAGCTTCGGCCATTTCAATAGCTGCAGTGGCTGGTGCGTAAAATGCAGAACCTGTTTTAAGCAAGCCAACAATTTCTGCACCACCATCGCGTGTCCTTTGAATTATTGATTCCAACTTTTCATTAGTAGTCCAACCCATCTCAACTAAATCATGCAGTGGTATTCCAGCCACTGTCGAATATCTTGTTAATGGAACCATGGTATCTCCATGACCTCCTAAAACAAAAGCTGATACATCGCGCATTGANACATTAAACTCTTCTGAGAGAAAGTGGCGAAATCTTGCGCTATCTAATATTCCAGCCATTCCAACAACCTTATTTGGCGAAAGTTTTGAGAATTTTTGCAAAGCCCAAACCATAGCATCAAGTGGATTAGTAATGCAGATTACAAACGCATTTGGCGCAAACCTCGCAATACCTTCNCCCACCGATTTCATAACTTTNAGATTGATGCCCAACAGGTCATCTCTNCTCATTCCAGGTTTTCTTGCCACACCTGCGGTAACAATGCAGATGTCTGCATCTTTTATTTCTGCATAGTCGTTTGCACCTTTTAGAGATACGTCAAACCCTGCTACTGGACCACACTCGGCAATATCCAGGGATTTTCCTTGTGGTAATCCTTCAGCAATATCAAAAACAATAATATCACCTAATTCTTTTACTGCCGCCAAATGTGCTAGAGTTCCACCAATATTTCCTGCACCAATAAGTGCTATTTTTGCTCGTCCCATTTATATCTCCAAGTCAGATTTTGAAATCGGTGCATCCCTAATCGGAATCCTAAGTAAAAACAAGGTAGTTGATATTGATGAGAGATATTTCGCTTAGCATCTGGATATTTAAATTTGTGAGTTTTATTTTAGTATCGTAATCGACAAGTTAATAAATTACCCTTGAGCGTCCTTCACTTGTTCGTTAACTTTGCTTGATAAGTTCGTAAAAATTCATTTTTGGGTAAAATTTATTAAGTTTGAAAGCTGATGATAATAGAATCTTGTGAAAACCGAAATGTTATAAAAATTAGTGGTACAGATAGAGTNAGTTTCTTAGATCGCCTGGTTACTAACTCTATTATTGATGCAAATTTGANATACTCCGCATTGTTAACCCCCCAAGGTAAATATCTTAATGATTTTTTTATTTTACGTCGCGATAATGATATTCTGATTGATATTGATGAGTCNTTTTCGCAAAGTTTTATATCAAAGTTAACAATGTATAAACTTAGGGCTGATATAAGTTTGACTATAATTGATATGCCAATCTCTCAGGGCCAGGGGGAACGACCTAAANATGCATTTGATGATCCACGTCACCCAAGTTTAGGTTGGCGTGCTTATGGGGTAAAAGGTCAAAAAATTATGACTAACTGGAATCAACTNTACGTNGATGAGTGTATTCCTCGATCAGGTATCGAATTATTACCAAACGAAACTTACATCTTAGAGGCGGGCTTTGAAAAGTTATCTGGAGTAAATTTNAAAAAAGGTTGTTATGTGGGACAAGAAGTTACAGCGCGTATGAAGCACAAGACAAAATTAAAAAAAGGTTTTTCAACTGTATTGATTAACGGNTCAGCTCCAATTGGTACTAAAATACTTTCGAATGAAAAGGATTGTGGGACTTTATTTTCTCAATCNGGCGGAAAAGCGATAGCCTATTTAAGATATGATCGGTTATCAAAAAATATGCATGCGGGAGACGCTACCTTAAGTTTAATAGAGCCAAATCATTNATTGCGAATAATCTTTGAAAATTTTTCGAATGCTATTTCATTAGCAGCAATCAATTCACCATCTTTTGAAATATCGAGTTCCTTACTTATTGGCTCCACCAAACCACCTGCTTCTTTAACCAATAATATTCCAGCGGCAGTGTCCCAACTTTGTAATCCACGTTCCCAGAACCCGTCATATCTTCCAGANGCNACATAAGCCAAATCTAATGACGCAGCACCGAATCTTCTTACTCCTGCACACACTGGCATTAACCTTTCNAGTTCTGAGAGAGTACTGCTTAAATTACCTGCACGACCAGCAAAGGGAACTCCTGTAGCAAAAATCATTTCGTTCAAATCTTTTCTATTTGAGACNCGACACCTCTTTTCGTTCANATAGCATCCTGATCCTTTCTCAGCCCAAAAAAGNTCATCTTTCAGTGGATCATAAACGACTGCAGAAACAATTTCATTTTTATGTTCGAGTGCGATTGAAATTGCCCAATGTGGTAGCCCATGCAGAAAATTTGTGGTCCCGTCTAATGGATCAACAATCCAACGCCTTGTAGGATCCGTACCATTACTTGAACCACTCTCTTCTCCCAGCCAACCATAATTTGGGCGGCCTTCAGTTAAATCAGTTTTGATACTTTCTTCAGCTTTGCGGTCGGCTCTGCTCACAAAGTCACTAGGACTTTTNTGACTAACCTGTAGGTTTTCAACTTCACCAAAATCTCTAAGTAATCTCTTAGCGGCGAAGCGGGCTGCTTTGATCATAAGATTTATGTTAGCGCTAGCCCTATTCATATCACTTCCTTTTAGGTGGTTTAAGCAAATCGTATAGAGGGGTCTTTGTAAAAGGCCAAGCCCCCTTCACTGAAAATAAAAAAGATACATTTATCGGTTGTTTATTTACAAATGTATAAAAAGAGAAAAGATGAAAGAGATTTAGCTAAATAAGAATTTTATAAAGTATTTTGTTTTGATGAGATGTGATTTTAAAATTATAAATGAGATGTTTGGTCAGCACTCACAATGTATTTAGCTAGTATTTTTTTTTCACCTGCTTTTTCAAACAAAATTGTTAATTTATCTCCATCAGTGGACAANACTTGCCCATATCCAAATTTTTGATGAAATATTCGTTTAGTCAGATCTTTCGTCTCAACTGTTGTTGTATCGATAGTAATAATGTCTTTGTTATCATTTCCGAATGTTTCGTTGGTGCGTGATTTGTTTTTCATTCTTCTCCAACCTGGAGAATTATAAGTATCGCTCTCATTATCCTCACCATTTTCAGAAAATGATGATATATTTGGCGCTGCAGCTCCAAAACTGCCACCNTATAATCCTGGCGGTGTTANAATTTCTACATGTTCTTCTGGTAGTTCGTCAATGAAACGTGATGGCAAAGCCGATTGCCATTGTCCAAATATACGCCTGTTTGCAACAAANCTNATGGTACAAAGCTGCTCTGCACGNGTGATTCCAACATAGGCTAACCTNCGTTCTTCCTCCAAGCCAACTCTTCCCTGNTCATCCATTGATCTTTGAGAAGGAAATAGACCATCCTCCCAACCTGGTAAGTAAATATGTTGAAATTCAAGGCCCTTAGAAGCGTGTAGGGTCATAATAGAAACCTTTAGGGCTCCATCTTCTGTCTCATTGTCCATTATAAGAGAAACATGCTCTAAAAAACCGTGTAGATTTTCAAATTGCTCCAGAGCTTTTACTAACTCTTTTAAATTTTCTAACCGTCCCGGCGCTTCTGGGGTTTTTTCATTTCGCCACATGTCAGTATATCCGGACTCTTCCAATATAATTTCTGCTAACTCTATATGATTTATAGTTTGATCTAATGACATTTGATGCCAGTGATCTAGTTGGCCAATTAGTATTTTTAATTCCTTTTGAGCTCGGCCTGTAAGGCTATTTTTTTCGCATAATGATCTTGCTGCGTCGAGTAAAGAAATGTTTCTCTCTCTTGCCTCTATATNTAATTTTTGCTGTGCTTTCTCGCCAATACCACGTTTCGGTTTGTTAACTATGCGCTGCAATGCTAATCCATCATCCCTAGAAACAGCTGCGCGAAAATAAGCCATTGCATCGCGTATTTCAGCGCGTTCGTAAAATCTTGGCCCTCCAATTACGCGATACGGTAGGCCAATTGTCATAAAGCGATCCTCAAATGCTCTCATTTGGTGCGAGGCTCTTACTAAAATTGCCATATTCTCTGGGCTAACTGGTTCCTTGCTTGAGTTTCCAAGTTCGGCGGATTCAATTTCATCGCCAATCCAGCGAGCTTCCTCGTCCCCATCCCAATGCCCAATTAATTTTACTTTGTTACCACCTTCTTGAGCTGTCCATAGGGTTTTACCTAATCTCTCTTTGTTACCATTTATGAGATGAGAAGCGGCACCTAATATATGTTCAGTAGATCTGTAATTTTGTTCTAGTCGAATTACACAAGAGTTTTTGAAATCATTTTCAAATTTCAAAATATTACCAACCTCTGCGCCTCTCCAACCATAAATTGATTGATCATCATCACCAACGCAACAGATGTTTTGATGAGAAGAGGCTAACAATCGTAACCAAAGATATTGAGCAACATTAGTATCTTGATATTCATCAACTAGTATGTACTTGAATCGTTTTTGATAACGAGCCAAAATATCACTGTTATTTTGTAAAATTGTTACCATGTGTAAAAGTAAATCACCAAAATCAACAGCATTTAAAGTTTTGAGCCGTTGCTGATAGAATCCATACAACTCTTCACCTCTTTCGTTGAATAAGGACGCTTCAATATTTGGAATATTGTCTGGTCTTAAAGCTCTATTTTTCCAGTTATCAATAATGTGCGCCAGCATTCGTGGCGGCCAGCGCTTTTCATCAATATTCTCAGCTTGTATTAACTGTTTTAATAAGCGTAATTGATCATCCGTATCAATTATAGTGAAATTTGATTTTAGACCAACTAATTCAGCGTTTGTTCTTAACATTTTTACACATATTGAATGAAAAGTTCCCACCCAAGTCATACCTTCAATCAAATCACCAACATTAGTTTGAATGCGATTTTTCATTTCTCGGGCTGCTTTATTCGTAAATGTAACGGCCAAAATCTCGTTTGGATTGGCTTTTCTCAAATTCAATATATGAATAATCCTCGTTATCAATGCTCTGGTTTTACCAGTTCCTGCGCCAGCCAACATAAGGACTGGGCCATTAATTTCTTCGACTGCTTTGCGTTGTTCATTATTTAAGCTATCCAGATATATTCTTGATCTTGCAGCGGATGCTTGAGCAGAAAGGGAATTAGACATGTTTTATCTCAAATTTATAATTTACTTGAAAAGCTTAAACTATTTTCAACCGAATTAAAAGTATTGTTCTTGTATTGTTCTCTNGTGACATATGTTNTTTGAGGTGNTTTTTATCATTTGTTATTATCGGTCAAGTCCAGTTGGGAATTTGATTTCCAGGTAACATTTGTCGCGCGGTCAAAATAGATGTTTGTTCATANTTATGGGCAGTACAAAACTCTGACGTATAACTGTCAGAATCAAGNATAAAATCCAGAATTGANCCTAAAAATTCGAGCTTTACCCCATTTTTTTTGAAATCTTGGGGTGTTACTCCAGTGTTTGTGATAAAAATTGATAAATATTCAGGATTTTGAAGGGTCCAAGTCAANGCGTTGATNGCTATCAATTCAGCTTTTTCNATATTCATTTTAAAGTGCCTTAAAGTAATAAATGGTCAATAGAGCCCCCAGTGCAATTATAAAAACCCNTAAATAAAATGGGGAAACCCATTTTGAAAACTTTCCACCAGTAAAGCCTCCAATAGTTGTTCCAACACACATCACAGCAGCATATGGCCAAAAACCTTCACCAGAACCGATGTAAATTATAGAAGCGGGAATGCTAATGGCAGATATCACAGCATTTTTCATAGCATTGGCTGTATGTAGATTTTCAAACCCAATTAGAATGAGTACCGCTAAAGCAATTTGGCCGAGTCCTGCTCCAAAGTACCCCCCGTAAATAGCAAATATTAGGAGAAGTATAGCGGGTATTACGCCTGTCCGTATGGAAGATCTTAGCACTAATTTTCGTAAGTATGGAGCTGCAACAAATAAAATTGTTGCAAAACCCATAAGGTAAGGAACCAAATTTTCAAAGATATTAGCGCCTAAACTGAATAATATAAATGCCCCAACGACTCCACCAATCATTGATAATATTACGGGAACTATAATTCTTTTTCCGATTATTCTTAATTCAGTTAAGAATGCAGGTAAGGCTGCAATATTGCCAGGCGCAGTAGCAATAAAATTAGTGGCATTTGCAGATAATGGAGACAGTCCTGCCCACATAAGTGCTGGAAAAGTGAAAAAGGTGGCTCCACCAGCGATAGCATTTAAAACGCCAGCCAATAAACCTGTAATAAATAATACAATTAAAATATGTATTTCCAAATAATAATCTCATCTTTTTATATTTATTTTTTAATTCAATTTGCGACGACCCGCCGCAATTGATTTTCTTTATACAGGATTAATTCGATGTTATGAAGATAAACCAATCAAAGGCTTCTTCGATGAATAATACTTTAGAAAGACCATTATTAAAATCTGTTTTGAATGGTTGGAGATTGTGTTGTCCAAGTTGTGGCAATGGTAAGTTAATGAAATCTTATTTAACAGTAGCACAAGATTGTGGCTCTTGCTCTCAGGAATTCCATTTTCAACGTG
>NYTF01000065.1 GCA_002683355.1 Paracoccaceae bacterium | reverse complement strand
CCAACCAAGTAATCTTGTTCGCAAGCGCAGACATGGTTTTCGTTCTCGAATGGCTACTAAAGCAGGCCGCAAAATTTTAAATGCACGCAGGGCTCGTGGACGTAAGTCATTATCGGCTTGAGATTATAAAATACCATTGGTATGCCATTGGGAATTGAAAAAGAAAATAATCNAGAAAAAAACNAANTTNATGTNNNTTCAATTGAAAGATTGAAAAANNGAAGTGATTTTTTGAGAACNGCTAAAGGCAAAACGGTTCATAAGAAAGCCTTCGTANTGCAGGGNCGCTNAAGATCTGACTCTTCCACAAATATTCGCATTGGTTTTACATGCACTAAAAAAGTGGGAAATGCAGTTTTGAGAAACCTAGCAAAACGGAGGCTCAGAGAAGTGGCTCAAAACATTTTTCCAAATAATGGAGTTGACGGATGGGATTATGTATTGGTTGGCAAGAAAGATTTTACCGCCAAGCTTAGTTTTGAAATGATGATAAAAGATTTAACCCAAGCGTTGCAGCAAATACATTCTATCAAATAAATTTGATTTACTGTTTTCAGATGCGTTATTATTAAGTTAGTATTTAGGCAACCCCATAAGTTTTGAGAAAGTNAGTAAATAAAACTGATGACATTATTAGCTTACATTTTAGTAATTCCTATACATATTTATCGTCTTGTGGCGAGTCCTTGGGTTGGTCGCAATTGTCGGTTTCAGCCTACATGTTCCCAATATGCCTTAGATGCGATCAAAATCCATGGTGGCATGAAGGGATCGTGGATGGCGTTTAAAAGAATTAGTAGATGNAACCCGATTAATCAGTATGGTTACGATCCAGTGCCAGAGAAGAAAAAAAATGTTGGATGAAAANTCAGAAATTCATCCGTTATTTGAAAANGCACCAAATACGACTGAATTTAGGAAACTGAGAAAGCGCATAGTTCGACAAGTTCGAGAAGCTGTCGAAACCTATGGTATGATNGAGCGNGATGCCAAGTGGTTAGTCTGTTTATCNGGTGGAAAGGATAGTTATACGCTATTATCTATATTACATGAATTACAGTGGCGAGGGTTACTGCCTGTCAAATTATTAGCGTGTAATCTAGATCAGGGCCAACCAGGCTTTCCATCAACAGTTTTACCAAAATTTTTAGAGGAAAGGGGTGTGCCAAATAGGATTGAATATCAAGATACATATTCAATCGTAAAATCTAAGATACCTGCTGGAAAAACCTACTGTTCGCTATGTTCCCGTTTGCGCAGAGGTATATTATANAGAATAGCCCGAGANGAGGGTTGTTCTTCAATAGTNTTAGGCCATCATCGTGATGATATTCTNGAAACNTTTTTTATGAATCTTTTTCATGGTGGTCGATTGGCNACTATGCCACCTAAGCTTTTGAATGAAGAAGGTGATTTATTTCTGTATAGACCGTTAGCATTTGTCTCTGAATTAGACTGTGAAAAATTTGCAAATGCTTTGAAATTTCCGATCATTCCTTGTGATTTATGTGGAAGTCAGGATGGGTTGCAGAGGCAGCAAATNAAAAAGCTGTTAAATGACTGGGAAAGTCGCACGCCNGGTCGAAGACAGGTGCTGTTTCGTAGNNTGATGAACGCTCGTCCTAGTCATCTTTTAGATACTNANTTATTTGATTTTACAAGTTTGCAAAAGGNTGGATAATTTGANAAAAGGATATTCACAAAATTTATTAANANATACTAATGTAGTTAATTCTCTTGACCTTTTGCGGTAAGGGATGTTGAACGCACGGAAGATTAANCTTAACTCAAGGTATCTCAATGGATGAACAGAATAAGAACCTTATTTTAGCAACAGTTTTGAGCTGCGTAGTATTGGTTGTGTGGCTTTATATATTTCCACCTGCCTCTCAAGTGGAGAATTTTGTTGATAATGATACAAACACTCTGTCGCCATCAAATTCTTCTTCAACTGATTTGGATTTGGCAGCCACTCCAGCAATTCAAGTAAGTAAGGAAGAGAGTCGTGAACTTGCTTTGCAAAAGTCTGATAGAATTACCATTGATACACCAAGATTAAGAGGATCCATTTCATTGAATGGTGGCAGGATAGATGACTTGCAACTTTTAGACTATAACGTAAGGCTAAATGATGAGAGTGAAAAAGTGACACTTTTATCTCCTGCAGGAGCACCAAACGCTTATTTTACAATGTATGGTTGGGCACCTGCGGGCTCGTTAAGCTTCGAAGATGTTCCGGGTGCAACGACTAACTGGAGTGTCGATGGTAATAATATTTTAACTGAATCCACACCAGTAAGTTTAGTTTGGAAAAATACCATTGGGCTTACCTTNAGACGAGACATTTCGATTGATGAAAATTATTTATTTTNAATAACACAGAGCGTTGATAATAAATCTGGTTCAGCGGTTAGAATGCGACCATATGGAATTATTGCCAGAAAAGGTGAACCTGATACTAGAGGTTTTTTTATATTACATGAAGGTATTGTTAGGTTCCAAGATGGTGAGTTAGATGAGTTGGATTACTCTGACTTAGAAGATTTTGAGTTTTCAGCAAATGAGAGAGCAAATGTTGAAGAGAAGAGTGTAAAAGAAAGTGGATGGATAGGATTTACAGACCATTATTGGATGACGACCTTGGCACCCAAGCAAGGAGACGCCTTTCAGACTGCTGCCAAATACTCAGCTGAACGTGATACTTATCAAACAGAATTTAGATATCCAGTTGTTAGTATTGATAATAATTCGTTCTACTCAGTTGAAACAAATTTATTTGCTGGAGCTAAAGAGTGGGCTGCAATCAATAAATATGAAAAGTCACAAAACATTGAAAAATTTGTAGATAGTATTGATTGGGGCTGGTTTTTCTTTTTAACGAAACCAATATTTAGAGTTCTATTTTGGTTAAATGGGATGATTGGTAATATGGGATGGTCGATCGTTGGGTTGACCTTGATTATCAAAGCTATCTTATTTCCGCTCGCTTACAAATCCCATGTTTCAATGGCTAGGATGAAAGAGTTGCAGCCTGAGATGGAGAAGATCAAAGAGCGAGCAGGTGATGATCGTGCATCACTGCAAAAAGAAATGATGAAGTTATACAAAGAAAAGAAAGTAAATCCGGCTGCAGGTTGTTTGCCAATACTTCTGCAAATACCAATATTTTTCTCTCTTTATAAAGTAATTTTCGTAACATTGGCACTTCGCCATGAGCCATGGTTTGGTTGGATTAAGGACTTGAGTGCACCTGATCCAACAAGTTGGATTAATTTGTTTGGCTTGTTACCTTGGGGATCTCCCGATCCCACAAATATTTTTGGAATTATCTCGATTGGAGTTTTTCCAATCCTAATGGGCGTAACCATGTGGATGCAGCAGAAACTCAATCCAGCACCAACCGATAAAACTCAAGCTATGATTTTTGCCTGGATGCCATGGATCTTTATGTTTATGCTTGGCAGTTTTGCAAGTGGTTTNGTNATTTATTGGGTAGCAAACAATACAATCACATTTATCCANCAATACACTATAATGAGNACACAAGGNGTGAAGCCTGATGTNCTTGGCAANATTTTTTCAAATATTAAGTTGCCCAANCGAGAGAAAAAATGAGTGGANTTCTAAAAGATATTTGGCGNCACCCGTTAAAAAGNCATGGTAGAGAAAATTTNCAATCTGTTAAATTAAGNGTGGGGCAATCGTTNCCNTGGGATCGACATTGGGCTGTAGCACATGATTCAGCAAAAAAAGANNTTGATANCNANGGCTGGATGTCATGTTTNAANTTTTCTCGAGGCTCTAAGGCNCCAGAGTTAATGGCTATTAATGCNNNTTTTGATGANAGANGTTAAAGAATTAACGTTAACTCATCCCAAAATNGGNNNAATNAAGTTNAAGCCAGACNTNAAANAAGATCAAAAAAAGTTTATTGATTGGGTGACCCCAATTTGCCCCAAAGANAGNGCNTTGCCGTCNGCTATTTATGAATTACCTNGNNGAGGATTTACTGACACNCCTTACGCTTCNATTTCATTNAATAACCATAGTAGTAANAGAGCTNTGGGACAAATTCTNGGGGTAGAACTAAGCCCTCTTAGATGGCGTGGAAANNTATGGTTTGAAGGTTTNGCNCCATGGGAAGAATTTGACTGGATTGGCAAAAACCTACGNATAGGCACAGTNGAATTATTTGTTGAAGAACGNATTGAACGGTGNCTTGCCACAACAGCAAATCCTGTGTCAGGAATTAGGGATGTTGATACATTAAAGGCCTTAAATTCACGTGGGCATCAAGATTTTGGAGTTTACGCTATAATCAAAAAAGCTGGTATCTTGGCTCTTGGCGACAAGGTTGAGATCTTATAATGACTATCGCTTTTCCTTTTTGTGAAAAAATGGATGATATCTCAATTGAAAAAGGGCGAANATTGTTNNCGTCTGAATGTAGATTTGTTAAAGGGGTNGTTGCGATGGATGGTTTGCCAAAACCTGATCGCGTAGAAATTTGNTTTGCNGGAAGGTCTAACGTAGGAAANTCNACCTTAATTAATTCTTTGACAAATCGCAAAGCACTTGCACGATCNTCTAATACTCCTGGAAGAACACAGGAAATTAACTACTTTGATCTGGCGGACAGTTTATACTTAGTGGACCTGCCAGGATACGGTTATGCCAATGCTCCAATTANNGTNGTGGCCAAATGGCAGAAGTTATTAAAGAANTANTTATCTGGCAGNCAGAATTTACGGCGTGTATTTGTNTTGGTTGATGCGCGTCATGGGATTAAAACTGTTGATAATGAAATTATGGCGCTTTTNGATACAGCCGCTGTAACTTTNCAACTTATCTTAACTAAATCAGATAAAATNANAGAAAAAGATGCAGAAAAAATATTTGAACAAGTACGAAACAGATTATCTAAACATGTTGCAGCTTANCCCGAAATAATAATAACGTCTTCTGAACGTGGTATCGGTATACCGATAATGAGAAGTGTGATAGCTAATATACTTTAAGAGCAAGTATCTAAGATGTATTTANCGGTCATCAGATCTAAATGTGCTCCACCACCATTTTTGAATAATGTAATTTCTTCGTTGGACTTTCTAACATAGTTTTTATTTTCATCATAAAAGTCAGCTATTATATTGCTNTCTNGTATTATTCCATTAGCTAATGGGATCTTTAATTCACCAATATGTTCAATTGTTGTGTCGCGGCTATCAACAAATATTCTTGAACGTAACAGTGTTTTATCGTCAACTTCACGCATATTAGCCTTATAAGCCCCAATCAAATCTATATGTTGGCCGGGTCTAAACCATGTACCATCAAAAATTGGTTCTTCCGCCATTGTGCCACTGGCTATAATGTCCGCTTTTGGTACTTCATGTTTCAGTTCCCCACCCAGATTTAGGTTATAACTTCTCGACATTTCTTTTATTAATTTTTTTGCTTTATCTTCTGTTCTATTGCAAATGGTAAAAACAGCATTTGGAAATAATGCTGCATAGGCTTCAACCATTGATCTAGCCACATTGCCAGCACCATTTATTAAAATTTTATTGCTATCTGTCCGCGCTAATTTAGACGCCCCCAAAAGACTGTCGCCAGCAGTTTTCCATTTGGTTACTAGTTTAAAATCAATCAATGCCTCGGGCATTCCATTATTATGAGAATACAATGTTAATAAACCATTTATTTGGCTATGTGTTGTATTCTCTGGAAAGATAGTTGCTGTTTTAACAGCTATACCCAGTCCTTCTATCCAAGCGTGTCTAGATAAAATATTATTTTTATCTTGGTTCATAAAGACGTCATGTACTTTTGCTTTTGGTAGTTTATGCCCAGACTCTAGAGAACTAATTAGATCTAACCAGTTTAATTTTAGATCTGCATCGGTAAATGTTATAAATGGCAATGACATTTGTTCTCAGTTTTTACTTGATATTGATGTTTTAGATTGGTGCTCCTTTAACTGCTGGATATCCAGGTGTCAATTTGTGTCTTAGTAGTGCTACAGGATGAGCACGTAAACTTAATTTAAGAGAAATGAAGTCTTCAACAATATTTTCTCCTAGAGTCATTTTAGGCAAGTGTACTATTTCCTCTTGTATAAATTCATTTTGCCAATGTTGTGAAAATAATGGTAAAACTTTTTTACCACTGATTGCTTTAGCTTGCCATATTGCTTCTCGACGTGAAATTTTAAANCTCAAGAATACGTCTGCAGCTGCAAGAATATTTAATAGATATGGTTGAATGCCAGCTCTTCGCCAAACGTCTTCTATAGTTTGGTAACCATTGCCGCGGACATTAGAAATAGTTTCACTTTCTATCTGTTTCATGGAGCGTATTTGCCGAAATCCTAATCTCAAAGCTAAGCCNCCAGTTTCATCAAATTCCATCGTATTATTCCAAAAGCTAGCATTTATATCTACTGGTCTGATTTTTACACCATGCTGTTTTGCATCATTTACAATTTGTGCAGGGGCATAAAAGCCCATTGGCTGTGAGTTTAATAAAGCACATGCAAATATTCCAGGGTGGTGATATTTTAACCAAGCTGATGCATATACTAAAAAGGCAAAGCTAGCTGCATGACTTTCAGGGAATCCGTATGATCCAAAGCCTTCAATTTGATCAAAACAATTCTTAGCAAAACTACTTGCGTAACCNTTCTCCCGCATGCCTTTGAGAAATCGTGTGCGAAATATTGAAATATTCCCATGTTTTTTAAAGGTAGCTAGGGAGCGGCGTAACCTATCTGCTTCATTGGGGCTGAAGCCAGCACCAATTATAGCAATTTGCATTGCTTGTTCTTGAAATAATGGCACACCAAGTGTTTTTTTTAATACTTCGCCCAAGGCGTCGGATGGAAGCGTTACTCTTTCTTTTCCATTTCTTCTTCTGATATATGGATGCACCATGTCACCTTGGATGGGGCCTGGCCTAACTATTGCTACTTCAATTACTAAATCATAAAAACAACGTGGGCGCATTCTAGGTAAAAAATTCATTTGTGCCCGACTTTCGACTTGAAAAACGCCAACACTATCTGCCTTGCAAAGCATGTTATAAATGAGTGGATCTTCTTGTGGTAAATTAGATAAATTATAATTTATATGGTGATATTTATTTATTAAACTGAATGCCTTTCTAATACATGTAAGCATACCAAGTGCCAAAATATCAATTTTTAAAATACCAAGAGCTTGTATGTCGTCTTTGTCCCAACAGATTACTGTTCTATCTTCCATCGTCGCATTTTCAATGGGTACAAGTTCATTAAGTGGATCTTGTGTTATTACAAAGCCACCAACATGTTGCGACAAATGCCGTGGAAATCCTTGAATTTGATTTGAAAGATATAAAACTTTATTAAGTAATTTTTCTTTTACATCAAATCCAAGCTTTAATAACTCTTTTTCTTTGTTTGGATTCCCACCCCAACTTGAAATTTCTTTAGATAGAGTGTTAATTGTTGTGCTATCAAGGCCCATCACATGGCCAACTTCTCTAATAGCCCGTTTTTTACGATAATGTATGACTGTTGCACAGATTCCTGCCTGGTCTCGACCATAGTGCTTATAAATGTATTGGATAACTTCTTCACGACGCTCATGTTCAAAGTCTACATCAATATCTGGTGGTTCCTCACGTGCTTCCGATACAAATCTTTCAAAAACCATTGTGCCAATTTCAGGTGAGACAGAAGTTATTCCTAATAGATAACAAACAACAGAATTTGCTGCAGATCCACGCCCTTGGCAGAGGATTCCTCGATTTCTAGCAAACCTAACAATATTATTTACTGTTAGAAAATATGGTTCATAATTTAACTTACCTATAAGATCTAATTCGTGGTTTAAAAGTTTAAGAACTTTCTGTGATGCTCCTTTTGGGTATCGGGATTTTAATCCAGCAAATGCTAAGCGTTTTAGTTGCTCCCGTGCACTTTCTGTATTTGAACTTTCACATGGATATTTATATTTTAAGTCATTTAAAGAAAAAGAGCAGTTTTGGGCAATTTTATTTGCATGCTCAACCGCTCTGGGGTATTTTTTAAACAAATGTTGTATGGTTCTTGAGTCTCGCATACGCTGTTCTGCATTTGCTAAAGCGCTCCGACCTAAATTGGCCACCTTTNTTTTGGTTCTGATTGCGNTTAATACATCGGTTAACTGGCGTCGNTCTGCTTTGTGCATGATTGGTGATGCTGAGGCTGTAAGCGGTATCTNCAAGAGTTTTGCTAGTTTTGCTAATTCTGAAAAATACTCTAAATCTATTCCATTGTATTTTGGACTAATTATTAATGACGTGTGTTTTGGAAAACTGCTTATTAATTTTCTTATCTGTTTCATCCAATTGTAAGGCTTTTTTTGTCCTTTTTTTAAAATAGGTGGATGTATTAAAAAATACATGTTTCTCGTATTTTGAATAATATCTGAAAGATTTAGATAACATTTTCCTTTTGGAGCCCTTAAGTTTCCAAGAGACAAAAGTTGAGTTAATTTACTCCATCCATTCTTATCGATAGGTAAAACAGTGATCATAATTTTTTCTTCAAGTACTAGACGAGTAGCTGGCAATAATTTTGGAATATTAAATATCTGTGCAGATTGTTGAATTGTTGGACTTTTTAAAATGGGGCCTATTTTTCCGTATTTATGATCAATTTTCTTACGTTTACTTACTTGGTGTGCAATTTCTTTTAGTTCTGAATAAGCGCGTACTATCCCTGCAACAGAATTTTCATCAGCGATAGCGATAGATTTTAACCCAATCAATGCGGCTAATTGTGCATATTCTTCAGGGCTTGATCCACCTTTTAAAAAAGTGAAATTAGATGTTATATTTAATTCAGAGAATCTCATTGAAACACTATATTCACGTTTTGTTCTTTTGTGTAGGTTTATTTAAAATATCATTAATGAATATGTTTAGACTTGCGTGGCGCTTATCTTACTAGTATTTCAACACAACATTTTGGAAAGGTTTCATGGATGTCTAATCTCGTAACAATTTTTGGTGGCTCTGGATTTGTGGGACGTTACATCTCCTCACAAATGGCCCAACAGGGTTGGAGAGTTAGGGTCGCTGTACGACGTCCAAATGAAGCCTTATTTGTGCGCACCTACGGTAAAGTTGGTCAGGTTGAGCCAATATTAGCAAATATAAGGGATGAGGAAAGTACACAAACTGCGATAAAGGGTGCCGAGGTTGTTATAAATTGTGTTGGAATATTATTGGAAGATAGGCGCCAGAAATTCAAAACAGTTCAAGTACAAGGTGCTGAAAGGATTGCTAGACTTTCAAAAAATGAAGGTGTGAAGCGTTTAGTTCATATTTCTGCAATTGGCGCAGATATCAATTCTGAAAGTGTTTCGGCTAGAACTAAGGGAGAGGGAGAGGAAGCTATTTTGAAAGTTTTTCCAAATGCGGTGGTATTAAGACCATCAATTATCTTTGGAATTGAAGATAGTTTCTTTAATAGGTTCGCTAGTATGTCTAGAATGTCTCCATTCTTGCCAATAGTAGGCGCCAGCACTTCNTTTCAACCTGTGTATGTTGACGATATCGCTACAGCAGCATCCTCAGCTGCGATGGGAAGAGTGCCGGCAGGGATTTATGAGCTTGGTGGGCCTGATAAAGAAAGCTTCAAGATGTTGATGGAAAGGATGTTAAAAGTTATACGGCGACAAAAAATAATCATTAATCAACCTATTATAATTGCTAACATTTTGGCGTATTCTCTGGACCTTCTCCAAAGTATTTCAATGAATATGTTTAAGAACTCTATGATTACACGTGATCAAGTTAAGCAACTGGCTTTAGATAATGTGGTAACTGGAAATAAAGGATCATTTGATGATTTTGGAATTAATCCAAAATCAATGGATGCAATATTAGAGAGCTATTTATATCAGTACAGACCGTATGGACAGTACACTAGCATTCATGAGAGCGCGGGTGATAATTAAGTATAGGCTATGAATAATAATAATATTCCTAAAGCTACTCTATATATAACATATGGGGTAAAATTTATTGACTTTAATAACTTCATCATCACCGCTAAAGCAAAAAAAGCAAAAATAAAACTTAATAAAGATACAACCACAGCATCACTCAAATGGGCTAAATTAGCTTGATACCAAATATCAGCTATTTCTACCGTACCTGAAGCCAAAATAGTTGGTATGGACATCAGCATCGCAATTCTCGCTGCATTCTTTCGCTCATATCCAAGAATTCTAGCTGCAGTTATNGTGACACCAGATCTTGACGTGCCAGGGATTAANGCAATAGATTGCCATAGCCCTAANACAANNGCNTCTTTGNNGTNATTGTTTNGNTCAGTNNTNGTNTTCGAATTAAGTCGATCTGCCAGATANANAATCANNCCNAAAATTATCATTGTANANCCTATGACTTTTATGTTTCGTATTACTTCAATAAAGTCAGTTAGTTTGAAGATCANGCCNAGAATAATNACTGGTATTGTTGCTACNGTNAGAAACTTNACTAACTTNGCTGACTTGGATGTTNNGTNNCCNAATGTCAGNTCATAAAAACCTTTNAGCAGTGATANGCTNTCTTTCCAAAAATACACAACAACAGCAATTAGNGTGCCAATGTGCACCGATACATCTANTAAAAGGCCTTGATCTGANAAGTTTGTTAATNTTGGNAGTAGGATTAAATGTCCTGACGATGATACAGGAAGAAATTCAGTTATTCCTTGTATTAGCGCNAANGTGAAAAGATGATAGAAAGTCAACTGTTTATATCTCATGATTCGTACTTGANGAACTTAACTTGTAAATCAANTAAGCACTATATGTCAGNANTANTGACATAAAAANGAGAAAAAATATNTNNNTNANTGNANNANATTGAATATATNATCAGAAATAGGTNAGCTTTATTTACTTTTNGCTTTATTTTTNATTTTNACTGTTATAANATTAACNTCTTATTTTAGAAGNGGGTANGTNATGTCNANTNATCCAATGTTNAANTTTACNGATATNAACTTNGAAACTCCAGTTAAGCGGATTTCTGAGGGNCGAGTNGATGATTTCAATGAGATCTATAAAGAATACGCANCTGATAAGGCTGAAGATCAAGCAAGNAGGTGTAGTCAATGTGGNGTGCCATACTGTCAATCTCATTGNCCACTTCATAATAATATACCTGATTGGCTCAANTTGACTACTCAAGGTAGACTGAAAGAAGCTTATACNTTAAGNCAGAANACNAATTCTTTTCCAGAAATTTGTGGAAGGATTTGTCCTCAAGACCGCTTATGCGAAGGAAATTGTGTNATTGAGCAATCTGGACANGGNACTGTNACGATNGGGTCNATCGAAAAATACATNACAGATACGGCCTGGAAAAATGGGTGGGTAAAANCCATAACTCCCAAGATTGAACGTGATGAAACAGTAGCAATTATNGGAGCTGGTCCGGGTGGATTAGCTGCAGCGGCTACCTTGCGNAAAAATGGTCTAAAAGTAAATATTTATGATCGNTATGATNGNGCNGGTGGTTTGATGACTTATGGNATTCCAAGNTTTAAATTAGAAAAAGATGTAGTTTNAAAACGAGTAACACAATTAAATGANAGTGGAGTAAATTTCCATCTAAACTGTNATGTGGGAAAAGATATTTCTTTTGANCNAATCATTANTGAACATCATGCCACTATAATAGCAACTGGTGTTTATAAATCGCGTGAATTAGATGGTCTTAAANTTGATTTCGANAATATAGTTGAAGCAATTGATTTTTTNACTGCCTCNAATCGTAAGGGATTNGGCGATNCTGTTAAAGATTTTGATAATGGNAAATTAAACTCNCATGGNAAGAAAGTTGTTGTGATTGGTGGGGGTGATACGGCAATGGATTGTGTGCGAACTGCTATCAGGCANGGTGCGNCATCTGTAAAATGTCTTTANCGGAGAGATCGTNGTAATATGCCAGGTTCGCAGCGAGAAGTCTTGAANGCAGAAGAGGAGGGTGTNGAGTTCNTTTGGTTATCANCTCCTAAAAGTTTTGTTGGNNAAAAAATAGTTAAATCTGTANAGGTANCAAAAATGCGTCTTGGNCNTGCTGATTCAACCGGGCGACAATTTCCAGAGGAGATAAAAGGCTCAGCTTATTTTGAGGATGCAGATNTAGTAATAAAGGCGCTTGGGTTTGATCCAGAGGATATTAAATCATTTTGGCACAATCCTANGTTNGAGTTTACTAGATGGGGAACAATCAAAACAGANTTTCGAACTCATTCAACNAATCTAAAAAATGTNTATGCAATTGGAGATATTTCNCGGGGCGCNTCATTGGTNGTNTGGGCCATTAAAGACGGNCAAGAAGTNGCAGAGAATATNNTCAATAANCTTANAGAGCCAGTTAATATGGCGGCTGAGTANTGATCATGAGCATGAAGTANAAACAAATGTTTGAAAAACAGAAAAAGATGAGAAGATCTCTTTCTAAAAATGGAATGTATANCGAGGAAGATGAGCNCTCTTCTTGTGGAGTTGGTNTAGTTGTTTCAATAGATGCAAANCCNTCCAGAAAAGTTGTNGAAAATGGNATNGAAGCATTAAAAGCNGTNTGGCATCGGGGTGCTGTCGATGCNGATGGAAAAACAGGTGATGGAGCTGGGATTCATTTGCAAATTCCAGTGTCNTTTTTTTATGATCAAATCCGTCGAACTGGACANGAACCAAAAATGGATGAGCTTGTCGCTGTTGGAATGATCTTNTTACCAAGAGTAGATTTTGGNGCACAAGAAGCCTGTAGAACTATCATNGAGTCTGAAATTCTAAAAATGGGATACTCNATATATGGCTGGCGTCATGTGCCAGTTAAGGTTTCGTGTCTTGGTGAGAAGGCTAATTTAACNCGACCAGANATTGAACAAATCTTAATCTCAAATTCTAAGGGAGTTGANGAAGAAACATTCGAGCGGGAACTGTATGTAATTCGTCGTAGGATTGAAAAGCAAGCAAGTGGAATGAAAGATTTGTACGTTGCATCGTTAAGTTGCAGATCAATTATTTACAAGGGAATGATGTTAGCAGAACAGGTTTCTGAATTTTATCCTGATCTTCAAGATAAGAGATTTCAAAGTACTTTTGCAATTTACCATCAGCGTTACTCAACCAACACATTTCCTCAATGGTGGTTGGCTCAGCCATTTAGAATGCTCGCGCACAATGGAGAAATAAATACTTTTAAGGGCAATGTGAACTGGATGAAAAGCCATGAAATTCGTATGGCAGGAGCGGCTTTTGGGAATTATGCGGAGGATATAAAGCCCATAATTTCAGCTGGTTCGTCAGATTCTGCTGCGTTGGATTCTGTCTTTGAAATGATGGTTCGGGGTGGAAGAAGTGCACCCATGGCAAAAACAATGATGGTTCCAGAGAGTTGGTCTAAGCTTACAGTCGAGATGCCAAAAAAATGGCAAAATATGTACGCTTATTGCAATTCAGTGATGGAGCCGTGGGATGGTCCAGCCGCTCTTGCTATGACTGATGGACGTTGGGTGGCGGCTGGATTGGATAGAAGTGGTCTAAGACCGATGCGATATGTCGTTACTGGAGATGGATTGTTAATTGCTGGTTCAGAAGCGGGTATGGTTCCAATTAATGAAAGTACCGTTATTGAAAAAGGGGCCTTGGGCCCTGGTGAAATGATCGCCGTTGATTTGGAAAGAAAAATACTTTTACACGATAAAGAACTTAAAGATGAATTGGTAGATTCTGCTCCATTTGATGACTGGGCAAGTAAAATTATTGATCTAGAAAAAGTTACAAAAGGAAAAGAGACCCAATATTATTCAGGTGGCGAGTTGCGTACTCGTCAAATGGCTGCTGGATACTCGATGGAAGAACTTGAGGCAATACTAGCTCCTATGGCTGAGGATGGAAAAGAAGCAATTTCCTCAATGGGTGATGATACACCGTCAGCGGTCCTTTCAAAAAAATACCGTCCACTATCACATTATTTTAGGCAAAACTTTTCTCAAGTAACAAATCCACCAATTGATAGTTTAAGAGAAAACCGCGTGATGAGTCTTAAGACCAGGTTTGGAAATTTAAAGAACGTCTTAGACCAAGACAGTAGCCAAACTGAAATACTTGTTTTGGATAGTCCTTTTGTCAGTAATGCAAAATTTTCTAAGATGCTTGGTATTTTTGGAGATGATGCTGTTACTATAGATTGTACCTTCGATGGGGACTCAGAACGCTTGGCTCTCTCTAAATCTTTAGACAGACTGAAAATGGAGGCGGAGGATGCCATTAGATCTGGCGTAGGTCATCTAATATTGAGTGACAAACAGCAAAGTGCTGACAAGATCGCAGTTCCTATGATATTAGCTACATCTGCGGTACATTCATGGTTAACAAAACGAGGATTAAGAACATTTTGTTCTTTGAATGTGCAATCAGCAGAGTGTCTTGATGCACATTATTTTGCTGTTTTAATTGGATCTGGAGCCACCACCGTAAATGCTTATTTAGCTCAGGATAGTATTGCTGATCGGGTTTCACGGAAATTATTATCAGGTAGTATTACAGAAAATATAAGGCGTTATCAGGAAGCAATTGATCAAGGTTTGCTAAAAATCATGGCTAAAATGGGCATATCAGTTATCTCTTCCTATCGGGGCGGCCTAAACTTTGAAGCTGTTGGTTTGTCGCGATCAATGGTTGCAGAGTATTTTCCAGGTATGCAGAGCCGAATTTCAGGTATTGGAATTACTGGTATTCAGAAAAAAGTTTTGGAGGTTCACAAAGAGGCTTGGAACGAAGATCAAGATATTTTGCCTATTGGAGGTTTTTATAAATCTCGGCGTAGTGGTGAAAAACACGCCTGGGAAGCTCAAACTATGCATTTAATGCAAATGGCATGTCAAAAAGGCTCTTTTGACTTGTGGAAAAAATACTCAAAAAAAATGCAGTTAAATCCACCCATTCATTTGAGAGATTTATTAGATATCAAACCGTTAGGACATCCTGTTCCATTAGATAAAGTAGAAAGCATCACTTCTATTCGAAAGCGTTTTGTTACGCCAGGGATGTCTTTAGGTGCTCTTTCACCTGAGGCTCACAAAACATTAAATATTGCGATGAATAGAATAGGGGCTAAATCTGATAGTGGCGAGGGAGGGGAGGATCCAAACCATTTCACTCCTGAACCTAATGGTGATAATCCGTCAGCAAAAATAAAACAGGTCGCATCTGGTCGTTTTGGGGTGACAGCAGAATATCTAAATCAATGTGAGGAGCTAGAGATAAAAGTAGCTCAAGGAGCGAAGCCAGGAGAAGGCGGGCAATTACCAGGTATAAAGGTCACTGATCTGATAGCACGGTTAAGACATAGCACTAAAGGAGTAACATTAATTTCACCTCCTCCTCACCATGATATCTACTCCATAGAGGATTTGGCTCAACTTATATATGATCTCAAACAAATTAATCCTTTATGTAAAGTTAGTGTAAAATTAGTGGCTGCAAGTGGAGTTGGAACGATTGCTGCTGGGGTGGCGAAGGCAAAAGCAGACATCATTTTGATTTCAGGACATAATGGTGGAACAGGCGCATCACCTGCTACTTCAATTAAATATGCAGGCCTGCCTTGGGAGATGGGCTTAACTGAAGCTCACCAAGTCTTATCCATGAATAATTTGCGAGACAGAATAACTTTGCGAACAGATGGTGGCTTGCGGACAGGGCGTGATATTGTGATTGCAGCAATGATGGGTGCTGAAGAGTTTGGTATTGGAAGTGCGGCATTAATTGCAATGGGATGCATAATGGTCAGACAGTGCCAATCTAACACTTGCCCCGTTGGTGTTTGTACACAAGATGAAAAGCTTAGAGATAAATTTTCTGGATCAGCAGAAAAAGTGGTAAATTTAATAACGTTTTACGCTCAGGAAGTTCAAGAAATTCTTGCGACAATAGGAGCGGTTTCATTAGATGATATTGTGGGGCGTGTAGATCTTTTACACCAAGTTAGTAGAGGGGCTGCCCATCTGGATGACCTAGATCTGAATCCAATGTTAATTATGGTCGATGGAGCAAAAGAAGCCAAGTTAAACAGATTGAGAGACAGGACTGAGGTCGACGATACACTTGATTTTCAAATTATCAATGATGCTGCTAGATTTTTCGAATTTGGTGAGAAAATGCAACTGTCGTATACGGTGAAAAACACTGACCGAACAATTGGTGCTCGGGCCTCTAATCATGTTGTGAGAAAGTTTGGAATGAATAATAAACTTCAATCAGATCAATTAACTCTCAAGCTAGCGGGATCAACTGGTCAATCTTTGGGGGCTTTTCTAGTATCTGGTATAAAACTTGAAGTAACCGGCGAGTCTAATGATTATGTAGGCAAGGGATTATCTGGAGGTATTATCACCGTCAGACCAGACGTTTCTTCTTCATTAGTAGCTAGCGAAAATACCATTATTGGAAATACTGTATTATATGGTGCTACCAATGGAAAACTCTTTGCGTCTGGAAGAGCAGGAGAACGCTTTGCAGTGCGAAATTCTGGTGCTGACGTTGTTGTTGAAGGCTGTGGCACAAATGGGTGTGAGTATATGACAGGTGGGACTGCTGTAATTCTTGGTTCAATTGGAGCTAATTTTGGAGCAGGTATGACCGGCGGAATGGCCTATATTTATGACCCGTATGAGCTTTTAAAAGCGCAGATTAATAGTGAAACATTGTTAATATCTGATAGTTTAACTGACCATTGGTTAGAAAAGTTAAAGGTTCTAATCGAAGAGCATAATAAGGAAACTGGTAGCATCATTGCTAGAGATATTTTAGACAACTGGTCAACTGAAAAAGAATATTTTTTACAAATATGTCCAAAAGAAATGGTAACTCAAATACGCTTTCCAATTTTCTTAAATGAGACTCAACCCAAAGTAGGCACTTAATGATTATAATCTTCATATTGGAAGATATTAAGTAATAATTATTTTTATGATTGATCTTCCTTATATACGAAGGCTAAATTACCCTAACTTTGTAAGGCTTCATTAATGTTTCGTTTTTATCATGCACCATTATCCCCTTTTTGTAGAAAAGTGAGATTGGTTTTATCAGAAAAAAAAATAGATTTTGAATTAATTGAAGAAAAATATTGGGAGAAAAGAAGTGACTTCCTTGTTTTGAATCCAGCAGGGCAAGTTCCTGTTCTACAGACAGAAAATTTAATTTTAGCTGAATCTGCAGCTATTTGTGAGTATATTAATGAAAAATACCCATCTCCAGAATTATTGCCACTGGATTATGAATATCGTGCTGAGGTTAGACGATTAATGTTTTGGTTTGATGATAAATTTTATAGGGAAGTAACCCATAAATTAGTTTACGAGCGCATTACAAAAAAAATAATTGGAGCTGGTTTCCCAGAAGCCAAGAATGTAAAATTGGGAATGCATAATATTAAATTTCACATTGATTATATGTCTAAGTTGCTTGAGGGCAGAAAATGGTTGGCGGGAAATGATATGAGTCTAGCCGATTTTGCTGCAGCCGCACATATTTCAGTTCTTGATTATAGTTGTGATGTTGACTGGCATAGAAGTCACTTAGTTAAGGACTGGTATGCCAAGATCAAATCGCGTCCTGCATTTAGATCATTGCTTGCNGATCATTTGCCAGGATTTCCTCAGCCTAACCACTATGCGGATCTTGATTTTTGAATGGGCTTAAAAATAAGTTAGTAAAAAAATGTCTAGAAGAAGGGTTTGATCTATGTCGGATTTGCTCGCCAGACTCTATCCCAGAGGCGCCAAAAAATTTGCAAGGTTTTTTGCAAAGNGATTACCATGGCCAAATGGACTGGCTGTACTCTAGACAAACTTGGAGATCTGATCCAAAAAAGTTATGGCCAGAGGCTAAATCAATTATAATGATGGCTCATCGCTATAGTCCTGAAGTCGACCCTCTGGCGCTGTTGTCCAAAAAAGATAAGGGATCTATTTCAGTTTATGCTAGAAACCGTGATTACCATGAAATAATAAAAAAACGATTAAAATNAATTGGACGATGGCTAATAAAAGANACAGAGGGCACCGAAATAAAAGTTTTTGTTGATACGGCTCCAGTTATGGAGAAACCACTAGGACAGGCAGCTGGTCTTGGTTGGCAGGGAAAGCATACTAATTTGGTTAGCCGTGAAATTGGTAATTGGTTCTTTTTAGGGACAATATTTACCACATTACTTCTACCCTGTGATAATCCAGAGAATGACCACTGTGGAAGTTGCACCAGTTGNTTAGACATTTGCCCAACAAATGCTTTTCCAGAACCATATAAATTAGATGCNAGGCGGTGTATNTCATATCTGACNATTGAGCATGAAGGCCCAGTTGNGCTAGAATTTCGACCATTAATTGGAAATAGAATNTATGGTTGTGATGATTGCCTTGCNGTATGCCCATGGAATAAATTTGCAAAAGTTGCGANTGAAATGGGATANCTTCCAAGNGATGAGTTGATGGAGCCTGAGTTAAAAAATTTAGTAACTATGTCTGAACAAGAATTCCGAGCGTTTTTTAGTAAATCACCAATCAAGAGGATAGGTAGGAATAGATTTGTTCGAAACGTGATATATGCAATCGGAAATTCTAACGATAGAACTTTTATCCCAATTATTGAGCCTTACCTCAAAGATACGAACTATGTGTTAAAGGATGCTGCAAAATGGGCAGTGGAAAGATTAAATAAGTTATGAAAAATAAATTATTAAGTTTTGGTCATGGATACTCAGCGCAGGCTCTAGAGAATTTATTACCGATTAACAATTGGACTTTGTCTGCCACGACAAGAAATCTTAAAAAGGCTCAATTGATGAGGCAGCGCAAAATATCGACTTTTATTTGGCCTGGTGATAACCTTGAAGATGAGATTTTTAATGCGACACATATATTACTTTCAATCCCTCCAGATAGTACAGGTGACCCAGTTTTTAAACAATATAGGGATATTATTGTT
This sequence comes from Paracoccaceae bacterium, assembly GCA_002683355.1. Classification (GTDB taxonomy): domain Bacteria; phylum Pseudomonadota; class Alphaproteobacteria; order Rhodobacterales; family Rhodobacteraceae. The sequence goes on along the minus strand of NYTF01000065.1, from coordinate 722 downwards.
CGGTCTAAAAACCTAAAATGGTTAGGTTATTTATCTACAACTGGTGTTTATGGTGATCATAAAGGAGGTTGGGTCGATGAGAGCACTGAATTAAAGCCAACAACTCAGAGAGGTGCAAACAGATTAGTAGCCGAAAATCAGTGGTTACAGCTTAGCAAAAAAAATTCGTTATGTTTAAGTATTTTTAGATTAGCTGGAATTTATGGATTAGGTAGGGGACCTTTTTCAAAAGTTTTGGCTGGAACAGCAAGAAGAATAATAAAAAAGAACCAAGTTTTTAGCAGAATTCATGTTGATGATATTGCCCAAGTTTTGTTTGCTTCATTAAATAACCCACACTTAAAGGGTATTTATAATGTATGTGATGATTTTGCAGCGCCTCCAGAGGACGTTTTGAGCTATGCAGCTAAATTACTAGAAAAAGATTTACCTCCTGAAGAAGATTTTTTAAGTGCTGAAATGTCTGAAATGGCTAGAAGTTTTTATGCTGAATCAAAAAGAGTGAAAAACAGTAAAATTAAATATACTTTAGGAGTGGATTTAAAATATCCAGATTATAAATCAGGATTAAAATCACTATTTGAACAAGAATTTAAAAACAAATAGATCTGATCGTGTCCAAAATAAAAAGGACCACATTTTGTTGCAGTCCTTTATCACTTTTACAGTTTTATTTGCTTACACCTACCGCGAGTAAAACGGCTAGCAAGATAAGTAAAGGC
>NYTF01000064.1 GCA_002683355.1 Paracoccaceae bacterium | reverse complement strand
ATTCCAACACGTTTCTCAAAATCCCTGACTTCCGCTCTGATCCATATGTGCATTATGTAATCTCTATTTCTAACATGATTGATATTTGTTTATAATTTTTTTATAATGAAGAAGCAATTTTAAATGGATTTTTATAAATCAGAAATCCATTTAAAAAATTCTATACTTACGTAGCGTTAAGCTGAGTTACATTTTAAGATTTCAGGATATTCATCAATTTTATGACTTTCAGAATCTTAGATTCATATGTATGCATGTCTTCACAGAATCGGTTTAACGATCATTTAGATATTCCCTGGGGAGGGTTATTTGCCAAATACTTTAGAGCCGTTCGACGGCTACTATACTGTTCCGAGATTATTAGAGCGAAATGCTAGAGAATTATCTAATAGCCCGGCTTACCGAGAGAAAGAATATGGAATATGGCAAACTTGGAGTTGGAAACAATCTGAAGAAGAAATTACTGCCTTAGCTCATGGCCTCATTTCTTTGGGAATTCAGTCCGGAGATAAACTAGCAATTGTCGGAAGAAATAGGCCTGCGCTGTATTGGAGTTTCATTGCGGCACAAATGGTAGGTGCAATACCAGTTCCGATTTATAATGATGCCGTAGGTGATGAGATATCCTATGTTCTGGAGCACTGCGGTGCTAAATTTGCAATAGTTGGTGATCAAGAGCAGTGTGACAAGCTGCTTGATATAAAAGATAAATTACCGGAATTAACAGAGATAATTTATTTAGATCCTAAAGGTTTAAGGAAATACGACCACTCACATTTGCATGCGTACAAAGATGTTCAAATTTTGGGCCGTGAAAAAGCAGCATCTCAAAGTGCTACTCTTCAAGAGCGTTTAGCGACTCAAACTCAAGATACAGTATGTGTTATGCTTTATACTTCAGGTACAACTGGTAAGCCTAAAGGTGTGGTTCTTACGTATAAAAATGTTTTATCTGCCTCAAAGGCAGCGTCTGATTTNGATAATCTGAAAGATAGTGACGAAATACTTGCTTATTTGCCAATGGCTTGGGTTGGTGATTTTATTTTTGCTAATGGTCAAGCTTTATGGGTTGGGTTTTGCGTGAACTGCCCTGAGAGTGCTGAAACCATGCAAGGTGATCTCAAAGAAGTTGGACCAACTTATTTTTTTAGNCCGCCAAGAATTTTTGAAAATATGTTAACAACAATTACAATTCGAATGGAGGATGCAAGTCGTCTTAAAAAAAGAATATTTAGTTATTTTATGTCCCATGCAAAAAAAGTGGGAAATGATATTTTGGATGGAAAAAATGTGGGTATGTGGAACCGAGTAAAGTATGCGTTTGGTGAATTTATAATATACCAACCTCTAAAAAATTCTTTAGGATTGAGCAGAGTCAGAGTTGGATACACNGCTGGAGAAGCTATAGGCCCAGAGATTTTTGAATTCTATAGATCTTTAGGCATAAATTTAAAGCAACTGTATGGTCAAACTGAAGCTGGTGTATTTGTAACCCTTCAGCCAGATGGAGAGGTTCGTGCTGATACAGTTGGCATCGCATGCCCAGGAGTTGAGTTAAAAATAGGTGAGACAGGAGAGGTTTTTTATAGATCGGATAGCTCCTTTCAATCTTATTACAAAAATCCTAAAGGAACAGCGGAAACAAAAGATAAAGATGGATGGGTTGCAACAGGTGATGCAGGTTTTATCGAAGAGGGTACTGGTCACCTAAGAATTATAGACAGAGCCAAAGACGTTGGAAAAATGTTAGATGGAAGTCTTTTTGCTCCCAAATATGTCGAGAATAAACTCAAATTTTATCCAAATATCTTGGAGGCCGTGTTGTTTGGAAATGGTAAAGANCATTGTTGTGCTTTTATAAATATTGATCTTAATGCTGTTGGAAACTGGGCAGAAAGAAATAATATTTCATATTCGAGCTATCAGGAATTGGCAGGCCACCCTGATGTTGTCCGGCAGATACAAGACCATATCGAAGAAGTTAATGTGTCTTTAGCTTCAGATAAAATGTTATCAGGTTGTCAAATCCAAAGATTTTTGATTTTGCACAAAGAGTTAGATGCTGATGATGGTGAAATGACTAGAACCAGAAAAGTACGAAGACGTATTATAGAGCAAAAGTATGCTGATCTTATCGAAGGGTTGTATTCAGGTAAAAGCCAAATATCGACAAGTACCGAAGTTACTTATGAAGATGGCAGGAAGGGTAGTATTTCAGCTGATCTAGAATTGCGTGATGTTACTTTGGCTACAGAAAAGGTAAATGCAGCATGAGCGATACAAATACAATGACTGCGACTGAAGGTGTGAGTGATCGAAGTTTTGGTGAGCCAATAATGGAAATGAAAAATATAACTATGCGATTTGGTGGTGTGGTAGCTATTCAAGATATTTCATTCGATATTTTAGAGGGTGAGATACGCGCAATAATTGGTCCCAACGGCGCAGGTAAGTCTTCAATGTTAAATGTGATTAATGGATTTTATCATCCACAAGAGGGTGAAATTTGGTTTGGTGGTGAAAAGCGATCACCAATGAAGCCTTACCAGATTGCTTATCAAGGTATTGCAAGGACATTTCAAAATATTGCTTTGTTTAAAGGTATGTCTACCCTAGATAATATAATGACAGGGCGTTTCACACACATGAAAACGAATATTTTATCGCAAGTTTTATGGAGGGGTGCAGCTGAAAAAGAAGAGCATGAAAACCGCGAAATNGTNGAAAAAGTGATCGACTTTCTNGAAATTCAATCAATACGAAAAACNGAAGTAGGAAAATTACCTTATGGTTTNCAGAAAAGAGTGGAGCTAGGAAGAGCNCTTGCNGCAGAGCCTAAGNTNNTACTTNTNGANGAGCCTATGGCAGGNATGAACGTCGAAGAAAAAGAAGACATGTCTNGGTTTATTCTAGATGTAAATGATGAATTTGGAACCACNGTTGCTTTAATTGANCATGATATGGGTGTGGTNATGGATATAGCTGATCGAGTNGTTGTCATGGANTATGGAAAAAAAATTGGAGATGANACTCCCGAAAACATACTCAAAAATCAAGCTGTAATAGATGCNTACTTGGGGGTTGCGAATGATTAATTTTTCACNTTTGTCNGTATGGGTGCTTAAATGTTTTTTCTAGTNGACCCTTTTTTTTATGAGATAGTAATTTCTGGGCTTTTAGCTGGTGTTATGTATGCGCTTGTTGCTCTGGGCTTCGTTCTAATTTTCAAAGCCTCTGGCATATTTAACTTTGCGCAAGGTGTTTTAGCATTATTTGCGGCCTTAACTCTTGTTGGGTTTCAAACTGGCCAGATACCATTTGCGCATCTTTTGTCAGTTTTTGGTTTACATGCAACTCATTGGGGTGCGGGTTTTCCAACGGTGATAGCTCTTTTATTCTCTTTGCTGGTTATGATTGGTTTGGCCTGGCTTATTGTGCAAATCGTATTGAAACCATTGGTCAATCAAGAGGGCATCATTTTATTTATGGCAACCATTGGTTTGGCTTACGTACTTGAGGGCGTTGGTGATTTAATGTGGGGTGCTAACGTAAAAATGTTAGATGTTGGACTCCCAGAAGGGCCCTCAGAGTTTATTTTAGATACGACTGATATGTTTATTGATAAATTAGAGATATCAGCAGCTGTCGTAGCAATCGTTTTAGTTACAGTTTTAACATTGTTTTCTGCTTACACGAAAATGGGTAGAGCGCTTCGAGCCGTTGCCGATGATCATCAAGCTGCATTATCTGTGGGTATTTCATTGGAAACGATTTGGTGGATAGTATGGTCTGTTTCGGGAATTGTAGCTCTGGTGGCTGGGGTGATGTGGGGTGCTAAATCTGGAGTGCAATTTTCACTTTCTTTGATAGCCCTGAAAGCGCTACCAGTCTTAATGCTTGGAGGCTTTACATCTATTCCAGGAGCAATAGTTGGTGGACTAATGATAGGTCTTGGAGAGAAACTTTTTGAGTTTTATATTGGACCAATGATTGGTGGAGCTACAGAGAATTGGTTCGCATACATGTTGGCGCTTCTTTTCTTACTATTTAGGCCTCAAGGCTTGTTTGGTGAGAAAATAATAGAGAGGGTTTGATTAAATGTTTTATCGAGAAGCTGGTGATTTTAAAACCTCCTATAAAAGTGATCAACAAACCTTTCCATTAAAACTAGATAAAATTCTCTTTTGGCTAACTGTGGCGATTGCTGCTTTTGTCATACCCTTTTTCCTAAACGAATATTGGGAAAAGGCAATATTTTTGCCTTTCTTTATTTATGCATTAGCAGCGATTGGACTTAATATATTGACCGGATATTGTGGTCAGGTGTCACTTGGTACAGGTGGTTTTATGGCTGTCGGTGCATATGCAAGCTTCAAGTTAATGACGGGATTTCCTGCTATGGACATGTTTTTGGTCATAATGATTGCTGGATTGGTTACAGCTGGTGTTGGAGTTTTGTTTGGCTTGCCCTCTCTTAGGATCAAAGGTTTTTACTTGGCTGTGGCCACATTAGCGTCTCAATTTTTCTTAGTATGGCTTTTTAACAAGTGGGAGTGGACGTACAATTATTCTGCCACTGGGCAAATTAACTCTCCTGAAAGAGATTTTTTGGGAATTGTTGTGACTGGTGCTTATACAAAGCCTTGGGCAACTTATTTATTCTGCTTGGGTTTCTTGTTTCTTTTTGCTTGGATTGCAAGAAATTTGGTCCGAGGTCGAATAGGTAGAAGTTGGATGGCGATCCGTGATATGGATATTGCAGCAGAAATTATTGGTGTTAACCCACTAGTTGCTAAAATGTCTGCCTTTGCAATCTCTAGTTTTTTTGTGGGTGTTGCCGGAGCACTATATTTCTCAGTCTGGCTTGGTGCAGCTGAACCTACAGAAGCATTTTCAATAGATCAGTCCTTTGATGTATTGTTTATGATAATTATTGGTGGCCTTGGTTCTATTTTAGGTTCTTTAATTGGGGCAGCATTTATTGTTTTGTTACCTGTTTTATTTAAAAATGTTTTTGTTGGTCTTCTTGGAATACCAACTGACATCGCTGAGTTCTCACAAATTATTTTAGTGGGCGCTTTAATCGTATTTTTCTTAATCAAGGAACCACATGGTATTGTGGCATATTGGAGAACCTTGAAGGGAAAATTAAGGCTTTGGCCATTTCCATATTAGAGATGTTCAGGGCGTAAGGCTCGTTTAAGTAGGAGCAAATTAGTAGGTCTAAAATCTAAGGGAGGATATTGACCATGAAGAAACTAACTATAGCTGCAATAGCTGCATCTATGATGGCAACTGCAATACCTGCAAGTGCAGATCTTGCAATACCATTACTAAGTTACCGTACTGGCCCTTATGCGCCAAATGGGATTCCATATGCAGATGGGGTTGAGGATTACCTAAATATGATTAACGCCAGAGATGGTGGCGTTGGCGGTGAAATGATCAAAATACTGCCATGTGAGACAGCTTATAACACTACCAAAGGTGTTGAGTGTTACGAAGCAACAAAAGGTGAAGGTGCATTAGTTTATTTTCCACTTTCAACAGGTATCACATATCAATTGATACCGAAAGCAACAGCTGACGACATTCCAATCCATTCTATGGGTTATGGACGTACATCAGCAGCAAACGGTAAAGTTTTCAGCCATGTATTTAATTTTCCAGGAACTTATTGGGATGCGGCATCAATTATTGTAAAGCATATGATGGATATGGAAAATGGAAGCTTAGACGGGAAAAAGATAGCACTTGTTTATCATAACTCTGCTTACGGTAAGGAGCCTATCAGGACCCTTCAGGAGCTTTCAGCAAAACATGGTTTTGAGCTAGTCTTATTACCAGTTGATCATCCTGGCCAAGAACAAAAATCTACATGGTTGCAAGTAAGAAAAGAGAAACCAGATTTTGTAACTATGTGGGGTTGGGGTGTTATGAACCAAGTTGCTATTAGTGAGGCAGCTTCAATCAGATTCCCAATGGATCGTTTCATCGGTGTTTGGTGGTCTGCGTCTGAAAACGACGTTATCCCAGCTGGTGCAAAGTCTGATGGTTATAAAGCGATAGCTATGAACAAGCCTGGGACTGATTTTGGAGTTTATGCAGATATTCAAAAGCACATTATTGATGCTGGAAAAGCAGCAGGAGCGGGCGACCAAGTTGGCGCTGTTCTTTACAGTCGAGGTGTTTTGAACGCTGCTTATCTTGTAGAGGCAATTCGAACAGCGCAGAAAATTCACGGTGTTTCAGATATTACACCGGGCATGATGCGTGATGGATTGGAAAACCTTAAGATTAACCAAGCACGATGGACAGAGATGGGCTTTGATGGGTTTACTTCAGAGATTGATGTAACCTGTGAAAATCATGGTGGTCCTGGTCTTGGAGCTATCCAGCAGTGGGATGCTGATTCTGGAACTTGGTCTCTTATTACTGATTTCGTAGGGTCTGACAGAGCTGTTGTTGATGCATTGATTGATGAGGATTCAACCGCATACGCTTCAGAAAATAATATATCAGACCAGTGTAGCTAAGAACTGATCTTATATACAGAATATTTTCTTGGCCTAAAGAAATTTGGGCCAAGAAAAATACTTAAGAATTATAAAGTAAAATTAATTTTTTAATAGTGAGCGTTTAAATGTTGGATACTACAGAACAAAAAGAAAACCTCCTCCAAGTTAGCAACATCGAAGTTGTTTATAACCACGTGATATTAGTGTTAAGAGGTGTGAGCTTGAATGTGTTAAAAGGTGGTATTACAGCGATTTTAGGAGGTAACGGCGCGGGAAAAAGCACAACACTCAAAGCAATATCAAATCTACTTCATTCAGAACGGGGAGAGGTTACAAAAGGAACAATTACTTATCGAGATCACTCAATTTTAAATCAAAACCCATCAGAGATGGTAAAAAGAGGTGTGATCCAGGTAATGGAAGGAAGACACTGCTTTGAGCATCTTACAGTCGAAGAGAATTTATTGACAGGTGCATACACTAGAACAGATGGTAAGTCTGAAGTGGCAAGTGACCTTGAGATGGTTTATTCTTACTTCCCAAGATTAAAAGACAGACGTAAAAGTCAAGCTGGGTATACATCTGGAGGAGAGCAACAAATGTGTGCTATCGGACGCGCACTTATGTCCAAACCTGAGACAGTTTTGTTAGACGAACCTAGTATGGGTCTTGCACCACAATTAGTTGAAGAAATTTTTGAGATTGTAAAAGATTTGAATGAAAAAGAAGGTGTTTCTTTTTTATTAGCCGAGCAAAATACAAATGTTGCTTTACGATTTGCGCACTACGGTTATATTTTAGAGTCTGGTAGGGTTGTGATGGATGGAACAGCAGAGGATCTAAGAGAAAACCCAGATGTAAAAGAATTTTATTTGGGAATATCAGATAAGGGTAGAAAATCATTTCGTGATGGTCGTAGTTACCGGCGCAGAAAACGGTGGCTGAGTTAAGCATTAATTAGGATTGAATTGAGATTTTAATAAATGAAATTTTTTGACGAT
>NYTF01000063.1 GCA_002683355.1 Paracoccaceae bacterium | reverse complement strand
GAATGAAAGATTTAATTCAAATTGATATCGAAGATCAAGAGCTTGCAGTTCCAACGCCTGAAATCGCCCAAGAGAGAAAAGTTGCCATATTTGATTTACTAGAAGAAAACTCATTTTCTTTACCAACCCGTTCTGAAGTAAACCCACCAAACGGTCCTTACAAACTTACTTTGGGAATAAGAGAAGGTAGATTAGCATTTGATATAAAAACAAATTTAGATGAGCCTGCAACAATTGTAGCTTTGTCTTTAACACCTTTGCGGCAGGTAATTAAAGATTACGCTCAGATATGTGAGGCGTATTATGATGCAGTAAAAAAACTTCCACCAGCTCAGATTGAAGCTATTGATATGGGGCGTCGTGGAATACATGATGAAGGAGGTAGGCTATTGCAAGAACGGTTAGAAAATAAAATTAATCTTGATAAGTTAACAGCGCGTAGATTGTTTACGTTAATTTGTGTTCTTCATTTTAAAGGTTGAAAGATGAATAATATGGAACAACCAACGTCTATTCTTTTCTGCTGCGATCATAATTCGATTAGATCTCCTATAGCCGAAGGTTTGATGAAAAAACATTTTGGAACCTCAATTTATGTTCAATCAGTTGGTGTGGAGTCTGAAAAAGAAATTGATGGTTTCACTATTGCTGTATGTAAAGAAATAGGAGTTGAATTAGGAAGACATCAGGTGAGAAATTTTGATGAAATGGAAGCGCTTGGTGATCATATGATTGAGTTTGATATGGTCGTTGCTCTTTCTGAGGCATCTTATAAAAAGGCAACTAAATTAATTAATAGTGTGAAACCAAAAGTTGAGTATTGGCAAGTTGGAGATCCTATTTTTAATAGTGAACGCAGAGAAGATAAATTAATTATTTACAGAGCCATAAGAGATCAAATTGATAATCTGATCTCGACTAAATTTAATAATAAATAGCATTTAAATTTTTATTTTGATTTCAATTTTCTGGAATAAAAAGATTAAATGGTTTCTAGTTGGGTAAAATACGTGTTAAAAATAACATTTTATTAGAACATCAGTGATGAAATTACTATTTTTAATGAAATGTACTTGATTTTTTTGAAATTTTTCAACATTGACCTAACAATCTAATACAAAAATTTAAAAAAGCGGGAGTAAATATGGCCAAAGAAGAATTACTAGAGTTTCCAGGAGAAATAAAAGAACTCTTACCCAATGCAACTTTCAGAGTTGAATTGGAGAATGGCCATGAGATTATTGCGCATACTGCTGGAAAAATGCGAAAAAATCGTATTCGGGTCTTGGCAGGAGATAAGGTTCTAGTTGAAATGACTCCTTATGATCTTACAAAAGGCCGAATAAATTATAGATTTAAATAGTAAATGAAACTAATACTTGGATCAGCTAGTCCTCGTAGGTTAGAGATTTTAAAACAAGCAAATATTGTACCAGTTAAAATAATACCGGCTGATATTGATGAAGAACCAAAAGCTGGAGAGCTTCCCATTAAGTATTGCGAAAGGATTACCCTAGAAAAGGTTAATGCAATAAGTGGTGGTGCTGATGAAATTATTTTGACTGCTGATACCACTGTCTCAGTTGGCAGAAGAATAATGGGAAAACCCAAAGATCCTGATGAAGCAATAAAATTTTTAAAGTTATTGTCTGGAAGAAGGCACAAAGTTATAACAGCTATTGCAGTAAAAAATGCCCAGGAAATCAGAAAAAAATCCGTAATTTCTAGTGTTAAATTTAAAAACTTATCTTCGCACGATATTGACTATTATATCTCATCTGGAGAATGGAAGGGAAAAGCGGGGGGTTATGCGATCCAAGGATTAGGCTCTGAATTTATCCCATGGATTTCTGGTTCGTATTCTGGAGTTGTAGGGTTGCCAGTTGCTCAAACAATTAGCTTGTTAAAATCTTTGGGTTGGACTCCATGAAGGGAATGAGTATTGCTTTTTCACAATTAGAGGGCCGATCAGCAGGTGCTTTGGTCGAAGATGGTCAATTGGTAGATTTTGTAATCGCGCCTATAAGTGGAAATGAACCTATACCAGGAGCAATTTATAGAGGGACCGTTGGTCAAACGTTGAAAGGATTAAATGGTGCCTTTGTAACTCTTGATAATGCACAAAAAGGTTTTCTAAAGTTGTCTAAAGGTTTAAGTCCTGGAAAGACAATCATAGTTCAAGTGACCACCTCAGCTGAAAATGGTAAAGCCCCCTCGTTAACTCAAAGAGTTATATTCAAAAGCAAATATGTGCATGTCACACCCTTTTCTCCTGGGTTGAATATTTCACGTAAAATAAAGAATGAAGAAGTGCGAGGAAATCTAAGAATTATGTCAGAGGAAATTCTTGGTGAAAATCCTGAGTTTGGTATGATTATGAGATCTTCCTGCATAGACGCAGATGAAAGAGAAATTTCTTCTGACATAAAGAATACTTGGAAACTTGCGCAAATTGTAATGCAAGATGGCAAAGGTGATCCTGAGCTTTTATTAGATGGAGCAGATCCTTCTGATTATGCGTGGCGGGAGTGGCCAGAACTAAGCTCTGCAAGCATTATTATGGGAGAAGACGCTTTTGATAAAGTTGGTGTTTATGAGCAGATAGAAGCGTTAAGTCAATCCTATGTTAAGCTTGGAGAGGGTGCATCGATGTTCATTGAAATAACCAAAGCAATGATAACAGTCGATGTTAATTCAATTGGGGGTGTGTCATCCGCATTAAATATAAATTTAAAAGCTGCTGAAGTATTGCCAAAAGAGCTTAGATTGCGAGGTTTAGGCGGCCAGGTTGTAATTGATTTTATTCCTATGCCAAAAAATCTTCGAAAAAAAATTGATGTAGCTTTATCTAAAGCGTTCAAAATTGATTCAGTTGAGTCTTCTCTGGTGGGTTGGACTCAAATGGGTTTATTTGAACTGCAAAGAAAAAGAGAACGTGTGCAACTTTAGGAGTAACAAAATGACTTGCCCAATATGTGCGGGAGCACCAACAGAAAAATACAAGCCATTTTGCTCAAGACGTTGTTCAGAGGAGGATCTTGGTAAATGGCTCAAAGGGAGTTATAGAATACCTATCAAAGAACTTGATGAAAACGATAAAATTGAAAAAGATATTAAGGTAGATAAAACATTTATTAATTAGCATTAAAACTGTTAATTGAGGTCTGGACAGATTGAACCAGCTGCCATAGAACGTCCCGAACTTAAGTTTTTATTTTTACCCGTGCCCGGGTAGCTCAGGGGTAGAGCAGTGGACTGAAAATCCTCGTGTCGGTGGTTCAAATCCGCCCCCGGGCACCATTATCACAAAAAACCATATTATTGGAAATATAATGGCCCATAACGCACTATTGAAAGATGTATTTGGGTTTGATTTTTTCAGACCAGGCCAAGAAGAAATCATTCAAGCGTCAATAGCTGGAAAAAATATTTTGGCTATAATGCCTACTGGTGGCGGCAAATCGTTGTGCTTTCAATTGCCGGCGCTAATGCGTGATGGAGTAACTGTTGTGATCTCGCCATTAATAGCCTTAATGCGTGATCAAGTTCGCGCTTTACAAGAGCTGGGCATCAAAGCTGGTGCAATTACTTCTGGTAATACGCAGGAAGAAATCGACATGGTTTGGGAGGATTTAGAGCAGGGAAAATTGAAATTACTTTATATCGCGCCTGAGCGTCTTGCTGCTGGGTCGGCCCTAGGTATGCTGAGAAGAATTGGTGTGAGCATGATAGCCGTTGATGAGGCACATTGTGTATCTCAGTGGGGACATGATTTTAGGCCAGATTATCTGCGTATAGGTGAATTGCGAAAAGCATTAGATGTCCCAATCACAGCATTTACTGCAACAGCTGATGAGGAAACTCGCACTGAAATTATAAATAAGCTCTTTGATGGGGTAGAATACGATAGTTTTTTACATGGTTTTGATCGCCCAAACATTCATTTAGCGTTTGCTGCTAAAGATCAACCACGGCGACAAATATTAAAATTTGCAGAAGTTAGACGCAATCAATCAGGAATTGTTTATTGTGGAACGCGCGCTAAAACTGAGACATTGGCTCAGGCCTTACGGGAAGATGGAGCTCTTGCTTGTCATTATCATGGTGGTATGGATGCAGAAGAACGGCGTATTGTTGAAGCTCGTTTTCAACGGGAAGACGGCTTGATTGTTGTTGCTACTGTTGCTTTTGGGATGGGTATCGATAAACCTGATGTGCGATGGGTTGCGCATGCAGATTTGCCAAAATCTATTGAATCTTACTATCAAGAAATAGGACGAGGAGGGCGTGATGGTGCTCCCGCAGAAACCTTAACCCTCTTTGGTGCTGAGGATATTAGGCTTCGTCGATCGCAAATTGATGAGNGAATGGCGCCAGTTGATCGCAAATTAGCAGACCATGCACGGCTAAACGCATTGCTCGGATTAGCACAAGCTCAAACATGTAGAAGAAATGTTTTACTCAAGTATTTTGGTGATAAAAGCGTTAAATGTAATAATTGTGATTTGTGTGATAATCCNCCTGATTTATTTAATGGTACTGAATTGGTTCGCATGGCCCTTTCTGCCATTCTNAGAACTGGAGAATGGTTTGGTTCAGGACATTTAATTGATATTTTAATGGGTAAATTATCTGATAAAGTTCAACAACGTGGTCATAACGATATACCAACATTTGGTGTGGGCTCAGGGCACAGTAAGGCTCAATGGCAGGCAATTTTTAGACAGATGATGGGTTATGATTTAATTCGCCCTGACCCAGAAAGACATGGTGGATTGCGTCTTACTGAAAATGCCCGGCCATTGTTGAGAGGAGAAGCCGAAATACAACTGCGAATGGATAGTATTACTGATGCAAAAGATCGCGAACAGAGAATTAAATCCCTTGTGTCAGAAGAGAACGCACCACTTTTATCAGCACTTAAGGCTCAAAGACGAGCTTTAGCTGAGCAGCAAAAGGTTCCAGCGTATATTGTTTTTAATGATAAAACACTAATTGAGATGGCTGAGAAGCGTCCAACTTCTTTAGATGAAATGGCAGCAGTCAGTGGAGTTGGGTCGAAAAAACTGGAAAGATATGGGCAAGTTTTTTTAACTATTATTACTGGAGAAGAGGTAAAAGTACATCCAGTTCGTCGTAAGATGGCAGGCAAACCAGAAGCTAGCATTTTTGATCGGTTATTAGACGCCCAAAAGACTTTGGAAAAGGGTGAGTTTGCAACAGAAAAACCTCTTTCATGCTCTGCATCGACATTACGAAATATCGTTAAAAGACGACCTAAAAATATTGACGAGTTGGGTCAAATTCCAGGTATGAGTATAGCAAAAACCAAGCGATTCGGACTTAAGTTCATAGAGATTTTACAATCTTGATAATGAAAACCACATGTCTCTGATATTTAAGTTTTAGATTTAGAGAAGTGCTCTTCGTCTTATGGATAATTTTCATTGATTAAAGTAGTTTTCTGCGTGATATTGGTTATATCTGCAAATATTTTTTTGATGAGAGTTTTAAATGCCGGGATTAGTTTGCGCCATTGTTGGAGCAGGAGAGGGACTAGGACAAGCTCTCGCTAAGAAATTTGCTAATCAGGGGTACAACATAGCATTAATTTCACGTTCACTCGAGGGGAGCGCTTCAGCAATTGAAGCAGTTAACAAAATTGGATCTTACGTAAAGCATTTTTTTGCTGATGCGCAAAACCCTATTTCTATTGAGAAAGCAATCTCAAACATTATTGATGAAATGGGTGAAATTGAAGTTTTGATCTATAATGTGAGAGGTGAGTTCACAAAATGTGAACCTTTAGATATCTCTTACGCGCAACTTACAGAAGTTTATAATACTGAAGTAGTAGGTGCATTTGCTGCTGCTAAGTCAGTATTACCACAAATGATAAAAAACTCTAAGGGCAGTGTATTCTTTTCTAGTGCAACGGCAGCTTATAGAGGGTCAAAATCCTACTCGCTTTATTCGATTGGAAAATTTGGATTACGCGCATTGTCGCAAAGCCTTTCAAAGGCTTATGCAGATAAAGGTGTTCACATCATACATGTTAGATTAGATTGTGATCTGGATGTGCCCTATATGAAAGAATCTTACGGTTCTAAATATAGCCCTGATATCCTAGCAGATCCAAACGATGTAGCTGAAAGCTATTGGTTAACGCATCTACAGCCAAAATCAGCTTGGAGTAATGAGATTGAATTGCGGCCTTATACAGAAGACTGGACATATTGAGTTACTAAAGTTTCTGAGAGAGCTGAGAAAGGAAAAATATGACTTATAAACTATTTTATGCTGATGGAAGTGCATCTCAGGGAATTCAGATGGTTCTTGAAGAGTTGGAGCAGCCTTATGAGCTGATTCAATCCACCAAAGATCGAAGCAAGCAAAGACCGCCAGAACAAATTAAAATTAATCCAAATGGTTGGGTGCCAGTTCTTATGTTCGATGATACTGGCATGTACGAATGTGCCGCAATAACAATATTTTTATGTGATCGCCATTCTGAAATGAATTTAGCACCCAAAATTAATGACCCAGATAGAGCATTATTTCTTCAAACACTGGTTTATTTTTCTAACTCTGTTCAGACTGCATTTCAAACCTTCTATTACCCAGATCGGTTTACTGATTCAATTGAAGGTGAAGTAAGTGCTCAAAGGCGAGGGATTAGAAGGTTGCGAGAAACTTGGAGCGTAATTAATGACCAAATAGGCAACAACAAGTGGGTTCTAGGAGAACGCTTTAGTGCTGTAGACCTTTACTTATTTATGTTGACTACTTGGTTCTCTTCCACAAATGACCACCCCAAAGTCGAAGAATTTCCAAACGTAAAAAGAATTGCTGATGCTGTGGTGCTCAGACCAAGTGCAAAACTTGTTTATAAATAACAGAGCTCAACATAGAGAAATGGTTTTCAAAAACATATATTGGCTAAGTATATTTGCAATTAGTATTAGGAGAAAAATCTGTGGAAATAATAGATTACAAAAAATGGTCCAATAGAGCCACAGAATGGGGTGCAGATTATCTGCAAAATGTTGGAAAAAAACCAGTTCGTCCAAATATCACTCCTGGGTCGATAGCTTCACTTCTGCCAGGTAAACCTCCTGAGGATGCAGAAGATCCAGAGGTAATATTTAAAGATTTTGAAAACATTGTTCCAGATGCAATGACCCACTGGCAGCATCCAAGGTTCTTTGCCTACTTTCCCTCTAATGCTTCAGTAGCATCAATCATTGCGGAACAATTAGTTAATACAGTTGCTGCACAATGCATGTTATGGCAAACTTCTCCTGCAGCTACCGAGATAGAGCAAGTTATGGTGCAATGGTTGCGCTCAGCACTTGGTTTGCCGGAACATTTCACAGGAACCATACATGATGCCGCAACAACAGCAACACTTTCTGCTGTCCTAACGATGCGAGAATTAGCTCTTGGACACAACGGTTTGCAGGAAGGTCTTTTTCAGCAAAGCCCATTACGTATATATGCTTCAGCTCAAACACATTCTTCGATTGACAAAGCTGTTAGAATTTCAGGTATTGGGCAAAAAAATCTCATCAAAATTGAGACTAACGATAATTTTGAAATGCGAGCAGATTTGCTTGAGCAGGCTATTTTGAGCGATATTGCCAATAATCTAAAACCAGCTGGTATAATTATTTGTATCGGTGGAACATCAATTGGTGCATTTGATGACGTAAAATCAATAATTAAAATAGCAAAAAAGTATAGACTATACACCCATGTTGACGCCGCATGGGCGGGATCAGCAATGATCTGCCCTGAATATCGCACATTATGGAATGGTATTGAAGATGCTGATAGCATCGTTTTTAACCCTCACAAATGGCTTGGAGCACAAGCAGATTGTTCTGTACAATTTTTATCTGATCCTACTGCACAGATAAATACCTTGGGACTCCGACCTGACTATCTTCAAACTTTAGAGCAAGATGAAGTCACTAATTTTAACGAGTGGACTATCCCATTAGGCCGAAGATTCAGGGCATTGAAATTATGGTTTTTGTTACGAGCTTATGGTCTCAATGGATTGCGAATTATGATTAGAAATCATATAAAATGGGTTGAGGATTTAGAAGAAAAAATCAACTCAAATCCAAAATTTAAAATCATAACGAATAGTAGATTAGCACTTTTTACGTTTCAATACGCTCCAGTTGGTGAAGACGCAAATGAGGCAACTGAAGTTTTGCTTAAAAA
>NYTF01000062.1 GCA_002683355.1 Paracoccaceae bacterium | reverse complement strand
CGAAGTTGTGCCGCACACCTGAATATGAGCTACCTCGCCAACAGGTTGTAGTTGAAACATAAAATAAAAAGAGGCCACTTCCAAAGCTCTTATGTAAGCCATATTCAACAAATCTGAAACATACTCTATTGCGGGTCTTGTTAGCCAACCCTCTTGCTCCTGAGCTCGCCACAGTAAAGGTATTATTGCACTGGCCTCGCGTCCCTCAGGGTATTTCTTGATTTGCTCTTTAGCCCAAGTTAGATTCTTTTTTGTAAATGCAAAATTTTCTGGTTGTTCATGATGTAATCGCCTTAACATATAAACGTTTCCGCTTCTATCACCATGGTATTGATGCAACNGATAAATCTAAGTTTTAACGTCATCTGTCTACTTCTCCAAAAACGATATCAAGTGANCCCAAAATTGCAGATACATCTGCCAGCTGATGACCNCGACATAGATAATCCATAGCNGCCAAATGAGGAAATCCTGGCGCACGCAATTTCGCTCTNTATGGTTTATTAGTGCCNTCAGAAACTAAATATACTCCAAACTCTCCCTTTGGTGCCTCAACNGGAGCATAAACTTCACCTTCTGGCACGTGGAAACCTTCTGTGTATAATTTAAAATGATGAATTAATGCTTCCATTGATTTTTTCATTTCAACTCGTGGTGGAGGGGTGACTTTACCTCGTGACAGCACATCTCCNGGAGTGTGAGTCAATTTCTCTAGGGCTTGCCTAATTATTTTATTACTTTCGCGCATTTCNGCCAATCTACATAAATATCGATCATAACAATCGCCATTCTTCCCAATTGGTATTTTGAAATCAAATTCGTCNTAACACTCGTAAGGCTGTGAACGCCTAAGATCCCATGCAAGCCCAGAACCCCTTACCATAACACCTGAAAAACCCCAATCCTGAATATCCTTCTCGCTAACAATCCCAATATCTACATTTCGTTGCTTNAATATTCGATTTTCTGTCAGCAAACNTTCAATATCATCCAATATTTTNGGGAACTGCAAGCTCCACTGCATTATATCATCTAATAATTCTGGAGGCAGGTCCTGATGCACCCCGCCAGGTCGAAAATAAGCAGCGTGCAATCTAGCTCCACACGCGCGCTCATAAAAAATCATGAGTTTTTCTCGCTCCTCAAAACCCCACAGAGGTGGTGTTAGAGCTCCAACATCCATTGCTTGGGTCGTCACGTTTAATAAATGATTTAATATTCTACCGATCTCACAATATAAAACTCTGATCAACGATGCTCGCTTGGGCACCAAGGTACCCGTCAGTTTCTCAATCGCTAAACACCAACTGTGCTCTTGATTCATTGGTGACACATAATCCAACCGATCAAAATACGGTAGATTTTGCAAATAAGTTCGACTTTCCATTAACTTTTCAGTACCGCGATGTAATAGCCCAATATGCGGGTCACAGCGTTCAACTATCTCTCCATCAAGCTCCAACACCAACCTCAACACACCATGAGCNGCAGGATGCTGTGGACCAAAATTGATATTAAAATTNCGAACTTGGTCTTCTGCTTTTTTAACTTCTGATANGCCTTCTGACATCAAATCAACTTTCTACCTTATCAGTATCTTGAGGTTGAATATACTCAGCACCTTCCCAAGGAGACATAAAATCAAACTGTCTATATTCTTGCGAAAGACTTACCGGCTCATAAATAACTGCTTTCTGAACTTCATCGTACCTAACCTCTGAATAACCTGTTGTTGGAAAATCCTTTCTTAAAGGATGACCCTTAAAACCATAATCAGTAAGGAGTCTTCTCAGATCTGGATGATCAGAGAACCTAATTCCATACATGTCAAATACCTCACGTTCAAACCATTCTGCNGCTTTGTGAGTCTGAAAGATAGANGGTATTANTTCATCATCATTTATAGAGACCTTTATTCTAACACGTAAATTTTGATACATTGACAACAAATGGTAGACNACATCGAACCGTTTATCTCGTGNTGGGTAATCAACAGCTGTCAGATCAATCAATGTTGAACATTGTAAATTTGGGTTGCTTCTAAGAAACTCCATTAAACTCACAATTTTACTTGGCACCGCATGAATAACGAGTTCACCAGATAGAACACTCGCAGATAAGACTGATTCTTCTTGCTTACTCGCTATCAGTGCTCCTAAATCCACCATAACATTACTCATCCAGCCAACCTATCTCACTATTGTGCCAGTTCGGCGAATTTTTCTTTGAAGTTGCATAATTCCATAAAGCAATGCTTCAGCCGTGGGAGGGCAACCAGGAACATAGATATCCACCGGAACAATTCTATCACAGCCCCGAACGACCGAATAAGAATAATGATAATAACCGCCGCCATTCGCACAGGATCCCATACTTATAACATATCTGGGCTCTGGCATCTGGTCGTATACTTTTCTGAGAGCTGGAGCCATTTTATTGGTTAATGTACCCGCTACGATCATGAGATCGGACTGCCTTGGACTGGCTCTTGGTGCCGTGCCAAGTCTCTCAAGGTCATATCTTGGCATCGATGTGTGCATCATTTCTACCGCACAGCAGGCGAGTCCAAAAGTCATCCAGTGCAAAGAACCTGTTCTAGCCCAGTTAATGACATCTTCCGTTGATGTAACTAGAAATCCTTTATCTTGCAGATCTCTACTAAGAGCATTTACTGTAACATCTTTATCAGCGCCTGCCATGTTTACCGATGGTTCTAATCCCATTCTAAAGCGCCCTTCTTCCATTCGTAAGCAAATCCAATCGTCAGCACCCCAAGGAACACCATCATTGACCAAAACCCAACAAGCCCGATATCTTTAAAACTAACTGCCCAAGGAAACAAAAAGGCTACTTCTAGATCAAATATTATGAATAATATGGCAACTAAATAAAAACGGACATCAAATTTCATCCTAGCATCATCAAAAGCATTGAAACCACATTCGTAAGCAGACGTTTTTTCAGAATCAGGATTATTCACCGCAACAATCACCGCTGCTAAGATCAAAATCAATCCGAGAGCAATAGCTAGTCCCAAAAAAATAAGGATTGGCAAATATTGCATCAAAAGATCATTCAATGAAAATACTCCTAATTGACTATCTTTACGTATGTAGTCCGCGGTTTACCTGTGACAATAGCCAAGGTCAACAGATCATACCCTAAATACAAGGTTTTACATTACAATTTTACACTCAATTTATCGTATACTTAATGGGAAGTGTTATTGGGCTCGTATTGCCCGAATCAGGCAATAACTTTGGCAAGCCATTAAGGCTAATGGTCTGCATAAGATCAGATAATGCGCAAAGGGCCACAACTGAATCTGTTTTAGCCATATAATGCCCCACACAGTGATGACTGCCCCCACCAAAACCAAAATGTTTTTTTCGATTTGCGGTAATATTGAAAGTGGGATCTTTTTCCCAAATGGAATCACGAGATGCGGAATGAACAAGTAAGTGCAAAGTAGTTCCCTTTTTAATTGTGATTCCCGAAAACTCAAAATCACAAATTGCTTCACGAGTGACCCAAGTCGTAGTTGGTCTCTCTCTAATCAATTCATCAAAAGCCCTGGGTGCTAATAATTTATCCTCTCTTAATTTCTTCCATTCCAATGGATGTTCTATGAAAGTCATTATTCCCAGTCCGAGCTGCGAACGGGTAGTATCGACCCCTCCAAAAATAGCAATTACAATCAAGTCTAAAAGCTCTAAATTACTCAAACCACCAACTTTTTTACTATTATAATATAATCTTGCGATGAAACTCTTTTCATCTTTCCCGTTTTTTACCCTATTAATTAAATCTTCTGATAATTCCGCTAGACGGTCATAAGCTCTATTAAAAACACTCTCATGAGATTTGCAATCAATCCCCATGGCCAAGCCTAAATCTGAAGCATCTTGCGAAATTGATCTCCACTCACTCACGCTTAAGCCAAGTAAAACACAAATTGCTTTTCCAGCAAAAGGCTTCGCAAACTCAGACATAAACTCACAGGAATTATTNTTTTTTAATTCAGCGCAAAGTTCATTTGCTATTTTNTCAAAAGAGGGAATTAACGTAGATATAAAATCNTCAGATAAAGANGGAACAAGAACATTCCGAAGTTTTGTGTGATAATCACCTTCTTGTCCTATAATGCTNCGNTTCCAAAAANTTCCAAATGAACCAGATAATTTATTTGTGTTGGGCCAAGCATAACTACCTTGCCTTAATCTTCTATCACGCAAAAGCTGTCCAACCTCTTTGTAGCGCAATATAGCGAGTCCGTAAGGAGTTGCAGCGCAAAAAGAAACATCTCTTGCCGACTCAATGTTAGAACCCCTTGTCGAAAAATCTGGATCATCTATTTTTAAATATGGCATCTCCATGTGAATACATGAACACTTTCCAGCGAAAAAAACAATTTCATATTGTTTAAAGTGATTATATCAGTAAATTTATGGATAAGGGCAATAAAAACAATTTACTCAGCGTTACTAAAATAAAGAAGGACTACTAATGAAAACCGTGCATTTTGTTTTTGATTTTGCCAGCCCAAATAGCTATTTAGTTTATAAAGTTCTCCCTAATATCTTGGAAAAATTAAACTCAAAACTTATTTATACACCATGCCTCTTGGGAGGTATTTTCAAATTAACAAACAACCAATCACCTATGAGTGCTTTTGCCCATGTGTTGGGCAAAAATAATTATGAAGATTTAGAATTTGAAAGGTTCATAGAAGCGAACCAAATAAAAACATATGTAGAAAACCCATACTTTCCAGTAAACACACTAATTATGATGAGAGGGGCAATTGTTGCTCAAAATGAAGGATATTTAGAAGAATATGTTAAAGTGGGATTTCACCATATGTGGGAAACCCCAAAAAAAATGAGTGACCCAGAGATTTATAAGAAAGCTATGTCTAGCTCAGGTTTAAATGGTTCAGATTTATTAGAAAAATCTCAAATCCAAGATGTAAAAGACAGACTAATGGAAAATACCAAACAGGCGGTAGAAAAAGGAGCATTTGGTACCCCTACATTTTTTGTTCAAGATCAAATATTCTATGGCAAAGAACGCTTACACCAAATTGAAAAATTACTTTCCGACTAGCCCTTTCCTCTCCAAGGTATAGTCTTACCAATAATCCAGCGCATCATGATATCAAAAGCTAAACCGAGTAGCCCCATTATCAAAATCGTCACCCAGATTAATTCGTAATCTGAAACAGTTCTTGCTACGTTTTCAATAAAACCAATACCAGTTGTTCCGGCCAACATCTCTGCCGCAACTAAAGTACCCCAGCAAACACCAATAGCTATTCTAATTCCTGTCAAAATTTCTGGCAATGCATTTGGTAAAATAACATAACGCAATATTTGCCTATTTGAGGCGCCAAGTGAATGGGATGCTCGGATTTTTGATAGTTGAGTCCCTGACGCGCCTGTTCGCGCTGAAATTACCATAATTGCGAATGCCACCATGAAAAGTAAAAATATTTTACCATCATCCTGTATGCCAAATATCGTAAGTATTAGGGGAGCCCATGCCAATGGCGGAACAGGCCGGTAAAGTTCAATAATTGGATCAAAGAATGATTTGAAAAACCGAGATATGCCCATATAGATACCCAATGGCACACCTAATAAAATTCCAAGAGCCAACGCAACCATAACTCTAAATAATGAGTCCCAAATATGCCCATCAAACATTGGAATGGCTCCCAAGTAGATATCTCCTTGTGCTAAAGCTTGCAAAATATCTTTATAATTCGCCTCAAATTTTCCACTTTGAGAATGTTGGCCATATTCACCTGGGAGGTAATCTATGAGTGAGTCTGGAATCAAAAAGGCAAAAATATCTGCAATCTCCAACCAACTCCACCAAAATAGTGTTGTTCCCTTGTAACCGCCCCCACTTTCTAAGTTGGGATTCGCTAACAATAAAAACTTTGCCACCACATCTGTTGGTTTTGGCAACCAGCGTCCTGAACCTTGCTCAGTACATTGGGTTTTTGATTTTACGACTCCCCTGCCTGGAATAAGAACAGTTTGAATTAAATTCAGATTACCTTTAGCTTTTTGCAAAGATGCTATGAAATTATTCACCGAACTATTAAGTTCATTCAACGACTGAGGTGGAAATATAGTACCATCATCTAACCTCTTAAAAATACGCTCGACTGCTTTTACAAAATTCTGTCTACGCTTTAATGTGTCCTCTTCTATCTGGGTAGAATCGTTGATATTCTTTAATTGCTTAATTTTTTCTTTTGTTGAGCGTATGATATTATCTGCAGTTTCTGATCTATTTCTNATCTTTAGAAATGTTTTTGATAATAATTTTACGTCTTCGCTGATATCGTCAAAAAGTATACCTTTAGACGTAATTGGAAGCAGNGGTAATTCGNTATAAGTCGTGCCCCACTTGGCTTGGGCCAATGCTTCTTTTGAGGGTATTAANCCTTTATGACCATCATNAAGTTTAAAACTTAACTGGTTAAGATCANACACNAGATTTTCAAAGCTAATTTTTGAATCTTCGTCCTGATATAATGGATTTGAGAATACCCCAATTAATTCTCTTGAACTTGAAATAATCTTTAATAATTCTTTTTGCTCAAAATTATTAAAGATATCTCTCGGGATATTAGACTCTAAAATATCTAACTGCTCATTGTTGCGAATAATTAATTTCGTAGATTTATAATATCTAGCGCCAATGGGTAGGGCGGCTTTTACAGGTGCAATCGCTGTTTCAACTTTTGCTACCTGACACATTTCATTNCCAGCTTCTGGAAAAAAAGCCCGCCCAACACCCCACGAAAAATAAAACCAAAGCAGCAAGATGGTAGAAACACCTGTCAAAGTCCAATACCAACCACCTAATGTACGCTCAGGATCACCAAATACCTCGTCCTTGGACCGAAATCTTGCCTGCTTTAATCCTATTATGACTGATGCCACTAAAGTTATGANTAAAATAACTATAACAAGGGAAGCTATAAAAGCTCGTTCTTCAGAGAACCAATCAAGCACCGCCCATTATCTCCTCTTCCATATCCCAAATCATCGATAAGATTTCTTCTCTTACTTCAGCAAAATCCGCTCCTTGTTTAATATCTCTAAGTGGTGTCATTAAGCCTCTCTCAGCAAATGGAAGCATGTATTCTTTATGTATTCTTCCCGGCCGAGGGGCCATAACAAAAAGCCTTTCTCCAAGTAAAAGAGCTTCTTCCACCGAATGAGTAATAATTAGTATTGTTTTTCCTGTCTCCTTCCAAAGTTCCAGGATTAAGGACTGCATTTTTTCTCTAGTGAGTGCATCCAAAGCGCCAAGTGGTTCATCCATAAGAATTACATCAGGATCATTAACCAAACACCGAGCCAGGGCAACGCGTTGCTGCATTCCACCCGACAGTTGATAAGTTGGAGTATCCCCAAAACCTTGCAAGCCAACTATGTCCAACCATTTCTCAACCAAAGCCTGACTTTCATGCTCTGAGGTCTTTTTCATCCTAAGTCCAAAGTCCACGTTTTTTGAAACTGTTAGCCATTCAAAAAGCGCTCCTTGTTGAAAAACCATTCCTCGCTCAACACTAGGACCATCTATTGGTAAGTTATTTAAGGACATTTCACCGTGTGAAGGATTTAAAAATCCAGCAATCATATTTAATAAGGTAGTTTTACCACAGCCTGAAGGTCCTAAAACAGATAGTAATTCACCTTTTTTGAGTGTAAAATTAATATCCTTCAATGCCTCAACCTGCAGACCAGTCTGCGGGTTCGAAAACGTCATACTTAANTTTTTGCAAATAAGATCAGTCATTTCATTTTTTTTGATTTGTAATAAAGAAAACAAGACCCAGTGATGGGTCTTGTTTTAAATTTTAACTTAATTCAAAATTAATCAAAAAATGAACTATCGATTGTTTTAGCTATAGCTGATCCATCTGATGAATCAGAAAAAACTACACCTAAAGCAGCAGCAGCACTTGCTGCAACACCATCTGGTCCAAAATACTTATCCATTTGTTGCTTTTCAGTCATGAATATCATTCCACCCATTTGACGACGAGTGTCTTCAACACTCATACCAGCATCAGCTGCGACTTTTGCAAGCTGTTCATCAGTCGCCTTCCAAGCGGTGTTTGCTTCGTCAGTAACATCTAGAAATGTTCTCAAAAGATCTGGATTTTCTGTAGCAAATTTTTCTGTAACTGAAATAACGTCAAATGANCCGATACCNGCGTCTATTTTTTGTTGTGAAGTCATAATAGGCGTGCCAACTTCTNCCGCCGCTTTTGATGAATTACCACCAAAAATACAAGCCATATCCACATTTCCATCAGCTAAGGATTTCGCACCATCTGCTGGTGCCTGATCCACAATAGTCATTGTCGATGTATCAACATTAAGGCTAGACATGTAACTTCTGAAAGCAAAGTCTGCCATAGTGTTTAACGGAACAGCAACAGTTTTTCCCTCTAATTCAGATGCATTAGAAGAGTCGATGCCNAGACCATTTTTGATAAAGCAATCATTTGCTTCATANTCCATAGCTATAGCAACCATTTTCAATGGATGGCCCTGTTGGATTGCAGTAACAAACGGAGATAGACCTTGAGAATAAGAAATATCAATATCCCCAGCCAACATTGCTTCGGTCATTTGAACACCAGTTGAAAAATCAGTCCAGTTTACGTCAACACCCATTGCTTCGTCATAAACCTTATCAACTTTTGATATTTGATTAGGTGACGCCCATTCTAAAAAGAAAGCGACGTTAACACTTTCTGCTGCAAAACTAGTGGACCCAGCTGATAATGCAAAAANACTTACTGCAATTGCAGATCCTTTTCTTANTATATTCTTCATATTTTCCCCCTCAGGATTAATAAATCTTTCATTACTCTGTNAAAAAAAGNCTACNTTACAGNAACTCAGAACAGATAGNCCNAACTCTTAGCANTAATTAACAAGCATTGCGAGTTTAATTTNTTTCCAAATGCNANCAAATTAAAGACATCCAGTGACAATGTAACCAAATTNTAGATAAAAATAATTTTATAAGAAAAGTTAAAACAAATGGTTGTGTCTCTAATACCAAATCTTTAAGTGATATTTATGAAAATTTGGATGCCCTTTAGGAAAAAAAAACCGTTNGTTGCTGTAATNCGCTTGAGTGGAACTATTGCNGCAGATGGTAGATTTGGATCTTCAGCAATAAGTGATCATTCAACAAAAAATATAATTGAAAAAGCGTTTAGACGAAAAGGATTGTCTGCTGTAGCGATTTTAATTAATTCACCGGGTGGCAGTCCAGTACAATCAAGCCTAATCGCAGCAAGAATAAGACGTTTAGCTGATGATAAAAAAATACCTGTCTATGCCTTTGTTGAGGATGTAGCCGCATCTGGCGGTTACTGGCTGGCAACAGCTGCTGATAAAATATATGCTGATGCAAGTTCTATTGTGGGTTCTATTGGTGTTATTTATTCAGGGTTTGGTTTTGATAAACTAATTGAAAGTTACGGAATAGAACGACGAATTCATACNGCAGGGAAGGAAAAAAGTTTTCTGGATCCCTTCAAGAAAGAAAATCCTGAAGATATTGATCGGTTNCTAAATTTACAAAAAGAGATTCACAAGGCATTTGTGAAACAGGTAGAAGGCAGCCGTGGGGAACAAATTTTAGACAAGAATATA
>NYTF01000009.1 GCA_002683355.1 Paracoccaceae bacterium | reverse complement strand
AAATAAGAAAATTTGAAAAAGAGAATATTATGGAAGACCATCCTATACAGATCAGTGATCAAGGACGCGTTGGGTTAATTTCTTTTAACCGCCCAAATTCATTAAATGCATTTAACACTAAATTGATGGATGCAACTAATCGCGCGGTAAATCAATTTATAGAAGACGACCAAATTCAATGTATAATAATTAATGGAAATGGAAGAGCTTTTTCTGCGGGCTTTGATATGAAGGAATCTGCTCAACGTAATATCTCAACAGACAAAGAATGGCGTAAGGTACTAGAGGAGGACTTTGATTTTATAATGCAGTTTTGGGAATGTCCAAAGCCAACTATCGCCGTGGCACATGGGCACTGTATTGGAGGCGCATTTGAATTATTGATGGCTTGTGACTTAGCAGTTGGTGCTGAATCAACAATGTTTGGTGAGCCGGAGGTCAGATTTGGATCGGGTATTGTTGCTTTATTAGCCCCCTGGGTTACGGGACCTAAGCAAGCAAAGGAACTTCTTCTTACTGGTGATGATAAGATAAGTGCACAAAGATGTTATGAAATGGGTATTCTAAATAAAGTAAGTAGTGACGGCGAAGAATTATTTGATGCACTTAAAATAGCGAAAAAAATAACTTCAAGTGCATCTAATTCAGTCCAATTAACAAAAAAAGCTATCAATCGCACCTATGAATTAGCAAAAATGAAGCAGGCTCTGATAGAAGGATTAGAAATCGATATACAAATTGAGTCTGATCTTAGCCCAGAGCGGATTGAGTTTAATAAGATACGTAAAAAAGAAGGCTTAAAGGCAGCACTAAACTGGCGTGATAAAATTTAAAAAGGATGTTAACTATGAAATATGGTCTAATTGGACTAGGAAATCTGGGAAACAATATAGCCGTTAATTTAATAAAATCAGGATTTCAACTTTATTTAAACGATATTGATTTGTCTAAATTTTCTTCATTTGAAACGCTTGGCGCAATTTGGTGTGATACGCCATCAGAATTAGCTAAAAAAGTGGATTGTGTTATCACATGCCTGCCCTCNCCNAAAACCTCTNNTGANGTAATGNTGGGNAAAAATGGAGCNCTGGCAAGTATGTCTAAGGGGTCTACTTGGATTGAGACAAGCACAACAAATGTGAAGGACCTCANNNAAATATCTNATCAAGCCAAAAAACTTGGTGTGGCTACTTTAGAGGCTCCTGTNACCGGTGGAATTCACCGGGCAGCTGCAGGTAAAATTACAATACTAGTTGGTGGAGAANCAAGTGTATTGAGCAGACATCGATTGGCATTAGAATCTTTTGGAGAACCAATATTTCACCTCGGTGGAATAGGTTCAGCATCAATTTTAAAAGTCATCACTAACATGCTTGCTTTTGTAAACTTNATTGGTGCTGGAGAAGGCCTTTTACTCGCCAAAAAAGCAGGGATTGATCTTAAAGAAGCATACAAAGCAATTCAAGCCAGCTCAGGTAATAGCGCAGAATTTGAAACAGTAGCGCCTGTAATTCTAAACGGGAGTTTTGATACGGCATTTACTCTTGAACTCGCTTGCAAAGATTTAGGGTTAATGATGGAATTAGGAAAACATCATGGTGTACCTCTTAAATTTACTGGTTTGATGGACCAAATGTTTATAGAAGCTAAAGAAAAATATGGGCCCGACGAATGGACACCCAATGTTATTAAAATGATGGAGGAAAATACTGGCACCACACTGCGAGCTCCCGGCTTTCCTGATCAAATGATGGACGCTGAAAGCGTAAAAAACTTTATTAATGAAGGTTAAAAAACTAGTTTTAAAAATAAAAATACTTAATTTAGTTCATGGATTATCATTGTCTTTGTTGCGATTTTGCATAGAGTGAACGGTTCATAGTTGCCGAATCGAATATAAGTTTACTTATTTCGAACCTTCAATTTAGACTAATTAATTACAATTGGGAGAAAGTAATGAAAATTAAAACAATTAATAACAAGCCACTTCATAAAAAAATACCTGGATTGGCTAAAGAAGCTAAGGAAGGCAAATTAGAACGCCGCGAGTTTTTAGCAATGGCTACCGCTTTTGGAGCAACAACAGCTACTGCATATGGTCTATTGGGAGTTGCAGCACCTAAAGTTGCCTCAGCTGCTGCAAATAAAGGTGGCATCTTAAAAGTATCAATGAGTATTAGGCCATTTGAGGATCCAAGAATTTATGATTGGTCTGAAAAAGGAAATCTAGGTCGCATGGTTTGCGAAACACTTATACGTTATACTACCGATTCTACATTTGAGCCAATGCTCTTAGAAAGCTGGTCTGTTAATGATGATGCAACCCAGTATACTTTAAACGTCAGAAAAGGCGTCAAATGGAGCAATGGAGACGACTTTACAGCTGATGATGTAGTATACAATATAAATGGTTGGTGCGAAAAAGACGTTGAAGGTAATTCAATGGCTGGAAGAATGGCGTCTCTTATTGATGCTAATACAAATAAAGCAGCAGCTGGTGCAATCGTAAAATTGGACGATTATACAGTACAGTTAAACCTTCCAAACTCAGATATCACAATTGTTCCAGGTATGACTGACTATCCTGCACTAATTGTGCATAAAGATTTTGATAGCATGGGTAGAAATTTAATATCAAACCCAGTAGGCACGGCTCCTTGGTCTTTAGTTTCTCATGCCGTTGAAGAATCAGCAGTATTTGCACGCAGAGATGGTTATTGGGGCGATGCTCCACATTTGGATGGTCTTGAGTTTACAGATTATGGTACTGATCCAGCTGGCGAGATAGCTGCTTTTGAAAGTGGTGACTGTCACGTAAATTACCAGACTACAGGTGATTACATTGATGTTCATGAATCATTAGGTATGAGTATTGTTGAAGCTGTTACAGCAGCAACAGTAATTGCTCGTGTAAATGTTGGAGTAGCACCATATGATGATAAACGCGTAAGAAATGCGCTTCAGATGGCTTGCGATAACCAAACAGTAACAGATATTGGTTTTCAAGGCAGAGGTTCTGCAGCCGAAAATCACCATGTGTGTCCAATTCATCCTGAGTATGCTGCGATTGAAAAAGGCCCAACTTCCGGGAATGCGCCAGACAAANCNGGNGCAATGGCTCTTCTTGAAGAGGCAGGAATGGCTGATTTTGAGCATGAGTTAATCTCAATCGACGACGCATGGCGGCGAGACGCTACTGATGCGGTAGCAGAAGAGCTAAGGAGCGCAGGTATTAAAGTGAAAAGAACAATTATACCTGGTTCATCTTTTTGGAATAACTGGACACAATATCCGTACTCAACAACAAGTTGGAATCAGCGACCGCTAGGTGTTCAAATTTATGCGTTGGCTTACCGAAGTGGCGAGGCTTGGAATGAGACTGCATTTAGCAATGCAGAGTTTGATTCATTACTTTCTGACTCTCTTAAAGTTGCTGATGCTGGTACAAGAAGTAAAATCATGGCACGCATGGAAGCAATCTTACAAGATTCAGGCATCATGATACAGCCAACTTGGAGAAAATTATACAGAACAATTTCTCCAGATGTTCAGGGCATGACAGGAATGCATGCCTCTTATGAAATGCACTTTGAAAAAGTGTCACTTTCATAATTAAATTAATAAGAAACTGAGGGGTGNTTTACACTCCTCAGTTTAATATTTTGGAACCTTTAGATTAATGCTTTTTTTTATTTTTAAACGATTATTTGTTTTATTATTAACTGTGATTTGCCTGTCATTCATAGTATTTACTCTCGTAACTATTGAGCCAAACCTTAAAAAAATGGCCNTAAATCAAGCCAATATGCGGATGGAAGAAGAGGCTGTTCANAGTTGGCTAGATAAAAACGGATACAAAAGACCGCTTATAGTGCANTACGGTGAATGGTTAGGTAATGCTGTCCAGGGAGATTTCGGTTACTCAACTCACTTCAGAAAGCCTGTAAATGAAGTTATTTGGCCTAAACTGGGTCATACAGGAATTCTTATGTTTTGGGTTTTGATTATAACTATACCGATAGCACTAGCTACAGGGGTTNTATCAGGAATGAGGGAGGGAACCAAAACTGACAGAACCTTGTCCATATTTTCAATAATTACCACTTCGGTNCCTCAATANGTTAGTGGTATATTATTTACAATTTTATTATCGAGTTGGCTNGGNTTGTTTAAAGGNGTTGCTAAGGCTGGCAATATAACNTTTGAGAATTTTGCATTACCTGTTTTGACAATGGTCATGTATGATATCGGATATATTGCGAGAATGACTAGAGCTTCCATGGTTGAGGTTATGAGCTCCCAGTACATTCGAACTGCAAGATTAAAAGGTATGCCTTTTATGTCTGTTGTATTAAAACATGCACTCCGTAATGCTCTAATTGCTCCCTTTACTGTAATAATGCTTCAATTTCCGTGGCTCCTGACTGGTGTTGTTATAGTTGAAAAGCTATTTAATTATAAAGGCTTTGGCTCTCTTTTAGTATCCGCAGCTGATCAAAATGATATTGATGTTACCCTCGCTTGCGGTGTCGTCGCAGTCGTACTAGTCTTAGCAACTCAGTTAATTTCTGACATTGGCTATGTTTTCTTAAACCCTCGAATAAGGTTTAGTTAAGGGATGGAAAGCATAAGTACTCTAGAAATATGGCAAGTATTTTTTACTCGGCTTTGGCCTGTCTGGCTAGCGTTAGCAATTACTTTTGCGGCTGCTTATCAGTGGCGAGTTAGATTAGGTGTTATTGGCCGCATCTTTGATTCTCCAATAGGATTAGTTGGTTTATTTATTGTACTATTTTGGGTCTTTTCTGCCATTTTTGCAGATTTCATCGTACTTTTTGACTCCTTAGAGCAATCGGGGATGTACAGAAGAAAACCTCCTGGAACATTAAATACCGCCCAAGGAATTCCTTATATCTTTGGAACAGACACTCTTGGCCGTGATCTTTTTAGTAGAATGATATACGGAAGCCAGATTGTTCTGCTTATTGCGCCAGCAGCCAGTTTAGTAGCATATGTAGTTGGGATTACTCTAGGATTGCCAGCAGGATATATCGGTGGAAAATTTGATACAGTTCTNTCTTTTTTAGCAAACTTGGTCTTAGCATTTCCAGTTATTTTATTGTTTTATCTACTAGTAGCACCTGGTATCAGAGAAACTATTTTACCCAATATAATGGCCGGTGTCTTTTTTATATTTCCTATTCTATTTGCAATGATGATCATCTACTCAAGATTTGCTGAAAGACCAAGAGTTTTGATCCCATCATCAATTCTAATTCTAATCATTGGTGCTTGGTTATATTCAGGGTTAGTGTTCAATGCAGACCCATTAGGAATAGTAACAATTGACCCTGGTGAGCTAAATATTTTTGCAGCCGTTGTTTTCACAACTTCACCAGGAGTATTTAGAATTGTTCGCGGATTAACAATGGATATAAGAACCCGGGATTATGTGGCAGCGGCGGTCACCAGAGGAGAAAATCCTCTTTTTGTAATGATTTGGGAAATNCTACCNAATGCTCGAGGCCCNCTCATTGTAGATAGCTGCCTTAGAATTGGTTACGTTACAATTTTGCTTGGNACTNTAGGATTTTTTGGCCTTGGTATGGAGCCTGAAAGTCCTGATTGGGGATCTATGATTAACCAAACACGAAGTTATATCCGATTAGTCCCAACAATAGTACTTCCACCAACTTTAGCATTAGCGTCCTTTGTATTGGGACTGAACTTGCTAGCTGATGGGNTACGCGAACAATCGTTAAAGGATTAAGTAATTGGCAGATTCAATATTAAAAATTAGAAATCTCTCAATTTCACTCCCAAAGAATGCAGACAGAGATTATGCAGTAGAAGATGTTAACTTAGATGTAGCAAAAGGTGAAATTTTATGCATTGTTGGTGAAAGTGGATCTGGTAAATCAGTTATGACAAGCGCGATACTCAACGACGTGCCTGAGACACTCAATATAACATCAGGAAGTGTTGAATTCGATAATCAAGATATTCTGCAACTATCACAACTACAATTAAATAAATTACGCGGTGCACGAATATCTATGATTTATCAGGAGCCAATGGCTGCTTTAAACCCATCAATAAGGGTTGGAAAGCAAGTAGATGAGGTCTTTGCTCTTCATAGACCAGAAATTGATCCAAAAGACAGAAAAAAAGAGACGTTAAAATTATTAGAGCAAATGAAACTGCCAACGCCTGACCGAATATATTCGAGTTATGCGCATCAAGTTTCTGGTGGACAATGCCAACGTATAGTAATTGCGATGGCTCTTGCTTGTAATCCAGATATTTTAATAGCGGATGAGCCAACCACTGCATTAGACGTAACGACTCAGGCTGAAATTCTGCGGTTAATATCTGATTTAAAAGAGGTATATAAAAATACTATTATATTTATAACTCATGATTTTGGAGTCGTTACTGATATTGCCGATCGTGTCGTGGTGATGTGTCAGGGAAAAATAATTGAAGAGGGCTTGAAACACGAAGTTTTAATGACGCCAAAGGAACCTTACACCAAGTTATTGGTTGATGCTATGCCATTACTTGAAACAACTCGAGTTCCAGATCAAAAACGTAACGATGTTCCAAGCGTTGATGTAAATAAACTCCATAAGNTTTATAAAACTCGAACTGGCGAGGTACATGCTCTAAATGATGCTTCTTTTGTCTTAAGAAATGGGGAAACTTTAGGAGTTGTTGGCGAAAGTGGATCTGGAAAGTCTACTCTTGCTAAAACGTTAATACGGCTTGAAGAACCAACTTCTGGATCCGTAAATATTAGTCAAGAAGATTTCTTGTCTCTATCTGGAAGAGGGTTGATATCATCTAGAAAAAAAATTCAGATGATTTTTCAAGACCCGTTTGGATCTCTTAATCCAAGCCAAAC
This sequence comes from Paracoccaceae bacterium, assembly GCA_002683355.1. GTDB lineage: Bacteria > Pseudomonadota > Alphaproteobacteria > Rhodobacterales > Rhodobacteraceae. Next base: position 15,981 of record NYTF01000009.1, on the reverse strand, counting down.
AGTAGGGTTTATGCTTATGAGAGGTCTAGAACTACAAGGAGTAGAAACAATCAAGGCGAAAGAGCGAGCCATAGAGTTACTTCAGCAAGTAGGGCTTGGGGAGCAAGCATTTAAACGAAAACCCCGAAATTTTTCTGGAGGTCAAAGGCAACGTATTGGTATCGCACGGGCGCTATCTATGGGCCCAGATGTTATTGTAGCTGACGAATGCGTCTCTGCTCTCGATCTATCTGTCCAAAAACAGGTTTTACTTTTGCTAAATAAATTACAAGAAACTTACAAAATGGCAATAATTTTCATAACACATGACCTTAGAGTCGCAGCACAAGTATCTGATTATATTACTGTAATGGAAAAAGGTAAAATGGTTGAATTTGGTACAGCCCAAGATGTATTTAATAGCCCAAAGCACGATTATACCAAACGTTTATTAGAAGCAGCACCTGGAAAAGATTGGCATCCTCCAAGGTTAACCTCTGAGGAAGCTGCTGAGATCGCAAAAAGTCTTGAAGACAATTTTGTGAAAACGTAAATTAGAAATCAATGCGAGCAGCGTATTTATTATCTTTTCAGTAATATTGTAAAAAATAATACCGTGATATAAATCAAACGTATAATAAAGTGTTTTCGTTATATTTTTTATATCTAATTCAAATAATGCCGTTTAATTTAGAATTTCCGCCGTGTTTGTAATTTGGAAACTAGTGAAAAAACATATCTATTAAAAGTAATTAAAAGGTTATTTAATGTCCGATAAAGACCCAAAAGTTATATTCACGCCATCTGGTAAAAAAGGGCAATTTCCTAGAGGCACACCAGTATTACAAGCGGCTAGATCTTTGGGAGTTGATTTAGATAGTGTCTGTGGCATGAGAGGCATTTGTTCAAAATGTCAAATTACTCCATCTTTTGGTGATTTTCCTAAACATGGTATTACTGTCACGCAAAATGCATTAAGTGATTGGAATAGTGTGGAGGAAAGATACAACCGGATAAGGGGATTAAAAGAAGGAAGGCGATTAGGTTGCCAAGCTAAGATTAATTCTGACGTGATTATTGATGTGCCAGAAGAGAGCCAAGTTCATAAACAAGTGGTACGAAAAAGGGTTGAAGCAAGAGATATAGTGCTAAATCCAACCATCAGAAAATATTATTTAGAAGTCCAAGAACCAGATATGCATCAGCCGACTGGAGATTTAGAAAGAATAAAATTAGCATTTCAGGAACAATGGTCCATAAGTAATATTGATGCAGATTTAGAGATTTTAAAAAAATTACAAACAAATTTGAGAAAAGGTGATTGGAAAATTACAATCGCATTACATAGCTTAGTTGATGATTCAAATCATAATATAATATATATTTGGCCAGGTTTTTACGACGGACCAATATATGGAGTAGCGGTAGACCTAGGGTCAACAACAATTGCTGCGAACCTTTGCGACTTGGAAACTGGTAATGTAATTAGNTCTGCAGGTGCTATGAACCCACAAATTCGATTTGGCGAAGATTTAATGAGTAGGGTTAGTTACTCAATGATGAATTCTGGCGGAGCTGATGAAATGACNNTCGCTGTTAGAGANGGTCTGAACAGTTTATTCNATCAAGTCGCTGAGGAAGCTAAANTTGACAAAGATTTGATCATGGATAGTGTATTTGTTTGCAATCCTGTAATGCATCATTTGTTAATAGGGGTGGATCCATTCGAACTTGGGCAAGCTCCATTTGCTCTTACAACATCTCAAAGTTTAAACCTTTTTTCAAAAGACTTAGGTTTAAATATAAACCCCTTAGCTAAAAGTTACATACTGCCCTGCATAGCTGGACACGTAGGTGCTGATGCTGCGGCTGTAGCTCTATCAGAAGCCCCTAACCTTTCTAACGATCTTGTTCTTATTGTAGATGTTGGAACCAATGCAGAAATTATGCTTGGAAGTGAGAAATTAGGTGTATTGGCATGCTCGTCGCCCACTGGACCAGCGTTTGAAGGTGCTCAAATTTCATCTGGTCAACGGGCAGCACCAGGGGCAATAGAAAGAGTTCAGATAAACCCAAAAACTAAAGAGCCACGTTTCCGCGTTATAGGATCAGATATTTGGTCAGATGAGGAAGGTTTTTTAAAATCAATTGAAAAATCTGGAATAACCGGAATTTGTGGATCAGGAATCATCGAAATGGTTGCAGAAATGCGCATTGCTGGCATAGTCGACGGCCCTGGCCTTATAGGATCCCCGACTCAGACTGGAACCAATAGATGTTTTCTGGATGGAAGGACTCACTCTTATTTAGTATGGGATGGAAGTGAAGAGGATGGTCCAATTATCACTGTGACAAACAAAGATATTAGGGAAATACAAATGGCAAAAGCTGCCTTGTATTCTGGTGCTAGGCTATTAATGGACAAATTAAAGGTTGAGCGTGTAGAAAGGATAGTTTTAGCTGGGGCATTTGGTGCACATATTTCTCCAAAGCACGCAATGGTATTGGGAATGATACCTGATTGTGAGCTTGAAAAAGTTACATCCGCAGGAAACGCTGCTGGCACTGGAGCTCGTATTGCTTTGCTGAATAAGGAATCACGGATAGAGATAGAAAGTATCGTTCACAAAATTGATAAAATTGAAACAGCAATTGAGCCAAAGTTTCAGGAACATTTTGTAAATGCGTCAGCTATTCCAAATTCATCAGATACTTTTCCAATTTTAGAAACCGTTGTTAAACTACCTAATATAAATTTCAATAAAGACGAAGATGATAGCAAACTGGAAGGTAGGAATCGAAGACGTCGAAGACGTCAATGAACAATATTTTAATTAGATTATTTATTTTACCTAGAGAATACTTTGAACGCGAAACCATATATAATTATTGATATAACAACAACTGAAACAGAGTTGAAACATCTGCTTTCTAATTTTACTATCCCATGTATTAGATTGACCACTAACAATACTGATATTGAGGTAAATCCAAAAAAAATCATAAAACTACTAAATATTTGTCATGAACAAAGAACGCCCCTTTTGCTAGAAGATCATTATGAAATTTCAAGAGATCTTGGGTTCGATGGGGTACATATAAAAAAATCGAATAACGATTTTGAGATTATATTAAAAATGGCAACTGAAGACTTTATGATTGGAGTAGATTGTGGCTATTCTAAACATGCAGGTATTATTTCTGCTGAATTGGGTGCCAGTTATATTTCATTCAAAATACCGGATGATATAAACCCAATTGATCCTGACTTGTTGAGTTGGTGGCATGAAACCATTGAGGTTCCATTGGTTGTCGAGGGCTCTAAAAGCTTAAATCAATATAAACAAGTAAAAAGAATATCTGACTTTGTAACGATTTCGCCTACGGACTGGAAAAGCCAAGACACTTTTAATAAAATTATTAAGACACTTCAGTAAAAACAGAGCTTACATCATTATGCAAAGCTGTAGCTAAGGCTTTTCTGTTTTTATACATTGATACTTGACGCGGTGAATGAAAATAAATTGTGACACTACCTTTTTTATTTGTACTAAGGATCACAAAGATGTGTTCAAAAAACTCCATATGCCCCCACCAGCCATAAAACCTTTTATCTTCAAGCTTGGGTGCTGAATATACTAAAGATATGCCTTGCACATATAAGTTGGACCTATCCACATGTTTTATAATTGCTTCAAATAAAGTGGGCTTAAATGGGAGAACTTGCAAACCATCTGTTGATGTTCCTTCAGGAAAAAACAAAAGCCTTTCACCTTTGATCAGCCGATCTCCAAAATATTTATTATTTTGAATAACTGCATTTCTTTTTCTGCTAATAAATAAAACACCAACGATTTTTGCTAGAGAACCTATGCCAATCCAATTAGCAACATCGGCTTTTGAAACAAAAACAATATCCTGTACAGCGCTTAAACAAAAAATGTCCAACCAACTTACATGATTGGCAACAGCGCAACCTTTTTCCTTCATTGGATTACCCACAACTGTAAATTTTATATTAACAACTCTCAAAGCCAATCGACTAACAAAACTAACTATACTTGGTGATAAATTAAAATTGATTATGTTTTTCTCAATAAATCTCAAGACCACAAACAAAATCAGGTTTGAGCTAATTAAAAATATTAAAAAGAAAACTTTGATTCCAATTCTAAGTAGCTCTAACAACGAATAATTCTTTCTTTTAGGCTCAAATTTATCACCATACCAAGTCATTAAGAAACCAAACTTCTAGAAAAAAGTAATTTTTGTTGTTCAGGAATATCTTTCAATATTAAGACACAACAAATATCGACAGTATTAAAATCAAAATCAATAAAATAACATGGTGATACATATGAACCAAAACGCAAGTATGCTTTTAGCAAATCTGGAATATTCTTAATTCCTACAATTTTATCATACCTGATATCTTGAAAAAATTTTAATTTATTTTCTTGCTTTGTTTTAATTTTAGAAGTGAGAAACGAGACATGGTTTTTAAATAAAATATGCAACGATTCTTCATGCAATTTTATATTACTTCCTTCAAAACTAGCGACGCCAATCAATATCTCAACATCATTCTCTTTTAAAAAATTAAATAAAAACTGCCAAATTTTAAATATGATAATTCCATTTCGAAAACGTGCATCAACACAAATCCTTCCAAGTTCACAAATTCTTTGGTTTTGTTTTAATAATTCGTCTATATTAAACTCTTTTTGGACTCGAAATTTTTCATCACGAATTGTCGATATCTTACATCGAAAGGTACCAATGATTTCTTCACTTCGATTAGGAAATATAGCTTTACATACAATGTGCTCACAATTTTCATCATAAGATTCCCACTCTGACTTTTTAAAATGATCAAAACTTTTTCCATTTGCACCAAATTGCTCATGAAATACCCGATATCGCAATTTAGCTATTGAAGTTAAATCGTCGCCAGACTGTGCAAATCCTATTGATAAACTGTAATCCATAATAAGCAAACTACCCAACAAATAGTCTATTAACTTTCACCATCTAAAAGTATCAACTCTACCCTATCAATATTTAGAACTACTTTTCCCCGATGCTCAAAATTAACCGTTACTTTTTCCCCCAGTACTGACTGAACTTGACCAATACCCCAATCCAACTGTGAAACTAATTGAACTAAAATACCCGGTTCATAAATTGAATTTGACATCACAATAAATCCAATTGCCAGTTAGAATACTAAATTCAGAGCAAAGTGTAACAAAAAATATCCCGCGATCATTCCCAGAAAAACAAACGTTAGGTTAGTAAATTGATGAAGAACTGAAATAAAACTTACAGCAATCCATAATAACCAGATAGTTCCCAATAAAGTAATCATTATCGTTATTGTTGGCGAAATCCACAATCCAATGAAAATAAGAGCCAATCCAATTGAATGGATGATATCAAACCAAGCCAGACACATTATTGACTGACGTAGATTTCCTCCCCCGTTAAATAATCGAGCAAAATAATTTAAAGCGACTCCACGTGCTACGAATGAAATAACACCACTTATTACAATATTTATGGGTTTGATAGATTGAAGCATAGAAAAAATATTTACTTGATTTTCTTGGATATCAAGACTGTTAGGTAATAGAGTACCGAAAGATGATACTACACAAAACAAAAATATTGAAATTAAGCAAATTGCTAACACCGAAAGCTGAAACAATTGAGTATTATTAAATTCCATATCCAACAAGCGGGACATCCCATCCCGAGGCCTTCTGACAGAAATTAAAAGTAATTCGAACCAATTTATTTGCATCTGTTACACCGCATTATAAAGCTAAAGAATGTAATATGGATTAATCCATTAATAATCAAAACAAAACACTAATCACCAAAATTTCAAATAATTTCAAAATTGTTGGCGCAATTTTTTAAAAAGACATAAAAAAAGGTACAAAATAAAGTAAATATAAAAATATCAAATGATAAATCTAACCAGACAGGGCAGTTTAATAATACCATAACAGCCTTTACTAAACCCCAAGGGCTCACCAGAGTAAAAGCCCAAAATAATGAGAGCCTTGTCTGAAAACTTGTCACTTTAAGCTTAAAAATTCTTAAAAACAAATATAAAAGGCCCGAAGTAACATAAAAAACAAGAGGCATAATAAGCAAAATGGCAACTAATCGAGCGGAGAAAATACCAACTAAAGGGGTGAGTGAATATTTTGCTAGATTATACAATGATGGAAATTGACCAATCAAAGTAAATAAACATCCTACGACTAACACACCAAATAATTGGCTATCATCACTAATTTTCACGCGAGTATTAAATATTTTAATTGGAGAAAAATAACTAAAGAAAATATTACTAATGATACTCATAATTTATGTCTTTTAACCATCCAATCTTTTAGCCGATTTGCAATAATTTCTTTAATATCATCACTAGTAATTTCATCTATTGCCTCATTTAAAAATGCCAGAACTAACATATCTTGCGCTTCAGCAATCGGAATTCCTCTAGATGTAAGATAAAATAGAGCATTATCATCAATTTCACCGCAGGTTGACCCATGAGAACAAACAACGTCATCTGCATAAATTTCAAGTTCAGGCTTTGCCAGAAAGTTGCTATCATCATCAAGCATTAACCCTTGACTGATTTGATATCCATCCGTTTTCTGAGCACCTTCTTTAACTAAAATTTTACCCTGAAAGACCCCTTTTGCTCCATTTCTTAATACCTTTTTGAAAACCTGCCTACTTTCACAATTTGGGCTGTTATGTGAAACAAAGACTGTATCATCTTGACTGAAACCTCGATCACCAACAGCTGCCCCACCTATATGGGCCTTTATATTTTCTCCATTTATATCAATAAAATACTCATTACGTATGCACTTCCCATTAACAGTTAAGGTAAAGCTCTTCATTGACGAGTTTTCAAGTAAGTTTGCAAACAGATGTGTCACCGCCACCTTCTCATGACTTCTACCTTGTATTCTAACATGGTCAAATGTTGCATTCTCACAAACCGACACTTCAATGACGCTATTAGAACGAGAACCGACTCCGCCGCTCTCTAAAAGAGTTATACCAGCATTTTTCTCAACTTTAACAACGTGATGTATCAAAATATCTGATGTTTCACGCGAGTGTAAATATGTAATTGAGATCGGTAAGCTGATTTTCTTGGTAACTTTTATAGTTACACCTTGAGTTGCAAATGCGGTGTTTAAGCTCGCTAAAGTTCTGACAACAGGATCTTGAGAGGTTTTCTCCAAAGCACCGTAATAATCCTTTGACCAATGCTTGGTTTTTTGATTTGCATCAACTAATGGTTCAATTTCAATTCCTGCAATCTTAATATCATCCGATTTTGACGCATCAAACAGCCCGTCGTTAAATACCAAATTAATACGACTTAGTTTATCAAATATTGAATTTTCAATAGAATCGATTTCATTTATTTCGGGAATTTTGGTACTATTTAGCAGCTTAGGGTCGGTATATTTCCAGTATTCGTCTTTTCTATTTGGCAAACCATGCTCTACAATCCAATTTAGAGCTCTTTCACGGACCGAAACTGCCCAATTGGCCTCAACAGGCATCACATAAGTATCAATTTTTTGCTGAGTATGATTAATCTCTGACATTAATTATACTCTTTCAGCAAATCAGAGTATCCATTGTTTTCAACTTCTAAAGCAAGGTCAGCACCACCAGATTTTATGATTTTACCGTCAGCCATGATATGAACAATATCCGGCACAATATGGTCTAACAAACGTTGGTAATGAGTAATTACTAAAAATGATCTATCTGGCGATCTCAGAGCATTAACACCCTCCGCAACTAACTTCATGGCATCAACATCAAGCCCACTGTCAGTTTCATCAAGTATACACATTTTTGGTTCTAACATTGCCATCTGCAGTATTTCGTTTCGTTTCTTTTCTCCTCCAGAAAATCCTACATTTACTGGTCTTTTCAGCATTTCAGCGTCAATTTTCAAAGTTTTTGCTTTATCTCTGACAATTTTTAAAAACTCTGCTGCAGACAATTCGTTCAAACCTTTGGATTTTCTCTGCGAATTCAAGGCAGTTCGCAAGAAAGTCATATTGCCTACACCCGGAATCTCTACAGGGTATTGGAATGCCAGAAACAGACCTAACGAGGCCCTTTCATCAGGTCCAAGTTCTAAAATTTCGTTATTTTCGAATGTAGCAGAGCCAGAGGTTACTTTATAACCATCTTTACCAGATAGAACATAAGATAAAGTTGATTTACCTGAACCATTAGGTCCCATTATTGCATGAACCTCACCAGGCCTTATTTCTAAATTAACACCATTAAGAATTTTTTTCTCTTCTTCTTGAAGTTCTACCTTTAGATCTTTGATTTTTAACATTTAAATTCCTAATTAATTATTTATTAACTTATTTTTTTGATAACATGACAAATATTCTAATTACAACGAACCCAAGAACACCCATCAAAATTGAAAATATTAAATTGGGCACAAGGTCTCCACCCATCCCAGTAGTCCAGCCAATGAAAAACACAGCTAAAGTAACGATAATTCCATAGATAATATTTTGCCCAAAGGTCATTAGCCAACAGATCCCTCTAATGAGATCGCAACCAACGCTTGAGCCTCCATTGCAAATTCCATTGGTAGCGCCTGCATTACGTCCTTGCAAAAACCATTAACTATCAGAGCAACAGCTTCTTCCTCTCCAATTCCACGTTGATGACAATAAAATAGTTGCTCATCATCAACCTTTGAAGTTGTAGCCTCATGCTCCACTCTAGAACTATTGTTTTTACATTCGATATAAGGAACGGTGTGGGCCCCACATTTGTCTCCAATTAGGAGGCTATCGCACTGAGTGAAATTTCGGGATTTTTTTGCTTTTGGATGCATCGAAACTAATCCTCGATATGTATTTTGAGCAAAACCAGCAGAAATTCCCTTTGATACAATCCGAGATTTTGTATTTTGCCCTAAATGAACCATTTTGGTTCCTGTATCTGCCTGCTGATAGTTATTTGTAATTGCTATTGAATAAAATTCTCCCTGACTTTCATTGCCTCGCAAGATACATGACGGATATTTCCAAGTTACTGCAGAACCTGTTTCAACCTGAGTCCACATTACTTTGGACCTATCGCCGCGACAATCAGCTCTTTTAGTCACAAAATTATAAATTCCACCGTTGCCATTCTCATCACCAGGATACCAATTCTGTACGGTTGAATATTTAATTTCGGCGTCTTCCTCAATCACCAACTCAACAACTGCAGCATGTAATTGATTTGTATCCCGTTGAGGCGCAGTACAACCTTCTAAATAACTCACATAAGAACCTTTATCTGCTATTATTAAAGTTCGTTCAAACTGACCAGTATTTTCAGCATTTATCCTGAAATAAGTAGATAATTCCATTGGGCATCTAACACCTGGTGGAACATATACAAATGATCCGTCCGTAAATACCGCTGCATTCAATGTTGCATAATAGTTATCTGATTGAGGAACGACAGTTCCTAAATATTTTTTTATAAGCTCTGGATACTCTCTTATAGCTTCAGAAATTGGACAAAATATTACACCAGCAGCTTTTAATTCCTTCTGGAAGGTGGTTCCAACCGATACACTATCAAACACGGCATCAACAGCTACCTTACGCCCATTCTCACCATTTTCTGTACCACTCTCGACACCCGCAAGTAACAACTGTTCTTTGAGAGGTATTCCAAGTTTTTCGTATGTTTCCAATAGCTTTGGATCAACCTCATCTAACGATTTTGGTTTTTTTTCCATACTTTTCGGTTTTGCATAATAGTAGATATCTTGAAAATCTATTTCTGGATAATTGACCATCGCCCAATTAGGTTCTGCAAGCTTTTCCCACCTTTTTAAAGCCGTAAGACGCCAATCTGTCATCCATTTTGGTTCATCATTTTTCTTTGAAATCAATCTAACGATATCAGCATTTACACCTTTTGGCGCATATTCCATTTCTATTTCTGTTTCAAAACCATACTTATATCTTTCACCTACAGTTCTTACGGCATTGACAGTATCTTGATCAACGCCTTCTCGTTCGTAAGTTTTTGTATTTTGCATACTTTATTCCCTTTCAAGCAGCTTTTGCTTTGAATCTTCGATATAATGTGCCCCAGACATCAATAAAAGATAAGATCTCATCTTTTGTGTTGTCGGGTCCAAGTGATATTCTTATCGCACATTCTCCGATTTTCTTTTCATATCCCAAAGATCCCAACACATTACTCTTTTTTACTGTTCCAGAGGAACAGGCAGATCCTGCACTTACCGCAAACCCTGCCAAGTCTAATTGCATAACTGCCGTTTCACCATACCAGCCTGGAACACAAACACATGATGTATTAGGCAACCTATCAACATTCTTACCAATGAAGATAGCGTCAGATGCAATTGCTTCAAGCCCATCCTCAAGTAAATCTCGCAAACCAGCTACTTCTTCCCAAACACCATTTTCTAGATCTCTGCTTGCCGCCATAGCGGCCGCTCCAAAACCAGCAATTCCGATTACATTCTCGGTTCCAGATCGCCGTCCCATCTCTTGCCCGCCACCCTTTAAAAGATCATAAACTTCAATATCGGAGCGGATCACTAAAGCACCAACACCTTTTGGGCCTCCTATCTTGTGGGCAGACAGAATTCCACTCATTACATCCGACCAATCAAAAGAGCTGGGTATTTTACCAAATGATTGCACAAAGTCTGATAAAAACACCCCAGCAGGAATATTTTGCAAGATGCCAGTCTCACTATTTGCAGATTGCATAGTAGAACATTGAGCTTTGGAAATTAGTATTTGACCATTACCATCGGTAGATAAATTCTCAACACAATTTGATAAAATGCATGGATGCTCAACTCCTGCACACTCAATTTCTCTAGTACGAAGTGCTATAGCCGCAGCTTCAGTTGCACCAGAGGTAAAGATAATATCTGAATTGCCCGCCCCAAATGCTTCAGCTATCTGGATTCTTGCTGTTTCGATAATTGCTTTAGCTTTTCTTCCTTCAGTATGAATTGATGATGGGTTGCCAAAATTACTCATAGCCTGCGTCATTGCAGCTTTAGAGACCTCTCTTAGAGGTGCTGTTGCATTCCAATCAAAATATGCCCTTTTATTCAAAATATTTCCAATTTCTATGATTGCTTAAAGCAGCAAGATTGATCAAAATTATGTTAATTTACCAAATATTTACACAGTTACATATCTAAGCAGCATCCACTACCTCAAGAAGGTTGGGAACTGCAGGACATGGGGAAAGTTGATTTTCAATTACATCTGATAGTCTTGTTTGATGCAAATAAACGTAAACATGCGCCGATAGACCTTCCCAAAGTCTATTTGTCAAAGACTGCTCTTTACTACATCCAACAGCGGGTGATGCACCACCGCCTTTAATAAGCGCGTCCATTGTTTCATCAACTGCAGCAAGGATATCAGCAATTCTAATAGCATCAGCAGATTTGCTTAAAGAATATCCACCACCTGGACCCCTGGTCGAAGAAACTATCCCGGCCCTTCTTAATTTAACAAACAATTGCTCTAAATATGCTAGCGAAATATTCTGTCTTTTAGAAATTTGAGACAAAGTTGAAACTTCATCATTTTTTGGATTAGCCAAATCTGTCAAAGCTATCATTGCATATCGACCTTTTGTACTAAGTTTCATGTCCAAAATCATCCTTTGAGTTGACGTCAGCAAAACTACACCTTAACTGCTAACGCTAATAACTAGAAAGATCTAGTTTAGAAACGTTCTAGATTGTATAAATGATTCAGTCAATGAAGACATAATACATTTTAGTGATACAAGTTAGGATAATAGGATGCCTGAAATTTTGTTTGCTGGGCCAGAGGGTCGCTTAGAAGGGCGTTATCACCCTCAAAGAGAAAAAGACACACCAATTGCATTGATTCTTCACCCTCACCCACAATTTGGAGGAACGATGAACAATAGAGTTGTCTATAATTTACATTATTGTTTCCATAAAATGGGTTTTAATGTTATGAGATTTAACTTTCGAGGGGTCGGGCGAAGCCAAGGGGAATTTGATCAAGGCGTTGGAGAGCTCTCCGATGCTGCCGCGGCACTTGATTATCTTCAAACTCACAATCCAAATACAAAGCATTGTTGGGTAGTTGGATTTTCTTTCGGTGCTTGGATAGGTATGCAATTGTTAATGCGAAGACCAGAAATTTCAGGATTCATATCTGTTTCACCGCCAGCAAATATGTATGATTTTAGTTTTTTAGCGCCCTGCCCAGCCTCTGGCTTAATTATCAATGGGTCAAGTGATAGAGTTGCACCACCTGATGACGTTCTCGGGCTAGCTGAAAAACTTCATGAACAAAAAGGTATTACCATCACACAAGAGATTATTGAAAATGCTGATCATTTCTTTCAAGGTCCACACATGGACACAATGCTTGGTACTGTGAATGATTACGTAAAAAGACGGTTAACTGAAAACACTAGATAACTTTTACACAAATGAATCTGGTACGGCAGATTTCTTTTCAGCGACATAAGCATTTAATGCTTCCTCGATAGCAATATCAATACTAGGCTTTTGATAATTTGATAACTGAAATTTTACTCTTTCAGCGGCAAGAGTCATTGTATCTTTTGCACCATCCTCCAACCATGTTTCAAATGGCTTGTAATCTAATACTTCAGTACGCCAAAAAGCATCCTTAAAGTTTGATTGCGTGTGCTCACAGCCTAAATAGTGCCCACCTGGTGCAACCTCTCTAATGGCGCTCATACCCTGGCCATTTTCACTCATGTCAACACCAGAAGCAAGTGAATGCAAAATACCGAGTTGATCTGCATCCATTACAAACTTTTCATAAGATGATACCAGCCCACCTTCTAACCATCCACACGCGTGTAACATAAAATTCACGCCACCAAGCAGCGCAGCGTTGAGAGTATTAGCTGTTTCATAAGCTGCCTGAGCATCTGGTAATTTAGAACCACAAAGCCCACCACCTGAACGAAATGGAAGCTTCATCCTTCTAGCGAGTTGTCCAGCTCCTTGTAAAATTTTTGTTGCCTCAGGAGTTCCGAATGTTGGTGCACCAGAATTCATATCAATAGATGTTACAAAAGCCCCAAATATAACTGGAGCACCTGCGCGAACCATCTGATTGTATGCAACGCCAGCGAGAACTTCTGCAAGAACTTGTGTTAAAGTCCCCGCTACCGAAACTGGTGCCATTGCACCACCAACAATAAAAGGAGACACTATACAGGCCTGATTATGTTTAGCAAAATTCTCCATTGCACCAATCATAATTGAATCAAATGTCATTGGAGAGTTTATATTTATTAAACTTGTCATGACAGTATTTTCCTCAACAAAATCACTTCCAAATAGTATTTTTGCCATATCAACACTATCTTGCGCACGACTTGGTTCTGTCACAGACCCCATAAAAGGCTTATCAGTTAAAGTCATATGTGCCAGTAACATGTCCAAGTGCCGCTTATTTACTGCCACGTCAGTCGGTTCACACACGGTGCCACCGGAGTGATGCAACCACTTAGACATATAACCCAATTTAACGAAATTATTAAAGTCTTCTATCGTTGCATAGCGACGACCACCGGCCATATCCCTAACAAATGGCGGGCCATAAACTGGTGCCAAAACTAATGAATTACCACCAATACGCACACTTTTCTCAGGATTACGCGCATGTTGTACGTATTCTGCAGGAGCGGTACTTACAAGACGCCGAGCCAGACCTCGAGGAATACGGACCCTTTCAATTTCAAAATCTACATCTGCACCTGCGTTCTTCCATCTCTCTAATGCAACAGGGTTATCAACAAAACTAACACCGATTTCTTCTAAAATAATCTCAGCGTTTGTTTCAATAATCTCTAATGCTTCCTCGTTTAGAATTTCAAAATTGGGAATTTGACGCTCAATATATTTGGCAGTCTCAATCACAACCGCAGTTCTTTCTGCTCTACGCGCAGCTCCACCACCTCTACCCCGACGACGACCACCAGTATCAGACATATTTCAATTCCTATCCATTCCAAACTAAAAAAATAACCATCAACGATAATAAAAGTTAACGGATTTAGCCTTAATCATTCAAATAATTAGCGTGAGTAAATTTTCGCCTAGTTTGAGCCTAAAACGACATAGTCGTTTTAAACTCAATAAATTGCTTTAATTCCTTGAATTTTTATAATGATATCATTACTCCCAAACTATGAATAATATGCCGCATCAAAAACTACTAATTATTGATTTTGGATCTCAAGTCACGCAATTAATTGCCCGAAGACTGCGAGAATTGAACGTTTTCTGCGAAATCCACCCATATCAAGTTATCACTGCGCAGTTTATTACAGAGCTTAAACCACTCGCAATTATTTTGTCTGGAGGTCCAGCATCAGTTTTAAATAATGACGCTCCTCGACCTCCTGAAATAATATTCGAACTTAACATTCCTATTTTAGGAATTTGTTATGGCCAACAAGTAATGATGAAAATGCTTGGTGGAGAGGTAGAGCAAGGACAAGGAACTGCAGAATTTGGAAAGGCTCTCCTTACACAAAAGAATGGTTACCTGAATTTATTAGATGGTTGGTTTGAGTCAGAGCACGAACAAGTTTGGATGTCTCATGGGGATCATGTTAGTAAAATTCCTTCCAGCTTTGAGGCTTTTGGATCTTCTCCAAATGCTCCCTTTGCAATTATTGCCGATCGATCTCGAAATTTCTTTGCTGTTCAATTTCATCCCGAAGTTCACCATACGCCAAATGGTATCAGACTTTATGAAAACTTTGTAAAATTAGCTGGTTTTACGGGTGACTGGACAATGAGTTCATATCAAGAAAACACTATTCAAAAGCTCCGAAATGAAATTGGGGATAATAAAGTCATTTGTGGATTATCCGGAGGTGTTGATAGTTCCGTTACTGCTTTACTTTTACACAAGGCTATAGGCGATCAATTAACTTGTGTATTTGTAGATCAGGGATTGTTGAGAAAACACGAAGCTGATGATGTTATAAAGATGTTTCGCCAACACTATAATATGCAATTGGTGCACGCTAAAGAAGATGAACTTTTCCTAAATGCTCTCAAAGGGCAGTCAGATCCAGAAAAAAAACGTAAAATTATTGGAAAATTGTTTATTGATGTATTTCAAAAATATGCAAATAAAATTGATGGAGTAAAGTTTCTTGCCCAAGGTACTTTGTATCCAGATGTGATAGAATCGGTCTCATTTAGCGGAGGGCCATCTGTCACAATAAAATCGCACCATAATGTGGGTGGTTTACCAGAAAAAATGGGCTTAAAATTAGTTGAACCACTTCGCGAGCTATTTAAGGATGAGGTTCGTAGTCTAGGTCATGAATTAGGCCTCCCTGACGTCTTTATTGGTCGTCACCCCTTTCCCGGACCAGGGTTAGCAATCAGATGTCCTGGTGAAATAACACGGCCAAAACTAAATATTTTGCGTAATGCAGACGCCATTTATATTGATCAAATCAGAAAACATGGTCTTTATGATGAAATATGGCAAGCTTTTGTTGTAATATTACCCGTGCGGACCGTTGGTGTCATGGGGGATAACAGGACATATGACTACGCATGCACATTAAGAGCGGTAACTTCAGTTGATGGAATGACTGCCGATTATTATCCTTTTAGCCATAATTTTTTAAGTGAAACCGCTACTCGAATTATCAATGAAGTCGAAGGCATTAACCGCGTTACTTATGATATAACCTCCAAGCCACCAGGCACTATTGAGTGGGAATAAATCAATGTTATCAATTTATTATATACCGTTATTTAAGTAATAATATTGGAATTGAAAGGGTAAAATAAAATGGATGTGTTAGATATCTCGTTAATCTTTTCTATCCTATCTTGTAGTTTAGTTGGTGGGTTCATTTTTACATATG
>NYTF01000008.1 GCA_002683355.1 Paracoccaceae bacterium | reverse complement strand
GCCAATACTCAAGAATAGCTTTATTATTACATGGTCAACCCACCTGGTCATATTTATACAGAAAAATGATTCCAATTTTGGTTGATAATGGTATTAGAGTTATTGCTCCAGATTTTGTTGGATTTGGAAAGTCAGACAAACCAACTAAAAGAGAATCTTTTACATATAATGGGCATGTAAACTGGATTAATCANTTTTTTTCAAAANTGAANTTAACAAATGTGACTTTATTTGGTCAAGATTGGGGTGGTTTAATTGGTTTAAGGTTGTTGTGCGATAACCAAGAAAACTTTAATGCTGTAATGATTGGGAATACAGCTTTACCGACAGGAGATCATGATTTAGGCGAGCCATTTAAGGAATGGCGTAAATTCACTCAAACAAATGAATCATTTAAGATTGGTCCTATTATTCACCGAGGAAGTGTTTCTGGTTTAACCAAATCAGAAATTGATGCTTACAATGCTCCATTTCCATCAGAAGAATTTAAAGCAGGTGCACGACAGTTTCCAGTATTGGTACCTGCGTCAGTAAACGATCCAGCGCGAGAAAATCAATTGGCAGCCTGGGCGGTACTGAAGAAATGGGAAAAACCATTTTTGACATGCTTTTCAGATCAAGATCCTATTATGAAAGATGGTGAGAAAATATTCATTAAACTNGTNCCAGGTGCCAAGAACCAAGATCACTTCATTACAAAGAATGCNGGCCATTTTTTACAAGAGGACGATGGCATTAATTTGGCAAAAGTAATGTCGAATCTAATAAATAATCTCAAATAATTACAACATGGCGGGGACAACCTGATCNGGTGGTCTATGTCCATCAATGAATGTTTTTATATTTATTATAACTTTTTCACCCATCTCTATTCGAGCTTCATCTGTTGCGGATCCCATATGCGGTAATAACATAACATTTGGAAGATNGCGCAACTGGGGATTCACTTCTTTACGGGCCTCAAATACATCCAACGCCGCGCCAGCTAATTTCTTGTTTTTTAGAGCCCTAGCTAATGCATTCTCATCTATAACTTCGCCTCTTGAAGTGTTAACTATAAAAGCACTTTCTTTCATCAATGAGAGCCTACCACCATTAATCATATGAAATGTTGAAGGGGTGTGTGGGCAATTAATTGATAAGACATCAATCTCTTTAAGCATACTTTCAAAATTCTCCCAAAAAATTGCATCGGAAGGGGCTTCAAGTGCCGGGTGTAATTTTTTTCGATTATGATAATTAATTTCCATACCAAACGCTTTTGCTCTAGTCGCGACGGCTGAGCCAATTCTGCCCATGCCTAATATACCTAATCTTTTTCCACCTAGGCGCGTTCCAAGCATTGCTGAGGGAGACCAGCCATCCCAGGATTTTTTTTGAATCAAGCTAGCTCCTTCTTGAAATCTTCGCATGACCCCTAGCATAAGAGCTAAAGTCATATCGGCGGTGTCATCAGTTAGAACACCGGGTGTGTTTGACACAAGAATTCCTCTCTGTCTGGCTGTTTGCACGTCAATATGATCAAAGCCTGCTCCATAACTAGCTATAAGCCTTAAATTTTCACCAGCCCGTGCCAAAAGCTTACTGTCTATTGTATCGCTTATTGTTGGAACTAATATATCAGCTTTACCCATTGCAATGGCCAGTTCTTTTACCGACATTGGAATGTCATTTTTATTAAGCTCGACGTCAAATAATTCTTTCATTCTATTTTCGACTGTGGCTGGTAACCGGCGTGTTACAACCACTTTTGGCTTTTGATCTTTCATATAACATTCCTCTGGTAACTTTTGTTGTATACTGGCAAATATCTATACCAAGGAGCAAGTCCATAAGATACATGAAAATAAATAAACTACCTGCANCAATTATATATATAATAATGATTTGCGCAAATNTGTGTTTTTCAAGTGCAGGNGCTGATCAACGTGGGCAAGTNACAAATTTNCCAATACCGCGTTTTGTATCAATGAAGGCACCTGAAGGAAATGTGCGAAGGGGTCCAAGTTTATCACATAGAGTTGATTGGATATTTAAACAAAAAAATACACCTNTAAAAATTATTGCTGAATATGGTCATTGGCGCCAAGTTGTCGATTGGGAAGGGGAAGGTGGTTGGATGCATTATTCTCTTTTATCTGGTGTCAGGCATGTCTTAGTTATCGAAGACCTAACGCATCTTTTGGCTAAACCAACAATTGGTATGCCAATAAATGCTTATTTGGAGACTGGAGTTATAGCCAGGCTTGGAAAGTGTGATATTGCTTGGTGCAAATTGAACGCTGATGGGTATAAGGGTTGGGCATTAAAGTCTTCAATATGGGGTGTTTTTCCAAAAGAATTAAGAGACTAATTGATGCCAATATCAGTCCACAGAATGAAAAGACGTTAATGCCTTACCCATTATTTTAGCACTGTCTATCATATCATCAACACCAATCCATTCGTCTGGTTGATGAGCTAAGTCAAGAATACCTGGGCCATAAGCAACACAGTTGTTTAATTTACCAATTCTGTCGATATGCTTTTGATCATATGTTCCTGGCGAAACAACATGCTCTGCAGTTTTGCCAAGTACATCCTTTATGGCGTTTGAAATAGTTGTAACCACGGGTGCATCTTTTGGCGCCATTGTTGGATGGACTTCATGCATGTCTCTTATTTCAAAGTCAAAATCTTGACGGTTTTCTTTTAAGTTATCGAGTAATTCATAAATTTCTGATTTTACCTCAGGTAAATTTTCTTCTATCAAAAATCTTCTATCAATTACTATCCTACAGCGATCTGGCACGTTTGGAGATGGTAATCCTGTATAATCGTCTTCTTGCTCTGCTTCACCACCATGAATTGAGTTAATATTTAATGTTGATTGTTTTGCTCCTTCTGGAACAACTGGCATTTCNGTCCTTTTGTTNTTGAGGGCTGGAAANAGCTTTTCNTCCATTTCTTCTAAGANTGCACCCATATGNCTNACNGCACAATCNCCTAGAAAAGGCATTGATCCATGNGCAATACGTCCTTTTGTTTCAATTTCGGCCCACCAAACGCCACGATGNCCAATACATACTCTATCTTTATTAAGAGGCTCTGGAATAATTACATGATTNACATGTTTAAAGTGGCCTTTTTCTGCGAGATAAGCGACCCCACCAAANCCCCCAGATTCCTCGTCAGCAGTTCCTGAAATCTCAATGCTTCCATTAAAATTTGGATAAGTAGCGATGAATGCTTCTGCTGCAACAATTGAGGTGGCAAGTCCACCCTTCATATCACAGGCGCCACGNCCATAGATTTTTCCGTCTTTNAGTTCTGCTCCAAATGGATCTGTAGTCCAACCGTGACCAACTTCTACNACATCTGTNTGGCTGTTNAAATGCACNCAGTCTCCAGTATTTTTTCCTTCGTANCTGCCAATAATATTCCATCTGGGGTTTTTATCACTGTCTGCGATTGCTCCTTTTGCTCGTATCATTTGTGTTTGAAACCCAGATGATTTTAGTCGGTTATCTAAGTACTCACAGATTTCAAGATAGTTGCTACAAGGTGGATTTACAGTTGGAATTTTTATAAGATCTTGCGTAAGTTGNATGAGATCTTCTTTTCGAGATACTATTTCAGCNATTAACTTTTGGTCATTTGTCATTTTGNNTGCCATTTANAATTTTTTTATATGTTAATGCTANTAAAATTATACATCAACTATTTCTATCAAATCTGATATGATTTTATTTAATTCAAAATCCTTTGGAGTATAAACCTGNGACACTCCTGATTTCTTGAGNTCTATNGCATCTTTTTCAGGTATTATACCGCCAACTACAACGGGTATATNANTTCNATTTTTCTCTTTTAGATGCGTAATAACATCNTTTACTAATGGTGTGTGACTGCCTGAAAGAATAGATAGTCCAATAACATGTACATTTTCAGATATAGCAGCATCCACAATCTCTACTGGTGTCAAACGGATTCCCTCATAGGTTATATCAATTCCACAATCACGAGCGCGCGTTGCTATTTGTTCAGCTCCATTTGAGTGACCATCNAATCCTGGTTTTCCAACAAGTAATTTCATACGTCTGCCTAATTTATCAGAAACNTTATCAACAGCTAAACGAAGATGGTCTAAATTAGACACATCATTGGATATTGATTTACCAACCCCAGTAGGTGCTTTGTAAACTCCAAAAGCGTCTCTCATAATCTGACCCCATTCCCCTGTGGTTACACCACACTTTGCAGCCTCAATGGAGGGCGGCATAATGTTTTTACCAGTTTTGGCCGCAATTTTAAGATTCTCCAGAGCTCGCTTTACTTTTTTAGGGTCTCGCGAATTTCGCCATTGTTCTAAACGTTTTAATTGATCTTTTTCTGCATTAATATCTGCTGTCATTATTGAGCCATCGTTTGCGGTAAGTGGGCTTTTTGCACCTTCAATAAATCGATTTACGCCAACAACTGTTGCTGAGCCATCCTCAATTTTTGAGATTCTTTCNGAGTTTGATTTTACCAATTGAGTTTTCATGTATTCTATNGCTTTCAGAGCTCCCCCAAGGCTNTCTATTTGATCAAGCGCATTTAGNGCTTCTTTTTTAAGCTGTTTTACTTTTCTCTCAATTGCTGGGTTCTCATCAAATATATCTTCATATTCAAGAAGGTCAGTTTCAAAAGCCATAATTTGTTGCATTCTTAGTGACCATTGCTGATCCCAAGGTCTTGGNAAGCCAAGTGCTTCATTCCAAGCTGGCAATTGAACTGCTCTGGCGCGAGCATTTTTGGATAGAGTNACCGCCAACATTTCAATTAGTATTCTATAAACATTATTTTCTGGTTGTTGTTCTGTTAAGCCTAATGAATTTACTTGAACACCGTAACGAAATCGTCGAAATTTTGGATCATTCACTCCATAACGTTTTTGGCAAATTTCATCCCATAATTCTACAAATGCGCGCATTTTACAAATTTCTGTAACAAATCTNATACCTGCATTTACAAAAAATGAAATGCGGCCAACCAATTGTGGAAAATCCTCAGCCGATACTTTTTTTTGTAAATTATCCAGTACAGATGTTGCAGTAGCCAAAGCAAATGCTAGCTCTTGTTCAGGNGTAGCTCCNGCTTCTTGNAAATGGTAAGAACATACATTCATTGGATTCCACTTTGGAACAAANTCAAAACAATAAGCGGCGACATCTGTTATCAAACGCATTGACGGTTCTGGTGGGCAAATATAGGTTCCACGACTTAGATACTCTTTTACAATATCATTTTGTACTGTGCCTTTAAGTGCACTGATATNAACTCCCTGCTCCTGAGCGGCTGCTATGTATAAGGANAGCAACCATGGAGCTGTTGNNTTAATAGTCATTGATGTATTCATTTTATCTAAGGGAATATCTTTNAANAAANTTTTCATGTCCCCGAGATGGGATATNGGCACACCNACTTTTCCTACCTCACCCTTGGCCAAGATATGATCACTATCATATCCAGTTTGAGTAGGAAGATCAAAAGCTATCGAGAGGCCAGTTTGACCTTTACTTAGATTATTACGATACAATTTATTTGATGCTTTAGCAGTGGAATGGCCAGCATAAGTACGAAAAAGCCAAGGTTGATTTTTATTTTGAGCCACTTTCTAAATCCTAATTAAGATAGTCTGGAAAGATAATTACAACATACTNAAGCAAATGGGAACATTATATCCAAAACTTGTTTCATCTCGTAAGTACGATTGAATATTTGAAAAGGTATGTTGTCCACAAGCTACTTTAGTTTAGTGTGCAGTCTATGTTTGGAATCATAGAAATCCCCTTGTGGCTTGCAATTGGTGGAGGCCTTTTAATGGTCTTTGGCCTATTAGACCGAGTACTGGTTCCGTCTGTTAGATGGTATTTTAGACGGCGTTTTGAAAGACTAATAANTCAGTTGAATGATAAGTTAGATTTAAAGATNGAGCCTTTTAAATTGATGCAGCGAAGGGTCATGATCGATAGATTAACTTATGACTCAGAGGTAATGGATGCTGCGATAGAATATGCCCAGGATAATANGATTCCTGAAAAAGTAGTTATTGATGAGGTGGAAAATTATGCAAAAGAAATAATACCATCGTTTTCAGCCATGGCTTATTTTAGCTTTGCTATAAGATTAGCAAGATTGATATCTAAATTAATTTACCGGGTAAATTTAGGTNCTGAAGAAAAGCAGATTTATGATGGCCTTGATAAGAGTGCAACGGTGGTCTTCATTATAAACCATCGTTCAAACATGGATTATTTTATTTTAACTTGGTTAGCTTCTGATCGTTCTGCTCTTTCCTATGCAGTAGGTGAATGGGCAAGGGTTTGGCCTTTTCAGCAATTGATACGTGCTTGGGGAGGGTATTTTATTAGACGCACAGATCAGGGGCCACTATATCGAAAAGTATTAACAAGATATGTGCAAATGGCTACTGACGGAGGTGTTACTCAAGCCATTTTNCCTGAAGGGGCATTGAGNCTTGATGGAAAGTTGAAACGAGGAAAGCTTGGAATTTTGAGTTATATGGTTTCAAACTTTGAGATAAGTCAGAAACGAGATATAGTCTTGGTGCCAGTTGGATTAAATTATGATAGAGTTTTAGAAGACCGCATTCTTTTAAAGGCGTCAAAACACTCAGAAGGCCATTTTGAGTTTAGTTTACTTTCTGCTCTTGGGTTTTCTTTACGGCAAATATGGTTACGTTTAACTGGGCGTTTTAACCGGTTTGGTTATGCAAGTGTAAGCTTTGGGACGCCTATATCGATGAGATCATTTATGGAAACTACTGATTTAAAGAGTTCTGATCGCCGAACTGTACTTTTAGGTCGAAAGGTTATGGATGAGGTCAGTAAAGTTGTTCCAGTTTTACCAGTGCCTCTCGTTGCTACGGTGATGAGATCTGCGAAATCACCGATGAAAGAGGCTGAAATTCAAGATTTATGTACTGACCTGCTTGTAAAGTTGAAATGTTCTGGTGCACGAGTGCATGTGCCAGAAGAAACGCAATCATATGTTATAGAGCATGCGTTAGAAACTCTTTTAAATCGAAAAGCTTTAAGACGAGATAATTCAGGAATTATCGTTGATAATTCTGAAGGAAACTTAATTGATTTTTATGCAAATTCTATAAGTCATTTGATATAATAATTTTAAAAAGTAATAAAATTACTTTATTTTGAGCTTATATGATTTAAAATTACATAAATTAATTTCTTTTATAATGAAAATTACTATTGCGAATACTTTCTTATATTGCGATTACAGATTTATATATTATTGACTGATTCTGGAGAGCATAATGCCATTGGATACACCTAATAGTAGAATATCATATAAAGCAGAGGAAAAAGAACTCTATGAAGTTGGTGAAGTACCACCGTTAGGATACGTGCCTAAGAATATGTATGCTTGGGCAATCAGAAGAGATCGGCATGGTGAGCCTGATGATTCATTTAAGGTGGAAGTTGTTGAGACACCAAGCTTGGATAGTAATGAAGTTTTAATTTTTGTTATGGCTGCTGGAGTTAATTATAATGGTATATGGGCAGGTTTAGGAATTCCTATTTCACCATTTGATGTACACAAAGAGAAATTTCATGTTGCTGGATCCGATGCTTCAGGAATTGTTTGGGCAATTGGCGATAAGGTAACTCGATGGAAAATTGGTGATGAAGTCGTGGTGCATTGCAATCAAGATGATGGTGATGATGAGGAATGTAATGGTGGCGACCCAATGTTTTCGTCAAGTCAAAGAATTTGGGGTTATGAGACACCAGACGGATCTTTTGCCCAGTTTACACGTGTGCAAGCACAACAATTAATGTTACGTCCAAAACATTTAACTTGGGAAGAGAGTGCTTGTTATACTTTAACATTAGCAACNGCTTACCGGATGCTTTTTGGTCATCATCCGCATGAATTGAAACCTGGCCAAAATGTTTTGGTTTGGGGTGCTTCTGGAGGTCTTGGATCCTTTGCTATTCAACTGATTAATACTGCTGGTGCAAATGCAATTGGAGTTATCTCTGATGAAGATAAAAGGGATTTTGTTATGGGATTGGGTGCTAAGGGAGTAATCAATCGAAAAGACTTNAATTGCTGGGGTCAATTACCAATAGTAAACTCAGATGCNTACAAGGCTTGGTTTGGTGANGTTAGAAAATTTGGAAAAGCTGTTTGGGAAATAACTGGGAAGGGAATAAATGTTGATATGGTATTTGAGCACCCAGGTGAGGCTACATTTCCAGTATCTACGTTCGTTTGTAAAAAGGGTGGCATGATAGTTATTTGTGCTGGAACAACTGGGTATAATCTGACCATGGATGCTCGCTATGTTTGGATGAATCAAAAAAGAATTCAAGGAAGTCATTTTGCCCATCTTAAACAAGCAGCAGCGGCAAACCAATTAATGTTGGAACGCAGATTNGACCCTTGTATGTCAGAAGTATTTCCCTGGTTAGAAATTCCAAACGCTCACACAAAAATGCGAAAAAATGAGCATAAACCTGGTAATATGGCAGTCCTGATATCTGCTCCTAATACTGGCTTACGTACTTTTGAAGATACGTTGGAAGCATGTGGAAACTTATAATTTTGATCTAGCAAGTANTGNGTCTTAAAGTTAANCTCAAAAAAAAAGAGTTTGCCGTGCAGTTTTCAGATGATCAAAAAATCGCCTATGATAAAATTTTAGAATTATNGTCTTCATCTGGGGTAAATGTTGAGTCAAAGAGCCTATCTCCACTTAATCAAAAAAAAAAATAAGGAAGTTGCTATTATTGGCAAAGCTGGTTCGGGAAAGACCTTATTACTTGCTAAAATAGTTACTGANTTAAACGAATTAGGTGTAGAGACAGTTTCTGGTGAGTACCAACCAGCTAAAATAAATGNCAAACGCACTTTGGCAATTTTAGCACCAACAAATAAAGCTGCGAGTGTTATAAGGCAGCAAGGAGTTGCAGCCACCACTATTCACAGAATATTATATTCTCCCATATATGACCCAGAGTATGAAAAAATAGCAGACTGGTTAAATGGTAAGCAAGACAAGCCGATCATAGATGGTNTAACCGATGATGCGCTCAAAAGAGCGGAGTCTTTTTTTAAATCAAATAAATCAATTCCAGGAGCTTTGGCTGTAGCAGGTCTGCGTGGATCAGATTTCATAACTGGGTGGAAAAGGCGCGAGGAGCCTCTAGATATTGGNTTTGTCGATGAAAGCTCGATGTTGGATGAAAAACAACTGTCTGATTTAAGGGACATATTCTCAACATTGATACTATTTGGTGATCCAGCACAATTAGCACCTGTTGGTAATTCAGGAAAAATGGTTTTTGATGATATTGATNACTCAAGAAAAATTGAACTCCATCGCATTCACCGTCAAGAGTTTGATAGTCCAATTTTGGATCTAGCTCATTTCCTTGCAGATCCTGATATCACATTTAATGATTTTGAAAATGAGATAGTTCAAGCGGCTAGTAGAGATGAAAGGGTAATTGTTAGTGAACGAGTGATTAGTGATATGATGGCCAGATCTCCTGTTTTAGTGTGGAGGAATTCCACGCGAATAAGATTGATACAAGCCTTTCGTAATTCATATAATGCGCCTGATGATGAGTTGCTCGTTGGAGAACCTTTAATATGTGATGGGATAGAGTTGCCGCTAAAGCATAGAAAAAAACGCCTTGACTTGGAGGCGCGTGGTTTAATCAAAGGAGCTCATGCAATATTTTTGGGAAATGGACGCAAACCGGGATTTTCTAGATTGCATGTCGTTGGCGCAGAGGATCCGTATGTCAGTGCTGCTAGTATCATAAAAATTGAAAAAAATGATAAGGATGAACCTTTTATTCCATTTGCTGCTAGAATGGGTGCTGCTTTCCTTCATGGATCTGCNGTGACAATTCATAAATCACAGGGTTCTCAGTGGCCTCAGGTCCAAGTATTTGGCCCTGATATTTTTGTTGCCGCAAAGACTGAAAGAATTGAATCTGATTTGCCTTTATGGAAAAGGCTAGCTTACGTTTCAATAACAAGAGCTCAAGAAAAGTTAATTTGGGTAACCCAGTATAGATTATCTAAACCAACGTCTCCGCTTTCAACTAGTGATTTAAAACCTTAGTTGGTATTTAAAAGATTAAGTTCATCATTACCATGGAAACAATCAAGAATAAGATTGTCATAATTCCACCAGTTTTAACAAAATCGATCACTCTGTATCCAGCAGGGCCCATTATTAAGGCATTTACCTGATGAGTTGGGATTAAGAATGAATTTGAAGTAGATATAGCGACAGTCATAGCAAACAGCCCTGGATCACCACCAGCCGCGATTGCTATACTAATCGCCAGTGGAACCAAAAGCACAGTAGCCCCAACATTTGACATGATTAGAGTAAAAATCGTCGCTAGGATAGCAACTCCTGTTTGTAGTGCCCATAATGGCCAACCATCTAGTATGGTCAAAATTAATTGGGCAATCCATTCGGCTGTTCCAGTATTTTGAACAGCCTGCCCCAGAGGAATTAAGCTGGCTAGTAAAAAAACAGTATTCCATCCAACAGAATTATATGCCTCATCAATATCGATGACTTTACTAATAATCATGCCAGCAGCACCTGTTAGCAAGCAAAGCGACAATTGTATGTCAGTAAATAAAATCATTGCAAGAGCGGTAAGAAAAAAGAATAAGGCCCATCCTACTTTTTGCGGTCTTAATTCTTCACGTGGAAAATCTGTTGTCACTACAACAAAATTTCGGTCTTNAGTTAATTTTGTTAATGCTTCCCAACTAGTATGCANAACTAGGGTATCTCCAGCTTTAAATGGAATTGACCAAATCTGTGATGCTTCATGTTCTTCAGTTTCTACGTTACTGAAAGTTTCCTCGCCTCTATGTATTGCCAAAAGGGATACATGATATGTTTTTCGAAATGAAAGTTCACGAGCGTCTTTTCCAACAAGTACGCTATCTGGTGGCACAACCACTTCAGCAACCCCTGATTTTGTTGGAGCAAAGTCCTCTGAAAAATTCTTAAGGGAAGGTATAACTTTTAGGCCATAATCAGCAACCATCTCTCGAATAACTTTTTCTCTGCCAAGGACTGCCAATCGACATGGCGTCTGGATCAACGTTGTTATAGGAGGTGCTATCCAGTTCTTCCCATTATAATGGGTTCCAATAACATAACAGTGATGCGCATCCATAAGATCGCTTAATGTTTGTCCTANAAGAATATTTCCTTCGGGTATTTCAATTTCTATTATATCAGCTTTTAAACCATAAAGGCGTTTTAAGTATTCTTTCATCGATTGACCTGAGGTAGCATCAGACCGAGCTGGAACACCGGGTAAAACCCATTTTCCTAAAACCACAAAGTANATTATTCCAGTAGTAACAAGAGCTAGTCCTATCGGCGTAACAGAGAAGAGAGAAAAGGTTGAGATTTGCTGATCAGCACTNAATCCCTCATTTGTTGTTTGAATTAGATCATTCAATAAAATTAAAGGGGATGAGCCAACCATAGTTAATGTTCCACCTAGGATTGCACAAAATCCCATGGGCATTAACAGTCGCGAGAGTGGAATATCTGTTCTACTCGAAATTCGTGAAACTACTGGTATATAGAGTGCGGCAGCTCCAACGTTTTGCATAAAACTTGATATTATACTGACTGAGCTTGAGATTATNGGAATGATTCTTTTTTCTGTTTTGCCTCCATATCGTAAGATTGTGGAAGCTAGCTGAGACATTAAACCGGTTTTATCTAATCCAGCGCCAATTATCATGACTGCAATAATTGAAATTACAGCATTAGAAGCAAACCCATTGAATAAATTTTTTGCATCTACTAACCCTTCCAGACCTGGGACATAACTTAAACACCCTAACAATACCAAGATAGAGATTGCTGCAAGATCCAGCCGAATAATTTCTGAAACAAATAAAAAAACAGTAAATAATAATAATCCAAGCATCACAATCATTTCAGTAGTTAAAATAATTGGATCCATTTCTTGCCTCTATTTATTTTAGTTTCAATTTTGGTTAAGAAAAATTTTATTGATAAGTCTGGTNAATAAAAATTATCGTTTTTCTGATCTATTTGTTCAATCTAGTACAAGTAAGANCAAATTTGAAGAACTTAAAAACCAAGCTTTCAGTTTTGCCGTATGTTAAATAANTAACCTCTACCTGAAGGTTTTAATTGTGCNTTANTGCAATATAACTATATTTTTTTTTAACCATTAATAAGATAGTAAACTGCGACAAATCGGATCAACCTTAGTTGCAAATTTATTGACGGTTTGCACTTTTAAATTTTTCTATTCTTTAGTGTATGGCTCACCACCAGCTTTAGGTGGGATGGCTTTCCCAATGAAACCAGCTAAAATTATTACAGTTAGAATATATGGTAATGCTAGCATTAATTGTGGTGGAATAGTGCCAACAATAGGTAATTCTATACTTTGGAAACGTGTTTCGATAGCTGCTAAAAAACCAAATAACAAGCATGCCCAAAGGGCAGGTACAGGTCTCCATTTTGCAAAAATCAATGCTGCTAGAGCTATGAAACCTTTTCCAGCAGACATCTCTTTGATAAAGCCCGCGCCAATTCCCGTAGATAAATATGCGCCAGCAATGCCACATAGGATACCACAGATAGCTACTGCAGCATAGCGTTGTTTAATTACAGACACACCAGAAGTATCAACAGCAGCTGGGTTTTCTCCAACAGCGCGCAACCTTAATCCGAAACGTGTTCTAAATAATATCCACCAAGTCAAAGGAACTACCAAAAAGGCAATATAAACTAATAAATTATGCCCTGAGATAAGTTCGTAATATATTTTGCCAAAAATTGGCACATCAATCAAAAGTTCTGCAAAAGGCAATGTGATATCATTGAAACGAGCTGAGCCGCTTAATGCTGGGGTTTGGCCTCCCTGACGAAACCAGTTTTGGCCAACTAAAGCTGTCATGCCAGATGCCAAGAAATTAATAGCTACTCCAGAAATCAGCTGATTGCCCTTAAAAGTGATTGACGCCACACCATGAATTGCGGACAAAACAATGGAAGTGAATATGCCCGCTAACAAGCCAATGAGGGCTGATCCTGATACAAATGCAGCAGCGCCCGCAGCAAATGCAGAAGCTAGCATTTTCCCTTCTAGACCAATATCAAATATTCCAGCTCTTTCTGAAAAAAGTCCGGCCAGACAAGCTAATAAAAGTGGTATGCTGTATCTTACAGACATATCTAAGACCTGTAGTATGGTTTCAAAATCCATTAGGCGCCCGCCCTTACCATCTTAAAATATAAGCGTTCAATTGGCATCCTAATCATGTTGTCCAAAGCACCAGTCAATAGTATTACAAGTGCTTGTATGACGACAATTAATTCTCTTGGAATTGAAGTCCACATAGCTAGTTCTGCGCCACCTTGGTACAAAATACCAAATAAAATGGCTGCTAAGAAAACTCCAAATGGATGAGACCTGCCCATCAGCGCGACAGCAATACCAATAAATCCTGCTCCTTGCACGCTATCTAGCACAAGACGCTCTGATTCACCCATGACTGAATTAATTCCCATAAGTCCAGCTAGGGCACCAGATATTAATACAGTAACCATTATGATTTTAACTGGTGATATTCCGGCATATTTAGCGGCACTTTCGGAATGCCCAAATGCTCTTATCTCATACCCTAGCTTTGTTTTCCATATTAGGAACCAAATGGCAAAGCAGGATAAAATGGCAACGAGCAAACTAATATTTACAGGTGGTGATTTAGAAAATTTTATTCCTAACCATCCAAGCATATCGTGGCCAGTTGGGAGCCTTGCCCCTTCCGGAAATCTTGCAGTTTCAGGAGCCATTGACCCTGGTACTTTCAATACATTCACTAAAAGATAAACTAGTAAAGCTGACGCTATAAAGTTAAACATAATCGTTGTGATAACGATGTGACTACCACGCTTTGCTTGGAGATAAGCGGGTATAGCTGCCCAGGCTGCCCCAAATAGCGCACCACCTATCACTGCAACTGGAAGTGAAATAATCCAATGTGGCCAAGGAACCATTAAGCATACTAATGCGACGCCTAAACCACCAAGCATTGCTTGACCTTCTCCTCCAATATTAAATATCCGAGCATGAAATGCTATTGAAACAGCGAGGCCCGTAAAGATAAAGTTAGTTGCATAGTAAAGCGTGTAACCCCAACCATAAGAGTTTCCAATTGCTCCCTTTATCATTAGGCTCATGGCATCTATTGGGTTTTCTCCAATGTAAAGGACCACTAAAGCTGATATAAAAAGTGCGATGATCAAATTAATCATAGGAATTAATAATATATCAATCCAGGCTGGGAGTTTTGTCATCTAATTAGCCTCTCCACCCATCAGGAGGCCCAATTCCATAGCGTTTGTTTCTGAAGTTAATTTGTTACCAATTAAGTTGCCATCAAACATCACAGAAACCCTATCAGTTAGAGACAGAATTTCGTCTAGTTCAACTGATACTAAAACAATAGCCTTACCTTCGTCTCTTAATTTAATAATCTCATTATGAATAAATTCAATCGCACCAATATCTACGCCCCTGGTAGGTTGCCCAATTAGTAGAATATCTGGATTACGTTCAATTTCCCGAGCGAGGACTAATTTTTGTTGATTTCCTCCTGAGAAACTTCGGGCTTTCAGTTTGTTATCAGAAGGACGCACATCAAATTTTTTCATTTTTTTTGCAGCATCTGATCGGAGTTTCTTGTTGTTCATTAGTCCCCAGTTGTTTGAATACTCATTTTCATGCTGATAACCAAAACCTATGTTTTCCCATGCAGTAATTCCATTATTAGACCCAGTCTTTGTCTATCTTCAGGTACATGTGCAATAGATAGATCTCGTATTTCTTGTCCAGATGGATTTTTTAGATTGAGGGTGTGCCCATATATTGAAACAGATCCTTCAGCTTTTCTGAACCCGCCAAGAGCTTCTAATAATTCAGATTGGCCGTTTCCTGCTACCCCCGCTATCCCAAGAATTTCGCCTTCCCGAACTTCAAAAGTGATATCTTTTACTCGTAAAACACCTTTTTCGTCAGTAATGCTTAAATTTTTAACTTCAAGTGCAATATCGCCAGCCTTATTTTCATTTTTTGACACATTTAGTAAAACTTTTCTGCCAACCATTAATTCTGCTAGTTCTTCAGGGCTTGTTTTTTTTGTCTCTAAAGTAGCGGTCATTTCACCTGCGCGCATTACACTTACCGTATCTGTCGCGTCCATAATCTCACGCAATTTGTGTGTTATTAGTATAATTGTTTTACCTTGGTCACGAAGATTTTTTAGAATCCTAAATAAGTGATCCGCTTCTGATGGCGTGAGAACACCGGTAGGTTCATCTAGGATTAAGATATTTGCTTCACGATATAACGCTTTTAGGATCTCTACTCTTTGCTGAAGCCCAACAGACATATTTTCAATTATTGCATCTGGGTCTACGTCTAATTCATATTCCTTGGATAAGTCTTGCAGTTGAATACGGGCCTTAGCTAAAGATTGTTTAAGTAAAGCTCCGTCTTCCGCACCTAATATTACATTTTCTAACACAGAAAAATTTTCTACTAACTTGAAGTGTTGAAATACCATCCCAATACCTGCTGAGATAGCAGCCTGACTATCAGGAATTATGGTTTTTTCTCCACCAACAAATATTTCGCCAGAGTCAGACTTATAAAAGCCATAAAGAATAGACATTAGTGTAGATTTTCCCGCACCATTTTCCCCTACGATGCCATGAATGGTCCCCACATTTACACTAAGTGAAATGTTCTTGTTAGCTTGAACTGGACCAAAACTTTTAGAAATATTATTTAATTTAATAGCAGGAGCGGCAGTTGTTTGCCGCTCCTCTTCATTTTTTTGCACGTTTATCTGCCTTTAACTTGCCGGGCAGGAATTATCTGACATCGCGTCATGTATTTCTATCTCGCCAGCAATAATTTTCGCTTTGGCTGCCTCAACAGCGGCTTCCATATCTGCAGATACTAAACTAGCGTTATGAGAGTCCATCGAGTATCCAACACCACCGTTAGATAAACCCATCACATCGAAACCAGTGGTTAAGCCAGCCCCTTGAGAGAACGCATTATAAACTGCGACGTCAACTCTTTTTACCATAGATGTTAGTACTGAGCCTGATTGTAAGTGGTTTTGATTTTTATCTACGCCGATACCTAATTTACCAGCATCTGCTGCTGCTTGTAGCACGCCCAAACCTGTTCCTCCGGCCGCGTGATACACAACATCAGCGCCCTGAGCAATTTGAGCTTTTGTTAATTCGCCACCTTTTATTGGATCATTCCATGCATGGTATGTTGTTCCAGTATAATTTTGGATAATTGTTGCATCTGAATTAATTGACTTAACTCCCAAAACGTATCCACATGCAAATCTACGAATTAAAGGAATATCCATTCCTCCAACAAATCCAACTGTGCCACTTTCAGAGGCCATTGCTGCCATCATCCCAACTAAATAAGAGCCTTCTTGCTCTTTAAATACTGTAGATCTTACATTCGGTGCATCCACTACCATATCAATTATTACAAACTTGGTATCAGGAAAATCTGGTGCCACTTCTGAAAGTGAAGAAGCGAAGCTAAATCCAGCCATTACAATTGGGTTATTCCCATTCTCTGCAAAACGTCGAAGTGCTTGTTCTCTTTGAGCTTCATTCTGAAGTTCAATTTCGTTGTAATTACCACCAGTTTCTGCTTTCCACTTTTCAGCACCTTCATAGGCAGCTTCGTTAAATGATTTGTCGAACTTACCGCCTAAATCGTAAATCAAGGCTGGGTCAGCGACAACCATCGCAGCACTAGCTACTAAAGTTGCGGTAGCGCTAATTATAGTTTTCATAAATGTCATTTGTATCTCCCAGGTGTTATAAATTTGGGCCAAGGCCCGATCATGCTATGTGATAGGTTTATGTATAATTTGGCAATGATTCGAGTGAAGTTTTTTATGTTTTAATATAAATTTGTGCTATTTTTTTGGAATTACTGCACGTTAAAAATGATTACAGAACCTTTTGGAATACCAATGCATTCAACTTGCCACCGGTTTTTAGCGAATAATATTCCTTTCTTTCCCCAATTTTTTCAAAGTTATTTTTTTTATAAAGTGCAATAGCGCCCTCATTATTACTTCCAACTTCTAAAAATATCTTTTTACACCCTATGCTTTTTAAATCATCTAATAATTTTTTAAGAAGTAATGTACCTCGACCTTTGTGTCGAAAGCTCGGATCAATCATGATCATTATAATTTCGCCCTCATCTTTCGAAAAACGTGCAAACCCAAACCCAAACTC